>DATKJS010000108.1:0-28177 GCA_035543515.1 Terriglobales bacterium | reverse complement strand
CTCGGGGGGCTCTTGAAGAACCAGATATGGGCGACCGGAGAAGCCAGGAGGATGTGGCCCATCCGCTCGCGCCGGACCTTGGATTTCGTGACTTCGACGCCGCAGCGCTCGCAGATAATGCCCCGGTACTTCATCCTCTTGTACTTGCCGCAGAGGCACTCGTAATCATTGATGGGGCCGAAGATCTTGGCGCAGAACAGGCCGTCTTTCTCGGGCTTGAAGGTCCGGTAGTTGATCGTTTCGGGCTTGGTCACCTCGCCCCAGGACCAGCTCTTGATCTTTTCGGGCGAGGCGATGCTGATTCGGACGCGGTCGAAATCGACCCTTGGCCGGGCCGCCACCGGTGGCCGGATATCCATTAGGCTTCTCCTTTTCCGGTCTGGGGGACGGCAATCCCCCAGGGCAGGACTTCTTCCTTTTCGCCCCTCTCGAGCTCGACGTTCAGGCAGAGGCTCTGGAGCTCGCGGATAAGGACGTTGACCGATTCGGGCAGCCCCGGCGTGAACTCGAGGTCGCCCTTGACGATGGCTTCATAGATCTTGGCCCGCCCCTCGACGTCGTCGGACTTGACCGTCAGCAGCTCCTGGAGGGTGAAGGCGGCGCCGTAGGCCTCGAGGGCCCAGACCTCCATCTCCCCGAACCGCTGGCCGCCGAACTGGGCCTTGCCGCCGAGCGGCTGCTGGGTGATGAGGGAGTACGGGCCGGTCGAGCGGGCGTGGATCTTGTCGTCGACCAGGTGGAAGAGCTTCATCATGTAAATGAAGCCGACGGTGACCTCCTGGTCGAGGAATTCGCCGGTTATGCCGTCGTAGAGCGGCGTCTTGCCGGTCTCGGGCAGGCCGGCCTCCTTGAGGAGCTTCTTGATCTCGGACTCGCTCGCGCCGTCGAAGACGGGCGTCGAGAGCCAGAGGCCGAGCGTGCGGGCCGCCCAGCCGGCGTGCGTCTCGAGGATCTGCCCGACGTTCATTCGGGAGGGAACGCCCAGGGGGTTGAGGACGATCTCGACCGGCGTCCCGTTCGGCAGCCGGGGCATGTCCTCCTCGGGCACGATCTTGGCCACGATGCCCTTGTTCCCGTGGCGGCCCGAGATCTTGTCGCCGACGGACATCTTTCGCTTCATGGCGATGAAGACCTTGATGGCCTGGATGACGCCGGGGGCGAGCTCGTCGCCCTTCTTGAGGTTGTCGACCTTCTCCTTGAAGACGGCCCGGAGGGCCTCGATCTGCCGCTTGACCTTCTTGTCCAGGTCCTTGATCTCCTTGTCGGCCTCCTCGTCCTCGGCCAGCTTGAGCTTCATGGCCTCGTCGAAGGTCAGCATGTCCAGGACCTTCTCGGTCAGCTTGGCCCCCTTCTCCAGGGTCGTGCCGCCGGCCTTCTGGGCCTTCTCGACGACCTGGCCCTTGAGGAGGGCCTTGGCCTTCTGCCACTTCTCGGCCTCCAGGATGACGATCTCGTCGTCGAGGTTCCGCTTCATCTTGGCGATCTCGTCCTTCTCGATGGCCTTGGCCCGCGGCCCCTTCTCGATGCCGCGGCGGGAGAAGATGCGGACGTCGATGATCGTGCCCTCGACGCCCGGGGAGCAGTAGAGGGAGGCGTCCTTGACGTCGAGCGCCTTCTCCCCGAAGATCGCCTTGAGGAGCTTCTCCTCGGGCGAGAGCTGGGTCTCGCCCTTCGGGGCGACCTTGCCGACGAGGATGTCGCCGGACTTGACGTGGGCCCCGATGCGGACGATGCCGTTCTCGTCGAGGTTGCGGAGGAGGTTCTCGGGGACGTTGGGGATGTCCCGGGTGATCTCCTCGGGCCCGAGCTTGGTGTCGCGGGCCTCGATGGTCTCCTCGACGATGTGGAGCGAGGTGAAGATGTCGTTCTTGATGAGCTTCTCGCTGACGATGATGGCGTCCTCGTAGTTGTAGCCGCGCCACGGCATGAAGGCGCAGAGGACGTTCCGGCCGAGGGCCAGCTCCCCGCCGTCCGTGCAGGAGCTGTCGGCCAGGACCTGGCCCTTGCGGACCTTGTCCCCCTTGCGGACGATGGGACGGTGGTTGGTCGAGGTGTTCTGGTTCGTCCGGAGGAACTTTGTCAGGACATAGAGGTCCGTGCCGACCTCGTGGTTGCGCGAGCTGTCCTTCTCGTCGGTCCGGACGAGGATCCGCTCGGCGTCGACGAAGGCGACGGTCCCGGCCCGCCGGCAGACGATGACGTCGCCCGAGCCGACGGCGACGAGGTCCTCGATCCCGGTGCCGATGAGGGGCGCCTCGGGACGGAGGAGGGGCACGGCCTGCCGCTGCATGTTCGAGCCCATCAGGGCCCGGTTGGCATCGTCGTGCTCGAGGAACGGGATGAGGGCCGCCGACAGGGACACGAGCTGCTTCGGCGAGACGTCGATGTAGTGGATCTGGTCCTTGGGGATGTTCTTGAAGTTGCCCCGCTCGCGGGCGCTGACGAGGTCGTTGGTGAACCGGCCGCGCTCGTCGACGGCCGCGTTGGCCTGGGCGATGTTGTACTTCTCCTCCTCCCAGGCCGTCAGGTACCAGCAGTAGGGCTCGACGACGGGGAGGAGGCGGGCCTTCTCGGCCCGGAGCTTCTCGGAGGCCCGGACGCACTCGTCCTTCTCGACGATGTCGCCCACCTTGTAGTCGCTGCTCCCCGGGTGGAGGACCTTGACGTAGTCGATGATCCGGCCGTTCTTGACCTTCCGGTAGGGGGTCTCGATGAAGCCGTAGTTGTTGACGCGGGCGTAGCAGCTGAGGGAGGAGATGAGGCCGATGTTCGGGCCTTCCGGCGTCTCGACCGGGCAGATCCGGCCGTAGTGGGAGGTCTGGATGTCGCGGACCTCGAACCCGGCCCGCTCCCGGCTGAGCCCGCCGGGGCCGAGGGCGCTCAGGCGGCGCTTGTGGGTGATCTCGGCCAGGGCGTTGATCTGGTCCATGAACTGGGAGAGCTGGGAGCTGCCGAAGAACTCCTTGAGCGCGGCGATGACCGGCTTGGAGTTGATGAGGTCCTGCGGCATGGCCGCGGCCAGGTCGGCGGTGATCGTCATCTTCTCCTTGATCGTCCGCTCCATCCGCGTCAGGCCGATGCGGAAGGCGTTCTCGACGAGCTCGCCGACGGACCGGACCCGGCGGTTGCCGAGGTGGTCGATGTCATCGGTCATGCCCTCGCCGAGGCGCAGGTTGAGGAGGTACTTGATGACCTCGACGTAGTCCATCGGGGAGAGGGTCTTCTCGTCCATGGGCGTGTCGAGCCCCAGCTTGATGTTGAACTTGAGCCGGCCGATCCGCGAGAAGTTGTACTTCTGAGGGTTGAAGAACAGGCTGTGGAAGAGGTTGTGGGCGCTCTCCATGGTGTGGGGCTCGCCCGGCCGGAGCTTGCGGTAGATCTCGCCGAGGGCCTGGGCCGTATCCTTGCGGAGGTCCTTCTTGAGGGTCGTGACGATGATCAGTCCGGCCTTGTCCTCCTCGGGATAGAAGACCTCGAACGGCTCGCCGCGGCCGATGAGGAGGTCGAGCTGGACGTCGCCGATCTCCTCGTTCGTTCGGACCTTGCCCTTGATGCCGGTGAGGGAGTAGGCGCCCTGGAGGTCCTTCTTGAGGACGGGGACCTTGGCGACCTTGGCCTCGATGAGCTCCCGGCAGACCTCGGGCGTGATCTTCTTTTTCGCCGGGGCCAGGACCTTCCGGCCCCGGGCGTCCGTGACGTCCTCGGCGGGCGTCCGCCCGGCGAGGGCCTCGGAGACCTCCCAGTAGAGCTTCCCGTCCTCGACGAGGACCTTGAAGGACTTGTGGAAGAGCCGCACGATCTCCTCGTCCGAGGAGAAGCCGAGGGCCCTGAGGAAGACGGTGGCGAGGAACTTCTTCTTGCGGTCGAGGCGGACCCAGAGGAGGTTCTTGGCGTCGTGCTCGAACTCGACCCAGGCGCCTCGGTACGGGATGAGCTTGGCGATGAAGAAGCCCTTGGCCTCGGCGGGGCGGAAGAAGACGCCGGGCGAGCGCTGGAGCTGGCTGACGACGACCCGCTCGATGCCGTTGAAGATGAACGTCCCCTTCTCGGTCATGAGCGGGATGTCGCCGAAATAGACCTCCTGCTGCTTGATGTGCTTGAGGCGCTTGGCCTTGGTCGCGGCGTCCTTCTCCCAGGACACGAGCTGGACCTTGAGCTTGAGCGGCACGGCGTAGGTGTATCCCTTCTGGATGCACTCCATGGGGGTGTACTTGATCTTGAGCGCGACGCGGTCGCCGCAGTGGTCGCAGAGGGGCAGCTCGATCTTGCGCGTCGCCCCGCAGTAGGGGCACATCTCCTTCTCGGTCAGCTCCACGTCCGCGGGGAGGAGGGTCCCGCAGGCGGTGCAGCGGGGGCGGGAGTTCTCGACGCCCTTGAGCCGGCCGCACTTGCACTCCCACGTCCCGATCGAGTAGCCGAGGAACTCGAGTTCCGTCGTTTCCTTGAAATCGGAGATGGGGAAGACATCCTTGAAGGCCGCCTGGAGCCCGGTCTCCTGGCGCTCCTCGGGGAGGAGCTCCATCTGGAGGAACTCGGCGTAAGCCTGGGTCTGGATGTCCAGAAGGTCGGGCATGGGGAAGACCGTCCGGATCTTCGAGTAGTCGACCCTCTCGCGAAAAGATGTCTTAGGTTCTGTTAGCATGCTGGCTCTCTCATCAAGAGTTTATCCTCTCCTGAGTCCGTCCCGCCGGGGACGGTGGCTCAGCCGACCGATGGCCCCGGCTTACTGGAGTTCGATGGTGGCCCCGACCTCGGCGAACTTCGCCTTGATCGACTCGGCCTCTTCCTTGGTCACGCCCTCTTTGAGCGGCTTGGGGGCGCCGTCGACGAGGTCCTTCGCTTCCTTGAGGCCGAGGTTGGTGACCTCGCGGACGACCTTGATGACGTTGATCTTCTTGTCGCCCACGGACTTCAGGATGACGTTGAAGGAGGTCTTCTCCTCGGCGGGCTTGACCTCGGCCTGCGGAGCGGCCGCTCCGGCCATCATGACGGGGGCGGCGGCGCTGATGCCGTACCGGCTCTCGAACTCCTTGATGTAGTCCGAGAGTTCCAGGATGGTCAGGCTGTCCAGGTGCTCGAAGAACTGTTCCTTGGTGAGTTTTTCCATGTCACGAGTCTCCTTTATTTGGGCTTGGGTCGTTCAGACCGCAATCGTTATTGTCCGTCCGGTTTCTTGGCCCTGAGCTGGCCGAGCAGGCTCCCCATGTTCCCCAGGGGGGCTTGCAGGGTCCGCAGGAATCGGGTCAGGGGCGCGGCCATCAGGTACCCGACCTTGGCCAGGAGGTCCTGGCGGGACGAGAGCTTGGTAATCTCTTCGAACCGCTCGGGGGCCAGGTACTGGCCCTCGACGACGCCGGCCTTGACGGCCAAGACCTTCCCCTGCGCGGAGAAGCCCTTGAGGGCCCTGGCCAGGCCGATGGGGTTGTCGGCGGCGAAGGCGACGGCCGTCGGTTTCTCGAAGAACGGCCTGATCTCGGCCGGGCACTTGTCGCGGAGGGCCCGCAGGGCCAGCCGGTTCTTGACGACCTTGTAGACGAAGCCGTTCTTGCGGAGGGTCTTCCGGAGCTCGACCGCCTGGGAAACCTTCATCCGCTTGAAGTCGACCAGGTAGAACGTGCTATGGCTGTCGAGCGCGGCTTCGAGGCTCTTAACGACCTCTGACTTCGTTTCCTTCTTCACGGGGCTCTCTCCTATTTCTCCAGGATGTCCTCGGCGATGCGGAACGACGGCCCCATCGTCGACGAGAGGAACATGCTCCGCACGTACTTCCCCTTGGCCGCCGGCGGCTTGGCGTGGACGATAGCCTGGATGAATGTCTTGACGTTCTCGGCGAGCTTGTCCTCGGCGAAGGAGACCTTGCCGACGGTGTTGTGGACGATGCTCGTCTTGTCGACGCGGAACTCGACCTTGCCGGCCTTCGTCTCCTCGACGGCCTTCTTGACGTCGAAGGTCACCGTGCCGGCCTTCGGGTTGGGCATGAGGCCCTTCGTGCCGAGGATCCGGCCGAGCTTGCCGACGCCGCGCATGACGTCGGGGGTGGCGATGACGACGTCGAAGTCGATCCAGCCGCCCGCGATCTTCTCGATGAGGTCGTCGCCGCCGGCGTAGTCGGCCCCGGCCTCCTCGGCCTCCTTGATCTTCTCGCCCGCCGCGATGACGCAGATCTTCTTCGTCTTGCCCGTGCCGTGGGGCAGGACGACCGTGCCGCGGACCATCTGGTCCGAGTACTTCGGGTTGACGCCCAGCCGGATCGACATGTCCACGGACTCGTCGAACTTGGCGTAATGGGCCTTCTTGAGCAGGGCCACGGCCTCCTCGACGGAGTATTCGCGGGCCTCCGTCCCCTTGACCTCCCTGGCCTTGACGTAGTTCTTGCCGCGCTTATTCACTGACGATCTCCAATCCCATGTTCTTGGCCGTGCCGGCGATGATCTTCTTGGCCGCCTCGACGTCGTAGGCATTGAGGTCGGCGAGCTTCGTCCGGGCGATGTCCTCGATCTGCTTCCAGGTCACGCGGCCGACCTTGTCCTTGTTCGGCGCCCCGGAGCCCTTGGCGATCCCGGCCGCCTTCTTCAGGAGATAGGAGGCCGGCGGGGTCTTGACGACGAAGTTGAAGGACTTGTCCTTGAAGACGGTGATGAGGACCGGGACGACGGTCCCCTCGTCCATCTTGCCCGTCCGGTCGTTGAACTCCCGGACGAACTGCATGATGTTGACGCCGTGCTGCCCCAGGGCCGGCCCGACGGGCGGGGCGGGGCTGGCCTGGCCGGCGACGATCTCCAGCTTGATTTTCGCGACGATCTCTTTCGCCATCTCGTCCTCCTAAAGCTTTTCGACCTGCAGGAACTCGAGCTCGACCGGCGTCGAACGGCCGAAGATGGTCACCAGGACCTTGAGCGTGCTCCGCTCGTGGTTGACCTCCTCGACGATGCCGTTGAAGTTGAAGAAGGGGCCGTCGATGATGCGGACGGCCTCGCCCTTCTCGAACGAGTGCTTGGGCTTGGGCTTCTCCGAGGTCGTCTCCATGTGCTCGACGATCTGGCCGACCTCCTTCTTGCTGAGCGGGGTCGGCGTCCGGCCGGAGCCGACGAAGCCCGTGACCTTGGGGACCTGCCGGATCATGAGCCAGTTCTCGTCGCTCATCTCCATCTCGACGAGGATGTAGCCCGGGTAGGAGCGCTTCGTGGAGACGACCTTCTTGCCGGCCCGGATCTCGATGACGTCCTCGGTCGGGATGATGATCTGCCCGACCTGGTCCTCGATGTGGAGCTCGGCGGCCTTCTGCTTGATGGACTCCGCCACGAACTTCTCGAACCCTGAGTAAGTGTGGACAACGTACCAGTTCTTTGCCATCGCCCGTTCCTTCCGCGGATTACCCGAACAGGGCCTGGACCTTGCCGATGAGCCAGGAGAAGACGACGTCCATGAGGAAGAGGTAGAACCCGAAGAAGATCGTCGCCGCGATGACGACGACGGTCGTGCTCGTGACCTCCGGGCGGGACGGCCAGGTGACCTTCTTCAGCTCCGACCGGACATCCCTCAGGAAGTTCCCGAACCGTTTGTACCAGCGGATCTTGTCATTCATCGTGCATCCCTCTCTCGGCGCCCCCGGCCGCCCCCGTCCGGGACGGCCGGGCCAGGGGAATATGGCAGGTGAGGCAGGGCTCGAACCCGCAACCTGCGGTTTTGGAGACCGCTGCTCTACCAATTGAGCTACTCACCTGTCCTCCGTCGGGCCCTACTTGACTTCCTTGTGAAGCGTGTGCTTCCGGCAGAACGGACAGAACTTCTTGATCTCGAGCTTGTCCGTCTGCTTCTTCTTGTTCCGCGTCGTCGAATAGTTCCGGCGCTTGCAGTCGCCGCACTGGAGCGTGATCATCTCTCGCATGGTCGAACCTTCCCTCGTTCACTCCCCGCCGTCCGACGGCCCTAGTCGAGGACCTCCGTGACGGTGCCGGCCCCGACCGTCCGCCCGCCCTCGCGGACGGCGAACCGCAGGGCCTTTTCCAGGGCGACGTCCGTGAGCAGCTCGATCTCCAGGTTGACGTTGTCGCCGGGCATGACCATCTCGACGCCGTCGACGAGCCTGACGCCGCCCGTCACGTCCGTCGTCCGGAGATAGAACTGCGGCCGGTAGCCGCTGAAGAACGGCGTGTGCCGCCCGCCCTCTTCCTTCTTCAGGACGTAGATCTCCGCCCGGAACTTCCGGTGCGGCCGGATCGAGCCCGGCGCGGCCAGGACCATGCCGCGTTCGACCTCGTTCCTGTCGGTCCCCCGAAGGAGGACGCCGACGTTGTCGCCGGCCATCCCCTCGTCGAGGATCTTGCGGAACATCTCGACCCCGGTCACGACCTTCCGCTTGGTCTCGCCGAAGCCGACGACCTCGACCTCCTCGTTGACCAGGACCCGCCCGCGCTCGACGCGGCCGGTGACGACCGTGCCGCGGCCGGAGACGGTGAAGACGTCCTCGATCGGCATGAGGAACGGCAGGTCGACGGCCCGGACCGGGTCCGGGATGAACGCGTCGACCGCGTCCATGAGCTCCAGGATCTTCCGGTTCCAGGGATTCGCCGGGTCGCCGTCGGACTGCATGGCGAGGAGGGCCGAGCCCCGGATGACCGGCGTCCGGGCGCCGGGGAAGCCGTAGCGCGTCAGCAGGTCCCGGATCTCGAGCTCGACGAGGTCGAGGATCTCGGGATCGCCGACGAGGTCGACCTTGTTCAAGAAGACGACGATGGCCGGCACGTTGACCTGCCGGGCGAGCAGGATGTGCTCCCGGGTCTGGGGCATGGGGCCGTCGTCGGCCGCCACGACCAGGATCGAGCCGTCCATCTGCGCCGCTCCCGTGATCATGTTCTTGATGTAGTCCGCGTGGCCCGGGCAGTCGATGTGCGCATAGTGCCTCTTCGCCGTCTCGTACTCGATGTGGGCGATGTTGATGGTCACGCCGCGCTCCCGCTCCTCCGGAGCGTTGTCGATCTGGTCGTAGGCCCGGAACTCATTCGCCGCGTTGGCCTTCGACAGCACCCGGGTGATGGCCGAGGTCAACGTCGTCTTGCCGTGGTCGACGTGGCCGATCGTGCCGATGTTGACGTGAGGCTTGGTTCTTTCGAACTTCCTCTTGGCCATGCCTTGCATCCTCCGGGCGCCCTATCCTCTGGACCGCCGTCTCCGAAACAGAAAGCCCAAGACCAGAGTTGAACTGGTGACCCCGTCCTTACCAAGGACGTGCTCTGCCAACTGAGCTACTTGGGCCCGCGACACTCGTCGAAGAGCGGGAAACGGGATTCGAACCCGCGACATTCAGCTTGGAAGGCTGACGCTCTACCAACTGAGCTATTCCCGCGAAAGTGGGCAGGGAAGGATTCGAACCTCCGAAGCGTTTCCGCAGCGGGTTTACAGCCCGCCCCATTTGGCCACTCTGGAACCTGCCCAGCTTATGCACCATCCTCGATATTCCTTTTCTGCGTCCTGAATGGACCTCCCGCCGCCGGCCGGGATGCTCCCTCGTCAGGATGTCCGCTCGATCGCCGCGTCAAAGCCAGCGAAGGGATTCGAACCCCTGACCCGCTGATTACAAATCAGCCGCTCTACCTGACTGAGCTACGCTGGCGCACCGTCATTCGGGAAGAGCCGAATTCCGCCTGGTCGCGGAGAAATACAGAAAAAGCGCTGAAAATAAAAAAATTTTCTCCTCGAGCTCGAAGTTGTTCTTTTTCAGAGACTTAGTCTGAAAACGACAGAACCGCATCAGCCATCTTATACGAAATCCCCCGGCCTGTCAAGGGGGGAGCGGCGAATTTTAGGGGGAAACGCGCCTACCGGTCCAGCCGGGCCTGCCGGGCCTGGTTCAGCTTCTCCCCCAGCCCCCGGGCGAAATCGACCAGGAAGATGAGATACCTCCCCTTCTGGACCGGCGTCAGGTTCTCGTCGAGGGCGGCGTCGAACTCCGCGTCCTTCTGCCGGACGGACTCCCGGAGGCCGCGGACCCGCTGAACCAGGGTCAGGACGTCCGCCTCGCGGACCGGCGTCCGGTCGAGGGCCGCCCGGAGCTCGCGGATGGCCGCGCTCATGCGGTTCTGAAGCTCGGACTTCTCCCTGTCGATCCGGGTCAAGACCGGGAAGAGCTTAGCTGTCTGGCCTTCGGTCAACTCGAGGGCCTGCGTCATGCGCAGCAGCCGCAGGGTGTTGATGTTGTCCCGGAGGCGGGCCCGGTTCTGAGGCTGCCCCAGGAGCGCGCCGGCCGCCGCCGCGCCCATCAGGACGGCCGCGGCGAGGACGATGGCCGCTTTCTTCGTGTTCGCGTTCATGACACTCCTCCGAGCTTCGTTTCTTTCCGCAACGCCGACTCGAGCTCGCCCAGCTCCCCCTCGCTCAGGGACTCCCAGAAGAGCGGATTGTCGCCGAAGGTGACCGGCGCTTCCCCGGCTGCCGGCCGGACGGTCTCCTCGATCGAGGCCTCGACGGAGCTGTTGAGCGAACTCGCGAGCTCCGGGCTCGCGTCGGCCTCGCCGAGGACCTGGGCGAGGGAATCCTCGAACGGAGCGGGCGTCGCTTCCCGCCCAGCCCCAGGCCGCAGGAAGGCCAGGTAGGCGGCAAGAACGACCAGGGCGGCCGAGGCCGCCGTGGCCCAGGCCCACTTCCCGCTTGGCAAATGGGGAATTCCGCTCCTGGCCCTCGCCGGGGGCGGGGCGGAGGGCGCGGCCACCTTGGCTTCGAGACGCCGGCTGAAATCCGCCCAGTCGCCTGCCGTCAGGCCGGGGTCGGCCAAGCCGCCCGCATGGGCCTGGATGAGCCCCGCCTCCCGCTCATATTCGCGGCAGGCGGCGCACCGTTCGAGGTGGCGCGCCAAGCGGGCCGCCCGGCGTCCGAAGATGGCCCCGTCCAGGGCGTCGGAGATCATCCGTTCCGCTCGTTCGCATCTCATCTTCCGACCTCGCTGACATACGGCTTGAGCCTGGCCTGGAGGAGCTTGCGGGCCTTGTGCATCCGCCAGGAAACGGTATTCTCCGAGCAGCCCAAAGCCCGCGCCGCCTCGGCATGGCTCAGTCCCTGGTCCACGACCAGGAGGAAGCACGCCTTGAACAGGGGCGGCAGGGCATCGACGGCCTCGGCCAGGCGGCTCCGGAGCTCGGCGTCGATCGAGCGGGCCTCGGGCGAGGCCTCGGCCGGCGCGTCCACGCCGGGGGCCATGTTTTCGTCGAACTCGGCCCGGTCCTTCTCCAGCCCGCGCTCCCTCAGGAAATTGAGGGTCCGGTTGACGGCGATCCGATAGAGCCAGGTATAGAAGCTCGACCTCCCGTTGAAGCCCGAGATCGAGCGGAAAGCCGTCATGAATACCTCCTGGCTCAGGTCGTCGGCGTCCGACCGGTTCCTCGTCATTCCGTAAACCAGCCGGTAGACCCTCTGCTGGTGGCGGCGGGCGAGCTCCGAAAAGGTCTCGGTCCGCCCCCGTTGGACGTCCTCGACGAGGACCTCGTCCGGCCGCTCATCCATCTGTCCCTCTTAACCTTAGACACGCATTATAGCCGAACCTTTGCCCCCTGGGGAGCCCCTGTCGCCGCCCATCCGGCGGTTCCCTCCCCCTGGAGCCCTGCCGAGGGCCGCGAGGGCCCGGCGGCGCCCGTTTTTCAGCCGATTTCGTTGACAATCCAGCGGGGCTGCTGTTATCATTTGGCCTTCCTCTGGGAAAGGCAGGAAGCCATGATCGACCGCTACACGCGCCCGGAGATGGGCGCCATCTGGACCGACGAGAACCGCTACCGGAAGTGGCTCGACGTCGAGCTCGCCGTGTGCGAGGCTTGGGCCCGCCTGGGGAAGATCCCCCGCCCCGCCCTCCTCGAGATCAGGGCGAAGGCGGGCTTCTCGGTGGCCCGCATCGACGAGATCGAGAAGGTCGTCAAGCATGACATCGTCGCCTTCCTGACCTCGGTCGCGGAGAAGGTCGGCCCCGACTCGCGCTACATCCATCTCGGCCTGACCTCCTACGACGTCGTCGACACGGCCCTCTCCCTGCTCATCCGCGAGTCCCTGCTCAAGGTCCGGGCCGGCGTCGCGGACCTCCTCCGCCTGCTCAAGAGGCAGGCCCTCAAGTACAAGAGGACCCCCTGCATCGGCCGGACCCACGGCATCCACGCCGAGCCGGTGACATTCGGCTTCAAGATCCTCGTCTGGTACGCGGAGCTCCGGCGGCACCTCCGCCGGCTGGACGAGGCCATCGACGTTATCTCGGTCGGCCGCATCTCGGGGTCCGTCGGGACCTACATCCACCTCGACATGCGGGTCGAGGCGATGGCCCTCCGCAAGCTCAGGCTCCGCCCGGCCCCGGTTTCGAACCAGGTCCTTCAGCGGGACCGCCACGCCCAAGTCCTCCAGGCCCTGGCCCTGCTCGTGACCTCGGTCGAGAAGATCGCCGTGGAGGTCCGCCACCTCCAGAGGACCGAGGTCGGCGAGGTCGAGGAGCCGTTCACCAAGGGCCAGAAGGGCTCGTCCTCGATGCCGCACAAGAAGAACCCCGTCCGCTGCGAGCGGATCTCCGGCCTGGCCCGCCTCGTCCGGGCCGACGCCCAGGTCGGGCTGGAGGACATGGTCCTCTGGCATGAGCGGGACATCTCGCATTCCTCGGCGGAGCGGGTTGTCTTCCCCGACTCGTTCATCCTGACCGACTTCGTATTGGCCGAGGCCGCGGACATCGTCGGCCACTGGACCGTCCACCCCGACCGGATGCGGGCCAACATCGAGGCCACGCGCGGCCTGATCTTCTCCCAGAGCGTCCTGCTCGCCCTGACCAAGAAGGGCCTGACGCGCGAGGACGCCTACCAGGTCGTCCAGCGGAACAGTCTCAAGGCCTGGAACGAGGGGCTCGATTTCCGCAAGCTCGTCGCCGGCGACCCCGACGTGGCCAAGGCCCTCTCGCCGGCCGAGGTCGCCGCCTGCTTCTCCCTCGAGCCGTACCTCGCCAAGGTCGACGACATCTTTGAAAGGGTATTCGCCGATGAGAGTTAGGATCCTCGTTTCGTTCAAGGACAGCGTCCTCGACCCCCAGGGCCAGACGGTCAAGAACGCGCTCCATACCATGGGCTACGCCGCCGTGAAGGACGTCCGCCAGGGCAAGGTCTTCGAGCTCGAGCTCGACCGCCTGCCGCGGAAGGAGGCCGAGGCCCTCGTCGCCGAGATCGCCCGCAAGGTCCTGGCCAACCCCATCATCGAGAAATTCACCTGGGAGTTCATCAAGTCGCCCGCGGGGAAATGAGCATGAGATTCGGCGTCGTCCAGTTCCCGGGCTCCAACTGCGACTACGACACGCTCTACGCCCTCAAGTCCATCGTCAGGCAGGACACCGTCCTCCTCTGGCACAAGGACCACGACCTCAAGGGCGTCGACTGCGTCGTCCTGCCGGGCGGCTTCTCCTACGGCGATTACCTCCGCGCCGGCGCCATCGCCCGCTTCTCCCCGCTCATGCGGGAGGTCAAGGCCTTCGCCCGCAGGGGCGGGCTCGTCCTGGGCATCTGCAACGGGTTCCAGGTCCTGCTCGAGCTCGGCCTGCTGCCGGGGGCCATGCTCCGGAACAAGGACCTGAAGTTCCTCTGCCAGCACGTCCACATCCGTGTCGAGAACGCCGCGACGCTTTTCACCGGGGCCGCCCGCGAAGGCCAGGTTTTGCGCATCCCCATCGCCCACTTCGACGGCAACTACTACGCCCCGCCGCGGACGCTGGCCGACCTCGAGCGCCACCGGCAGGTCGTCTTCCGCTATTGCGACGCCTCCGGCCGGGTCACGACGGAGGCCGACGTCAACGGCTCGCTCAACAACATCGCCGGCCTCGCGAACAAGGCCGGCAACGTCCTCGGCCTGATGCCCCATCCCGAGCGGGCCTCCGAGGCCCTGCTCGGGAGCGAGGACGGCCGCGTCATCTTCGATTCCATCGT
Source organism: Terriglobales bacterium (assembly GCA_035543515.1). Classification (GTDB taxonomy): domain Bacteria; phylum Acidobacteriota; class Aminicenantia; order Aminicenantales; family Saccharicenantaceae; genus DATKJS01. The sequence goes on along the minus strand of DATKJS010000108.1, from coordinate 14,249 downwards.
CGCCGGCTTCGCCGCCCGCCGCGCCCCCAAGGCGGCGCGCCCCAAGCCCAAGGCCGCCTCCGGCCGAACGAAGGTCCGCCATGGTCGATAAGAAGATCCTGGACCAGCACAACCTGACGGAGGAGGAGTACGGGGCCATCGTCGGCTTCGTCGGACGCGAGCCGAACATGACCGAGCTCGGCATCTTCTCGGTCATGTGGTCCGAGCACTGCGGCTACAAGAGCTCCAAGGTCCACCTGAAGAAGCTGCCGACGACCGGCAGGCACGTCGTCCAGGGGCCCGGGGAGAACGCCGGCGTCCTGGACATCGGCGACGGCCAGGTCGTCGTCTTCAAGATCGAATCCCACAACCACCCCTCGTACATCGAGCCCTACCAGGGCGCGGCCACGGGCGTCGGCGGCATCCTCCGCGATATCTTCACCATGGGCGCCCGGCCCATCGCCGTCCTCGATTCGCTGCGCTTCGGCCCCCTGTCGGACCCGAGGAACCGCTCGGTCATGGAAGGCGTCGTCTCCGGCATCGCCGGCTACGGCAACTCCATCGGGGTGCCGACCGTCGGCGGCGAGGTCTCGTTCGACGAATGCTACGCCGCCAACCCGCTCGTCAACGTCTTTTGCCTGGGCCTGGCGGACAAGGACAAGATCTTCCTGGCCAAGGCCGAGGGCGTCGGCAACCCCGTCCTCTACGTCGGCGCCAAGACCGGACGCGACGGCATCCACGGCGCGACCATGGCCTCGGCGGAGTTCGGCAAGGAGACCGAGCACAAGCGGCCCAACGTCCAGGTTGGCGACCCGTTCAAGGAGAAGCTCCTGGTCGAGGCCTGCCTCGAGGTCATGTCGAACAACCTCATCCTCGGCATCCAGGACATGGGCGCGGCCGGCCTGACCTGCTCGACGACGGAGATGGCGGCCAAGGGAGGGACCGGCATCGAGATCGACCTCGACCTCGTGCCCCAGCGCGAAGCCGGGATGACCCCGTACGAGATCATGCTCTCGGAATCCCAGGAGCGCATGCTCCTCGTCACGACCAAGGAGAACGTCAAGAAGGTCCAGGAGGTCTTCGCCAAGTGGGACCTCGACGCCCCGATCATCGGGCGCGTCACCGAGGGCGGCCGGGTCCGGGTCCGGTTCAAGGGCGACGTCGTCGTCGACGTGCCCGTCGACGCGGTCGTCAACCTCTGCCCCGCCTACCGCCGGGCCAGCCGTCCGCCGGCTCAGGCGCCGGGCCACGCCCGGCTCCCGCTCCTCCCCGTCCCGGCCGATTTCGACGACATCTTCCTGCGCATCCTGGCCTCCCCGACGATCGCGGACAAGGAATGGGTTTTCCGCCAATACGACCACATGGTCCAGGTCAACACGGCCGTCCTGCCGGGGGCCGACGCGGCCGTCCTGAGGATCAAGGGATCGAAGAAGGCCCTGGCCATGACCCTCGACGGCAACTCTCTCTACGCCCTGCTCGACCCGCGGACCGGCGGCGCCGTGGCCGTGGCCGAGGCCTGCCGGAACCTGGCCTGCGTCGGGGCCCGGCCGATCGGTGTCACGAACTGCCTGAACTTCGGCAATCCCGAGAAGCCGGAGGTCATGTGGCAGTTCGAGCAGGTCATCGACGGTCTGGCCGAGGCCTGCCGGGCTTTCGAGATCCCCGTCACCGGGGGCAACGTCAGCTTCTACAATGACACCGAGGGCGCCTCCATCCATCCTACGCCCGTGCTGGGGGTCGTCGGCATCATCGACGACGTGCGGAAGACGGTCGGGCCAGGATTCAGGGACCCCGGCGACACGATCCTCCTCGTCGGCGAGAACCGCGAGGAGCTCGGCGGGTCGGAATACCTGCGCATTGTCCACCGCCTCAAGGCCGGGGCGCCGCCGCGGCTGGACCTCGCCGAGGAGAGGCGCGTTCAGAAGTTCTGCCTCCAGGCTATCGAGGCCGGGCTGGTCGCCTCGGCCCACGACCTGTCGGAGGGCGGGCTGGCCGTGGCCATGGCCGAATGCTCGTTCCGCGCCCGCGGCCAGATGGGCTGCCTCGTCGAACTCGAGGACCCCATCCGGCCGGACGCCCTGGCCTTCGGCGAGACCCAATCCCGCATCCTCATCAGCGCCCGCCGGACCGACCTCGACAAGCTCCTGGCCCTGGCCAGGGCGGCCGGGGTCAGGCTCGCGGCCGTCGGCCGGACCGGCGGACAGGACATCGTCCTCCGCCATCAGGGCCGCGACCTCATCCGCGTGCCGGTCGAGGACGCCTTCCGGAGCTGGAAGGACAGCCTCCCGGCCGCCTTCCGCGTCCGCCGCTAGGAGGGGGCCATGGACGACGTGGCGTTCCGCAGCCCTAAGAAGCGAGGCCGGGTCGCCGTCTTCCTCTCCGGCCGCGGCTCCAACTTCATGGCCATCCGCGAGGCCGCCCGCGTCGGCGCCATCGACGCCGATATCGGCCTCGTCCTCTCCAACAGGGCGGACGCGCCCGGGCTGCTCAAGGCCCGGGAGTGGGGGCTCGAGACGGTCGTCCTCGACCCCAAGCTCTTCGCCGCGCGCGAGGAGTACGACCGGGCCGCCGCGCGCGAGGTCGACGCCCGGCGCATCGATCTCATCTGCCTGGCCGGCTACATGAAGGTCCTGACGCCGCAGTTCTGCGACGCCTACAAGCACCGCATCGTCAACATCCACCCGGCCCTCTTGCCCGCCTTCCCCGGGCTCCATGTCCAGCAGAAGGCCATCGACTGGGGCGTCCGCGTCTCCGGCTGCACCGTCCACTTCGTCGCGGCCGAGGTCGACATGGGCCCGATCATCCTCCAGGCCGCCGTGCCCGTCCTCCAGGACGACACGGAGGAAACGCTGGCCGCGCGCATCCTGGTCGAGGAGCACAGGGTCTACCCGGAGTCCGTCCGGCTCTACTTCGAGGGCCGGCTCGAGGTCCGGGGCCGCCGCGTCTTCATCCTCTAAAGACACGAGCGCTTCCGCCGGTCGTCCGCAAGGACTCGCTCCCTGCCGGACGGGCTTTGCCCCGGCACGTCGCCAGGTGAGGCGGCGCCAAGGCCGTCCTTATCCCCCGGCCCCAGGAACCTGTCCCGGTTCCCCCATCGCAAGGCCGATGGGCCCCCCTCCAAACGGGGGCTTTCAGACGGCCTCGGCGCCACCTGCACTGGCCTCCCGCGATTGCCTCTTTCCCCTCTTACCCCGCTCGTTCCAGATTTGACCGTTCCGCCGGCGGCTGCAATAATGGATGATAAGTCCGTCGAGATAGGAGGGGACGATGAAAATCGGCATTCTCGGATCGGGCGGCGTGGGCCAGGACCTGGGCCTCGGCTTCGTCGGCCTCGGCTACGATGTCAAGATGGGCAGCCGGAACCCGGGCAAGGAGGAAATCAAGGCCTGGCTCGGCCGGGCCGGCAAGAAGGCCTCGGCCGGGACGTTCGGCGAGGCGGCCGCGTTCGGCGAGATGGCCGTCCTGGCGACGCACTGGGCGGGAACGGAGAACGCCCTCCGGCTGGCCGGGCCGGAGAACCTCGCCGGCAAGGTCGTCATCGACGCCACCAACCCGCTGCTCTTCCGGCCGAACGCGCTGCCCGACCTGGCCGTGGGCGGCGGCGATTCGGCCGGCGAGCGGGTCCAGCGCTGGCTCCCCAAGTCCAGGGTCGTCAAGGCCTTCAACACCGTCAACCACGCCCACATGGTCAAGCCGTCCTTCCCGGGCGGCCCTCCCGACATGTTCATCTGCGGGAACGACGAGACTGCCCGGAAGCTCGTGGCGGGGATCTGCCGCGACTTCGGCTGGGGAGTCATCGACATGGGCGGGCTCGACGCGGCGCGGCTCATCGAGCCTCTGGCCCTGATCTACATCCGGACCGCCATCCGGACCAACAACTGGGACCGCGCCTTTAAGCTGCTGGCGAAATAGCGCTCACTGCAGGATCTTGGGCGGCGCGGCGCGCGGCCGCTCGCCGAAGACGCGGGCGTAGAGCTCCGGGTAGGCGTCCTTGCCGCCGAGCAGGAGGCAGGCGAGCGGCATCCGGCGGCGGGCCAGGCGCGACATCTCCGCCGCGACCTCGCGGATCTCCCACTGGGCGGAGGCGTCCTCGCGCAGCCGCGAGACGTGGTAGAGCTCCCGGACGTTCAGCTTGAGGAGGGCCCGGCGGCGGTGGGCGTTGGTCAGGACGTAGTCGGCGGCCGGGCCGGCCATCTTCCGCAGCGCGGCGTAGGCCTCGTTCGTCCGCGCGATCATCTCCAGGAACTCCCGCTCGGCCCCGATCTCCCGGACGGAGGGCGGGACGGTTGCGCCGAGGGACGGGTCATAGCGCTGCCGGGTCAGGGTCGCCATGCGGTGGCGCTTGAGCTGGGCGAAGCAGGAGGCGGAGACGACGAGGTCGAAGGCGAGGTCGGCATGCTCGAATTCCCGGAGCGGGAAATCGTAGAACTCCATGCGGCGGAAGGCGGCGCGGACGAACTCCCTCCGCCGCGCCGGTCCGGCCGCCTTCACGCGCTCGAGGCACTCGGCATACGAGGACCCGGACACGGAATGGAGGAGAGCGGCCAGGACGCGGTCGTCGCCGTCCGGGGAGAAGCCGGCCAACGCGACGCCGGCGCGCCCGACCCTCCCCCGCGGGGCCCGCTTCGCTTCGGGCAGCGCGGCCGCGGCGCGCTCGAGCTCGGCCGAGGTCCGGGCGTCGAACTCGGAGGCCTCCGTGAAGAGGATGATGGACGGCGCGGCCTCCCTGGCCAGGGCGAACAGCCGGGCGTTGAGCTCCCGGACCTCCTCGCTCTCGAGAGCGGCGAAGCGGCGGATGAGGAGCTCGAGGTTGCGGCCGTTGATGGTCAGGCCGAGCTGCCCCTCGGTGGCCAGGCTGACGACGTAGCGGGCGTCCTCCTTGGCCCAGCCGTCGAGGACGGCGTGGTTCCTCGGGTTTTCGGCCTCCTCGCGGCGCGTCTCGAAGACATGCGGCCGGAGCCGCTCGTAGAGACTGTGGTAAAGGGCGTTCTGGGCCCGCACGGTCGCGACAAAGAGGCCCTCGCCGCCGGCGCGACGGACCTCCGCGGGCACGACGAAGTCCTCGCCGAGCGTGATATAACGCTGCGATTTTTCCGTGAACGAGCAGAGGCGGAAGCGCTCGACCTCCTCGATGGCCAGCCGGCTCACGCCGATGACGTCGAAGTTGAAGACGGCATGCTCGGCCACGGAATGGTGGCCCATCTTGAAGATGATCGTCTGGTTCGAGCGCCGCGCCCGCTCGACCTCGGCCCGGGCCGCGGCCCGCAGCTCGTCGGCGGGGCGGGGGTCCCGCGAGATGCGGGCGTAGGAGGCGGCCAGCGTCTCCGGGGTCACGTCGTCGCGGGCCGGGGAGTTCCTCCGCAGCTCGTCGAGAACGGCGCTGTCGACGTTGTAGCCGGCCAGGATCACTCGCATGGGCGCCTCTAACTTAGGGTCCGCGCCCGGAAATGTCAATCCGCGCCGGATCTAAGGTCGGCGGGGTCCTGTCCTGACCCATCTTCGGTCACGGTGGCGCCAAGGCCGTCCTTATCCCCCGGCCCCCGGGAACCTGTCCCGGTTCCCCCGTCGGCAAGGCGGACGGGTCCCCCTCCAAACGGGCGCTTTCGGGCGGCCTCGGCGCCACCCTAAGAGCCTGAGGGGCCGCGGGGTTTGGCCGGAACGTCATGTGCGGCTTAGCCTTCCCGAACCGTTTTTCGAGGGAATCCGCCTTGTCGGACGGCGAGGATGTATGAGCTTGATACAGAGGAGTGGGAGGAGTGGAGGTCAATCCCCGAGGCCCCGAAGACCGAACGGGGACGCACACGGACAGGACCCGTCCGCTCCTAAGACGGGATTGCCCGCACTTTCGGAGATTGAATCGCGGGCGGGCTTGGACTAATCTAGAGCCGAGGGGAGCCCGATGAAGAACAGGGAGATCGCCGGACTCTTCGACCGAATCGCCGACGCCCTGGAGATCCGCGCCGAGTCCGGCTTCAAGGTCGTCGCCTACCGCAAGGCCGCGCGCATCCTCCAGGACCTGACCGAGGACATCGAGGACGTCGCCCGCGACGGCCGCCTCCGGACGATCCCCGGCATCGGCAGCGGCCTGGCCGAGAAGATCGAGGAGTACCTCAAGACCGGCCGGATGGCCAAGACCCGCGAGGTCATGGAGGGCCTCCCCGATGGCCTCCTCGACCTCCTCGAGATCCAGGGTCTCGGCGGCAAGACCATCCGTCTCGTGCACGAGGAGCTCGGCGTGCGCGGGCTCGACGACCTCAAGCGGGTCGTCGCCGACGGCTCCCTCGCCGCCCTCAAGGGCATGGGCGAGAAGAAGGTCGAAAACATCCGCCGGTCCATCGAGACGCGGGCCCGCGTCGCCGAGCGCATCTCCATCTGCGAGGCCGCCGTCGTCGCCGATGAGGTCATCGCCCACCTCGGGAAGGCGCCCGGCATCAGCCGCGTCTCCCCTGCCGGCTCCCTCCGCCGGATGAAGGAGACCGTCGGCGACATCGATATCCTCGCGTGCGGCAAGAACGGGGCGGAGATCATCCGCTACTTCGTCCGGAACCCGAACGCGGTCCGGGTGCTGGCCGAGGGGGACACCAAGGGCTCCGTCGTCGTCCGCGCGGCCGACACCGAGCGGCAGGTCGACCTCCGCATCGTCGCCGAGGCGGAGTACGGCGCCGCCCTCCTCTACTTCACCGGGTCCAAGGCCCACAACATCAAGCTCCGCGGCCTGGCCAAGCAGCGGGGCCTCAAGATCTCCGAGTACGGCGTCTTCCGGGGCGCGAAGCGGCTGGCCAGCCGGGAGGAGGAGGATTGCTACCGGGTCCTGGGCATGCCGTGGATCCCGCCCGAGATGCGCGAAGACACGGGGGAGGTCGAGCTGGCCATGTCCGGGCGCCTTCCCCGCCTCGTCGAGCCCGGCGATATCCGCGGCGACCTCCACGTCCACACCCTGGCGAGCGACGGGAACCTGTCGCTGCCGCAGGTCGTCGGCCTGGCCCGCAAGATGGGGTACTCCTATGTCGCGATCTGCGACCATTCGCAGGCCGCCCATTACGCCCACGGCCTCGCCGCCGACCGCCTGCGGGCCGAGATCGGGGAGATCGAGGCGCTCAACAGGACGCTCCGCGGATTCCGGGTCCTCGCGGGGAGCGAGGTCGACATTCTGGCCGACGGGTCGCTCGACCTCTCCGAAGAGCTCCTGGCCAGGCTGGACTTCGTCGTGGCCGCCGTCCATTCCGGGTTCAAGCAGAACGTGACCGAGCGCATGGTCCGCGCCCTGGCGAACCCTTACGTGCGGACGGTCGCCCACCCTTCGGGCCGGCTGATCTCGGGCCGCGAGGGCTACGAGGTCGACCTCGACCGGGTCATCGCCGCGGCCGCGGCCAACGGCAAGGCCCTCGAGCTCAACGCCTACTTCGACCGGCTCGACCTCGACGAGCTCCACCTCAAGAAAGCCAAAGAAAAGGGCGTCAAGATCACCATCGGCACGGACACGCATTCCGCCGGGGGGCTGGCCATGATGCGCTTCGGCGTCGGCGTCGCCCGCCGGGCCTGGCTCGAGAAAGCGGACATCCTCAACTGCCTCGGCGCCGAAGAGCTGCTGCGGCGGACGCGGACCGGGAAGGCGGCGGAGAAGGGAAGCGCGCGGAAAAAAGGGGGTCGGCGCCGGACGCCCCCTACCCTTTCATGACGCCGAGCGGCAGGAGGCGGGCGACGAGGCGGCCGAGCCCGACCTCGTCAGAGACGCGCACGACCTCGTCGACGTCCTTGTAGGCGGCCGAGGCCTCCTCGGCGACGCCTTTCCAGCTGGTCGACCTGAGCTCGATGCCGCGGCGGGCCAAGTCGTCGCGGATCTGCTCGCCCCGGAAGCGGCGCAGGGCCTCGTGCCGGGACATGACCCTCCCCGCGCCATGGGCCGTTGAGCCGAAGCTCAGCTCCTCGGCCTCCGGCGTCCCGACCAGGAGATAGGAAGCCGTTCCCATGCTCCCGGGGATGATGACCGGCTGGCCCGCGGCCCGGTAGGCCTCGGGGACCTCCGGCCGGCCGGGGCCGAAGCTCCGCGTCGCGCCCTTGCGGTGGACGCAGAGCGGCCGGGCCCGGCCGCCCGCGGCGTGGCTCTCGACCTTGGCCACGTTGTGGCAGACGTCATAGACCTGGCGCATCCCGCCCGCCCTCCCAAGGACCCTGGCGAAGACCTCGCGAACCCAGTGGGCGATCATCTGCCGGTTGGCGAAGGCGTAGTTCACGGCCGCAGACATGGCCCGGTAATAGCGCTGCCCGAGCTCCGAGCGAAAGGGGGCGTTGACGAGCTCGCGGTCCGGCAGCCCCGCGGTCCCGAAGGCGTTCTCCATGAGCTCGATGTAGTCCGTCGCCACCTGGTGGCCGAGGCCGCGGCTGCCGCAGTGGACCATGACCAGGATCTGCCCTGGTCCGTCGAGGCCGAACGCGGCCGCCGCCTCGTTGTCGAGGATGCGCTCGACCTTCTGGATCTCGAGAAAGTGATTGCCCGCGCCGAGGGTGCCGAGCTGGGGGAGGCCCCGCTCGAGGGCCCGGTCGGAGACGGCGGCCGGGTCGGCCTCCCTCATCCGGCCGTGCTCCTCCGTCCTCTCGAGGTCGTCCGCGGCGCCATAGCCGTTCTCGACGGCCCACTCGGCCCCCCTGGCCAGGATGTCCTTGAGGACGCCGCGGCTGAGCCTTGTGACCCCCCCCTTCCCCACCCCGGCCGGGACCTCCTTGAAGACCTCGGCCAGGAGCTCCTTCCTCCGGGCCGTGATGTCGGCTTCGACGAAGTCCGAGCGAAGGAGACGAACGCCGCAGTTGATGTCGTAGCCGACTCCGCCGGGAGAAATGACCCCCTCGTCGAGGTCGAAGGCGGCCACCCCTCCGATCGGGAACCCATATCCCTGGTGGGCGTCGGGCATGACGTAGGACATGCGCTGGATGCCCGGCAGGCAGGCGACGTTTTCGGCTTGGGTGAGCGTCAGGTCGCGCCGGACATCGGCCAGCAGGCGCTCCGAGGCGTAGACAAGCGCCGGGACTCTCATCTCTCCCTGCTTCGGGATCTCCCAGACGTTGTCGCCGACCTTGCGCAGTTCCACGGCCCCTCACATGTCGACGACGGCCTGGAGGACGACGCCGCCCTCCTCGCAGAGCTCGATCTTCATCTCGTTGTAAGTCACGGCCTTGACCTCGCCGTGGAGCTTGTACCGGTCGGAGAGCGCGTCGCCCCGGAAGTCGGCCTCGAGGGCCCAGCCTCCTTCCTCCTGCTGGATTCGGAGGCCGAACACGGCGGCCAGCAGGAACTTTTGCGTCTCGAAGAGAAAGACGACCTCGCCCAGGAACTTGACCAGGACCTGCTCGCGATCCCGGCCCGCGACCCGCACGGTGCGGGCGACGCGCGGCTCGACCTTGTCCCAATCCCACATGAGCGAAGCCGTGGCCAGGGCGGCGTTCGCGAAGGCTTCCTCGAGCGTCCGGCCGTAGGCCCGGAACTTGACGTCGGCCGTGTGGGGGAGGATGCGGTAGCGTTCCACGGCGCCCCTCAGTCGAAAACACCGGCGATGCGGCGGCCGCACGAGGGGCAGGCGCCGCCGGCGACGCGGTTCGCCACGACCGAGAAGCCCCGGCGCCGGATGAGGACGGCGCCGCACTGCGGGCAGAAGGTGTCCTCGGACTCGCCCGCGACGTTCCCGATGTAGATGAAGCGGAGGCCCTCGCTCTTCCCCGCCTCGAAGGCCCGCCTCAAAGTCGCCATGGGCGTCGCCGGCGCTTCCGTGTACTCGAAGTCCGGGTGGAACCGGCTGATGTGCCAGGGGATCTCGGCGTCGACGCCGGCCAGGAACCGGGCGATCCCCCTGAGCTCCTCGTCGCCGTCGTTGAGGCCCGGCACGACGAGCGTCGTCACCTCGACCCAGACGCCCAGCTCCCGCATCAGGCGGATGGTTTCGAGGACGGGCCCGAGCCGGGCCCCGCAGACCTTCTTGTATGTTGCCTCCTTGAAAGCCTTGAGGTCGACGTTGGCCGCGTCGAGGTACGGCCGGATCGCGGTCAGGGCCTCGGCCGTCATGTAGCCGTTGGTCACGAAATTGTTGTCCAGCCCGGCCTCCTTGGCCAGCCGGGCCGTGTCGTAGGCGTATTCGAAAAAGACGGTCGGCTCGGTGTAGGTGTAGGAGATGCTCCGGCAGCCCCGGGTCCGGGCCTCGCGCACGACATCCTCGGGGGGGAACGGCTCGCCGCCGATCGCGCCGCCCTCGCGGCGCGGGGCCTGGGAGATCTGCCAGTTCTGGCAGAAGCCGCAGCGGAAGTTGCACCCCGGCGTGGCGATCGAGAGGGCCTTCGACCCGGGATGGAAATGGTAGAAGGGCTTCTTTTCGATGGGGTCGACGTGGGCGGCGATGACCTCGCCGTAGACGAGCGTCTCGAGCCGCCCGTCCCGGTTCCGCCGCACGGCGCACACGCCCGTCTTCGAGGGGGGGATGAGGCAGCGGTGGGCGCAGAGGGCGCAGGCGACCTTGCCGTCCTCGGCCGGACTCCAGAGCATCGCTTCCCTGATCATCTTTTCCTGAGCTCCGGAAAGAACACGCCCGCTGACGGGCACAGCCGCCGCAGGAAGCACCCCGGACAGCGCGGCTTGCGGGCCCGGCAGACGGCCCGGCCGTGGTCGACGAGCAGAAAGTTGAAGTCGAGCCAGTCCTTCTTCGGGACGAGGCGGAGAAGGTCGCGCTCGATTCTCTCCGGGGCGGTCTCGCGGCTCAGCCCGAGCCGCTGGGACAGCCGCCGGACGTGCGTGTCGACGGCGATGCCCTCGGCCTTGCCGTAGCCGGCGGAGAGGACGATGTTGGCCGTCTTCCGGGCGACGCCCGGCAGGGTCAAGAGCTCCGCCATGGTGTCCGGCACGGCGCCGCCGTAGGCCTCGACGATCCTCTGCGAGGCGCCGATGATGGACTTGGCCTTGTTCCGGAAGAACCCCGTCGGCCGGATAATGGCCTCGAGCTCGGCCCGGTCGGCCCGGGCAAAGTCTGCCGGCCCGGGATACGTTCGGAAAAGGGCCGGAGTGACCTTGTTGACGCGCTCGTCCGAGCACTGGGCGGCCAGGATGGTCGCGACGAGGATCCCGAACGGGCTGCGGAACTCGAGGGCCGTCCGGCTCGCGGGATAGTGCCGGCGGAGGAGCCGGATGATCTCGCGGACGCGGCGGGCTGTGTCATCCATGGGCCGGGCCTCCCTTCCCTAGGCGCCGAGGTCGGAGCGGAGCTGGAGGACCCTCAGGACGTCGGTCCGGCAGATGACGCCGAGGACCCTGTCCCCCTCCATGACCGGAACCTGGTTGACGTCGCGCGTCGCGAGGCTGGCCAGGATGGCATTGCCGTCGGCGTCGAGAGCGACCGACTGGAGGCGGTCCTTGGGCGTCATGACCTGCGACACGGGCGTGTTCGCCCATTCGTCGCGCGGCAGAGCCTTGACGTCGTCGAGGCAGACGATCCCCCTGAGATCCCCGCCCACGGTGACCAGGAAGACGTGCTCCTTCTTTTTCAGGATGTAGTCGTCGACGAGGGACTGGACGGGCAGCCCGGCGGGCACCGTTTCGAATTCCGTGGTCATGAGGTCCCGGGCCTTGAGCCCCGCCAGGGCCGACTTGATCATGACCTGAGCATAGCCCTGGCGCGAGGCGTTGTTGAGGAACCAGCCGAGGAGGACCCACCACAGCCCGTTGTAATTGCCGTTCAGGATGAGGAAGACGCCGAAGGCGATCATCAGCAAGGCGATCGTCTCGCCGACGAGCGAGGCCAGGCGCGTCGCCTTCTTGAGGTCCCCGGTGATCTTCCAGACGATGGACCGGAAGACGCGGCCGCCGTCCATGGGGAAGCCGGGCAGGAGGTTGAAGGCGCCGAGAGCGAAGTTCGCGCTGGCGAGGAAGAGGGCCGCGGACCCGGCCGGCCCGTTCAAGGGCGTGACGAGGGCGGAGACGAGGAAAAAGACCGCGGCCAGGGCGAAGCTCGTGAGCGGCCCGACGATGGCCATGCCGAACTCCTTGAGCGGCTCGTCGGGCTCCTCCTTGATCTGGGCGACGCCGCCGAGGATGAAGAGGGTGATGCTCGAGACCTCCTCGCCCTGCTTCTTGGCCACGAAGCAGTGGGCCAGCTCGTGGGCCAGGACCGAGCCGAAGAACAGCAGGCTGGTCAGCAGGCCCAGCCCCCAGTCGAGGGCCCGGGAGGCCTCGGGGTGGGCCTTCGGGAAGTAGCTCGCGCCCAGGTACCAGGTGAAAAAAACGAAGATGAGGAGCCAGCTCGAGTCGATGCGGATGTCGATGCCGAAAACGCGGCCGATGCGCCAGGCGTACTTCACGCCGCCTCCTTTCCCGTTCCGCCGGCGCGCGGCGCAGCCGGGCGGAGGACCGACTCAGGGCCCGACGTGGAAGAGGTCCTGAGCGATGTGGAAGTCCTCGACGTTATAATAATCGGGGAACTTGTCGAGGAGGTCGATCTCGGACTTGAGCATGGCCTGGTGGCTCCGCTCGACCCGGCCGAGATAAGCCAGGATCCTGCGGCTGGTCTCGTCCTCGGCCCGCTCCCCGGTCTCCATATAGAAGCGCTCGGCCGTCTCCTCGGCCGCCAGCGCGGCCTGGAAGAGGGCGAGGACCGACGGGTCCTCGCCGAGAGAGGCGGCGATGGGCGGCATGAGCGCCCTGGCGGGCGCGTCGGTCGGCCGGCCCGGGTAGCGGTCGGCGGCGACGTGCTCGAGGATCCTGCGGTGGTGCTCCTCCTCCAGGGCCAGGAACTTGAGCTTCTGGACGAGGATGACGTTCTTGACTTTCGCCTGGAGCCGCGTGTAGAACGCGGCCGCGTCGACCTCGGACCGCATGGCGACGCCGAGGACCTGCCAGGGCTTCAGCTTCGGGTCGATGGACATGGCCGCCTCCTTGGCTAGAACGTGACGAACTTCGCCTTGGGCGCGCCGCAGACCGGGCAGAAGTCCGGCGCCTCGCCTTCCATGGTGAAGCCGCAGTTCGAGCAGACGTGGACCGGAGTCGCGGCGGCGTCCCGCCCCCCAACGACGGCCTTCCTGGCCTCCTGATAGAACGCCAGGTGGACCTTCTCCGCCTCCAGGGCCCAGTTGAGGGACGTCTCCGCCGGCTTTTCCCCCTGGGCTCGGGCCACGGTGACATAGGCGGGGTACATCTCCTCGACCTCGAACTCCTCACCGCCGGCGGCGGCGGCGAGGTTATCCTTCGTCGTCCCGACCGCGCCGAGGGCCTTGAGATGGTTCGCGGCGTGGACCTGTTCCGAGAACGAGGCCGCCCTGAAGATGCGGGCCGCGTTCGGCAGCTTCTCGGCCGCGGCCTTCTCGGCGAAGGCCAGGTACTTGACGTGGGCCTGGCTCTCGCCGGCGAGGGCGTCCCTGACGTTGGCTTCGGTCATCTTCTTCATCGTCTTCCTCCTTCGTGCGGAGATCGGTCCGCGGATGGGTTCACGTGATCCTGAGCATGGCCTCGATGGCCCCGCGGGCGCGGCCGGCGACGTCCGGCGCCACCGTCACGGGAGGCACCTTCCCTTCGAGGGCGGCCAGGACCTTCTCGAGGGTCGTCATCTTCATGTTGACGCACAGGGCCGACTCGCGGGCCGGGTGGAAGCGGACGGCCGGGTTCTCCTTCGTCAGCCTGTGGACGATCCCCTTCTCCGTGCCGACAATGACGTCCCTGGCCGGCGTCACCCGCGCCTCTGCCGCCATCTTCCCCGTCGACAGGACCCGGTCGGCGAGGTCGATGACGTCGAGCGGGCACTCCGGGTGAACCCAGACCTCGGCTCCGGGATGGGCGGCGCGGGCGGCCCGGATATCCTCGGGCCGGAACTTGTCATGGACGTAGCAATAGCCGTCCCAGGCCACGACGCGCCGGCCGGTCTCGCGGGCGACGTAGGCCGCCAGGTTCTTGTCGGGGACGAACAGGACCTCCTCCTCCCCGAGCGACTCGACGACGGCGACGGCGTTGGACGAGGTGCAGCAGACGTCGCTCTCGGCCTTGACCTCGGCGCTGGTATTGACGTAGCAGACGACCTTGCGGCCGGGGTAGCGCTCCTTCCACATCCGGAGCTCGCGGGCGGTGATCATATCGGCCATGGGACAGCCGGCCGCCGGTTCGGGCAGGAGGACGGTTTTCAACGGGGCCAGGACGGCCGCGGTTTCGGCCATGAAGCGGACGCCGCAGAATATGATGACCTCGGCCTCAAGCCCGGCGGCCTTACGGCTGAGCTCCAGGGAATCGCCGGTGACGTCCGCCGCGTCCT
>DATKJS010000107.1:0-3684 GCA_035543515.1 Terriglobales bacterium | reverse complement strand
GTGTGGACGTCGACCGGCGAGTTCGCCCGCGCGTCCTTCGCCGGCGAGACCGAATGGCAGGCCAGGCAGTTCTTATCCTCGGGGGGGTAGGCGATGTCGAAGAAAAAGCGGTGCTTCGAGTCGAAGTCGACCGTCCGGTACTTGACCGAGGGCGCCACGGCCCACTCGTGGTCGTCGAGGTTCGGCCCGTTGTAAACGTCCCAGGTCTCGTGGAGCCGCGAGGCCATGCCGCCGACCTCGCCGATGCCGGCCGCGGCCGTGGCCGCCCAGCGCAGGTTCTGGCGCAGGACCTGTTTGGCCCACTCGCTCTCGTCCTGGCGGCCCGACTTGTTGTGGCAGGCGAGGCAGTTCGCCTCGGCCTTGCCGGAGACGTTCCAGCGCGAGTCGGCGCCGGGGAAAGCGACATCCTCGCCCGGCTCGGCTGGCCCGCCGCCCGCGAGGTGGCGGCCGAAGAGCATGGTGAAATCCCACGGGTTGAGCTCGAGCGTCCTGGGGTCCCATGTTCCCGGCCACTTTCTGTAGGACAGCGGCAGGACCGTGCCTGTCCTCGGGTCGAGCCAGATCCATGGCTCGCCGGGCCGGCCGTTCTTCTCCGACTTCATGGCGTCGAAGTGCCAGCCGCCCCGGACCGTCTTGTAATCGTGGCACGGGCCGCAGGTATAGCGGGCCGAGAAGGGCATGGGGTTGACGTCGGTCGGCACGATGAGCTGGTCGTTCTCGTCGCGGAGAGGGATGAGGTGGGCCGGCGTCGTCCGGTTCCCATCCCACGGCTTCTGCTTCTCGCCGTCGGCCCCGGCGGGAGGCGGGGTGGCGGAAGCGGCCGTCGGGCCCGAAGCCGAAGAGAGCGCGAAGAGCGCGATCCCAGCCAGGGCGGGGAGCGCGCGGGCGGCGCGGCGGGCGGTCCGTCCGGCGGCGCTCATGCCTTGAACTGCTCCGGCCGGAATTCCGTGACGCGCCCGGCCTTGACCGCCTCGTTGGCCTTGAGCACGGCCACGCACGACTCGTAGGCGAGGTCCGCCGGACACGACAGGGGCGTCCCCAGGCGGACGGCGTCGAAGAAGTTCTCGAGGTGCGGCTGGTGTGCCGGCTTGGCCAGCTCGACCGGAAGCGGCCAGCGGCCCGCCTCGGCCGTGACCCGGACATCGACGAAGATATTCTTGGAAGCGCTCTTCTGGATGGGGGCCGCCTCCGACTGGAGGAGGCCCGCCTTGGCCAGCGAATCCCACTCGGGCGCCGTCGGCTCGCGCAGGGCCCAGTTGCCCTTGGTCGGGATCTCGGACAGGACGAGCGAGCCGTTCTCGCCCATGAGCGTCTCGTAGAAGCCGCCGTGCTGGGTCGTCGTCTGGACCTGGTAGAAGGCCCGGGAGACGCCCTGCGGCGTCTCGAACTCATAGATGGCCATGACGTTGTCGTACCACTCCCAGTTCTTGTAGTAGTCGGTGCCGCCGCTGGCCACGACGGAGCGGGGGTTCGAGCCGAAGACCCAGCCGAAGAGGTCGATCTGGTGCGAGCCCAGGTCGACCATGGGGCCGCCGCCGTACTTGCGGAACAGGCGCCAGTTGCGGAACTCGCTCATCGAGCGGTAGCCGTACTTGTCGAGCGTGGCCTGGTCGATGGCGTACTTCTCCGGCCAGCCGAGAAGGTCGCTCTTGGCCCGATTCCACTGGGCGTAGCCCGCGGTCACCCGGCCGAGGAGGGCGTGCTCTCGGATGAGCCGGTTGATAGCGTGGATATAGCGCGGGTTCGAGCGGCGCTGGTGGCCGATCTGCAGGAGCTTTTTCGTCTCGCGGGCCGCCAAGACCATGGACCGCGCCTTCTCGAGCGAGTTCGACATCTCCTTCTCGCAATAGACGTGGAGCCCGGCCCGGAGGCAGGCGTTGGCGTGCTCGGCGTGCATCCAGTCCGGCGTCGCGACGACGACGGCGTCAAGGCCCTTCTCCTTGGCCAGGAGGTCGCGGTAGTCCTCGTGGACGCGGACGATATGGCCGTACTTCTTGAGATAATTGGCCGTGTAGGTTTGGCTGTAGCTCCAGATATCGCAGATGGCGGCGACGCGGATCGCCGGGATGCGAAGGATGGACTCGAGGAGGACCCGGCCCTGGGCGCCGCAGCCGATCAGGGCGACGCGGAGCTCGTCGGGGCTCTTGGCGGGGGAGGCCTGCGGGGCGCCGGCGGCGCCAGACTTAGCCGTGGCCGGGGGCGTCTTCTCCTGGCCGAGGGCCTTCCCGGCCAGGGCCAGGCCGAGGCCGGCCGTGGCCGAGGTTCGCAGGAAATCGCGCCGGCTGAAACCCTCGCCGGCCGGCTTCGGGGTCGTCGTCTTCGTTCTCATCGCGTCACTCCCGGCTCCGTCGAGCCGGGGGAATCATACTATAAAAGGGGGCCGGCGAAAAAGAGGAACGGCCGAGGTCCGCGGTCACCGGATGCCGACGGTGCCGCGCACGGCCTCGATGAGCTTCGCCGAGTCGTAGCCGACGCCGTCCTTGAAGACGGTCTCGACCTTGCGGACGTCTCCGATGTTCGCGGCCGGGTTCCCCTTAATGAGGACCATGTCGGCCCGCTTGCCGGCGGCCAGGGTCCCGGTCCGGTCGAGCTCCCCGAGATAGAGCGCGCCGTTGAAGGTTGCGATCTTGATGGCCTCAAGAGGCGAGAACCCCGCCTCGACCAGAAGCTCGAGCTCGCGCTGGTCGCCGAATCCAGCCACGACCCCGCCGTAGCCGGTCGGGTCGGGCCCGGCGAGGAGCAGCCCCCCGGCCTTGACGAACGCCCGCTCGAACTCCATCTCCTTCTTGAGCAGGGCCGGCATGGGGGAGTCCTTCATCTCGCCGACGCGGGCCCGTTGCGTCAGGTAGAGGAGGCGGATGTCCATGGCCATGGCGTCGAGGACGCGCGGGTCGACGGGCGGCCGGCCGGGCACCGAGAGCTCAAAGACCGGGAGCGTCGACGTCACCGCCACCTTGTGGGCGACGAGCGCGCGGATGGTCTCCTGGACCTCCGGTCCGGACGCGTCGAGCTTGAGGAGCGAGTCCCGCGTCTCGCGCGAGGTCGGACAGACGTCGGGCTTCTTCCCCGGGACGAACTCGGTGTCGACCATGAGCCCGTGTTCGAGGTCGTCGATGCCGAGGGCCGCGGCCTCGCGGAAGCCGACGGCGCCCAGGTGGCCGGTGACCTTCATGCCCCGCTTGTGGGCTTCCTCGATGAGCGCGGCGAGCTCGGCCCGGGTGATGTTCATGTAGGCCTTGAAGTCGTCGATGCCCTGGTCCGCCCAGAAGGCGACGAGCCTGCGCGCCTCCTCTGGGCCGGAGAGCTCGTGCATCTGGAGAGTGAAGGACCCCCGCCCCTCGAGGAACGGGCTGGTCACGTGCATCCTCGGCCCTGGGACCTGCCCCTGCGCGATGGCCCTCTTCACGGCGATCTCGGTCATCGGCTCGATGCTCCCGACCGTCCGGATGGTCGTGACGCCGCAGGCGAGGTAGAGGCGCGGCGCGCTGAACTCGAGGGTGTTGTAATGGGCCCCGCCCGCCGGGTAGATCAAGTGGTCGTGCATGCCGACGAGCCCCGGGATGACCGTGTAGCCGGGCAGGTCCATGACCTTGGCCGCAGCCGGGACCGGGACGGAAGCCGCATCGCCGAGGGCGAGGATCTGGCCGTCGGAAATGACGACGGTCTGGTCCTCGCGCGCCGGGG
>DATKJS010000106.1:0-4549 GCA_035543515.1 Terriglobales bacterium | reverse complement strand
TGCAGCCGCGGTTGAGACAGGTGCCGCCGATCTTGCCCGACTCGACGAGGGCGCACTTGAGGCCGCGCCGGACGCCTTCTTCGAGGACCGAGAGGCCGGCGCCGCTGCCGACGACGACGAGGTCGTAGTGGTTCGGACCCGTCGGGACGGATCCGCCGGCGGACTTGATAGACGCTCTGTCAGCGCTCATCGTCTCCCCTCCCTCGTCAGACGATCTCCTCGATCTCCTTGATCTTGCGGGCCAGGCGGACGGCCGAGATGGGAAAGGCTGTTTTGATCTCGGGGGCGAAGAGCGAGATCTTGAACTCCTCGACCATTCGGCGAAGCTCTTCGACCGCCCGCCGCCTCTCTAAATTCGGGGACACAATACTCATTTCCGAATTTCCCGATGTCCGGCGCGACGTCCCCCCCGAGCCGTAATTCGGAATTGAGTATTGTTCCCCCGATTTGGGTGTCCCCGATTTGGGCGCGGTTTTCGCGACCTCCGCTTCGAGCCGGTCGAGGGCGAACTCGTAGGGCTCGACCTGGGCCGCCTTGGCCTTGTCCTTCTCGGGGTCGATGCGCGCCCGTCCCAGCCTGATCTTGAGGGCCTCGAGCTGACGCGGGATGCGGGCGACCCTGTCCATCGGAAAGGCGTCGAGGAAATCGGCCGGCAGGAGGCGGTCGAGGTCCCGCGCGATCTCGTCGTGATAGGCCGGCACGACCGGCTCCCTCGGCCTGGCGTAAGACGGGGTCAAGTCTACATTTTGCAGCTGTTTTCTGTAATCTGTAGGTTTGACCCTCTCTTTTTGTCCGGAGGCCGCCTTGCCGGCGAGCTCGGACTGCAGCGCCCGGTTGAGCTCGAGGATCCTGAGCACGGTCTGGGTCAGCACGTGGCCCTTGTCGAAGAGCGTCCGGCCGACTTCGGCTTCATAGGCGCGGTAATCGGCTTCGGTCCGGATGTTCCGCTCGAAGACCTCGCGGGCCAGGGCGGCCTCGGCCGCCCGCTCGAGTGTCTCGCGGCCGCCGAAGGCGAGCGCGGCGCGCTCATATTCCGCCGGGATCTTGTGGTAGCGGCGGACGAAGGCCAGGTCCTTCCCGAACCTCCGCATGAGGAGCCGGCGGACGCCCTGCCTGTGCGCCGCCTCGGCCTCGTGCCGGGTTGGGAACAGCCGCACCGCGACCGTCCCCTCTGAAGACGGGGCCCAACCTACAGTTTGCAGGGTTTTTCTGTAATCTGTAGGTTTGACCCCGTCTTTTTCGTTCTTTTCTATGACGAGCGCCGGGTAGGCCGTGAGCGACGTCCCGACGGCGATCCGCTCCGGCAGGTCGCCGAAGGTCCAGTCAGTAAGCCCCGTCCTCTCCCACGCCCGCTCGGCCTCCCGCCAGGCCGGCGACTCGACCTTCGACGGCGCCTCGTCGGCGGCGCCGAGCTTCTGCCGCAGGAGCTCGACGTCGCGGCCGGCGTCGATGACGCGCCCCGTCGCCGGGTCGGTCACGGCGACGCGCATGCGCAGGTGCTTCGGCACCTCGGCCAGGGCCCACTCGCGGACCGGGATGTCGGCCGCAAAGCGCCGCTTCGTGAACTCGGCCACGGCCCGGAAGAGCGGCGCCTCCTCGGGCGCCCGCGGCATCTCGGCCGCGACGACGGCCGCCTTCTCCCCGACCGGCACGAGGAGCTTCCGGTAGCGCTTGGGCAGGCCTTTGATCAGGGCGGCGATCTTGTCTTCGTAGTTCCCGGGCACTCCCCACTCCAGCCGCTCCGGCGGGATGGCGCTGAGGAGCGTCGCCGGGACGCGCAGGGTCACGCCGTCGTCCTCCTCGCCCGGCGCGAACCTGTAGACGGCCGGGAAGGGCCGGCCGGCGACCTCGACCGTGTCCGGGAACGAGGCGACCGCGTCGGCGTCGGGCCGCGCGGCCACGAGGTCGTCCTCGGTGAAGCGCAGAAAGCCGTCGCCGCCCCTGTCCTTGACGAGCTTGGCGAGCGTGCGGATGTCGAAGACCCCGGGCAGGCGCTCCGAGTA
Source organism: Terriglobales bacterium (assembly GCA_035543515.1). Taxonomy (GTDB): domain Bacteria; phylum Acidobacteriota; class Aminicenantia; order Aminicenantales; family Saccharicenantaceae; genus DATKJS01. Next base: position 2,546 of record DATKJS010000106.1, on the reverse strand, counting down.
GAGCTTGGCGATCCGCGCCTCCGAAACGAGGATATCGCGCCGCCGCAGCTTCTCCTCCATGGCCTCGATGCGGCGCTGCAGCTCGAGGTTGTGGCGCAAGAACGGCGGCGGGTCGTCGACCTCCCCCTCGACGAGCCCATTCATGACGAAGATCTCGTGGGCCTCGGCCGGGGCGATGCGGCCGTAGGAGACGCGGCGGTCGCGGAGGATCTCCAGGCCGAACAGCGAGACGCGCTCCTTGGCCGTGACCTCGCCGCGCGCCCGGTCCCAGGCCGCATCGTAATAGGCGCGTTTGCAGAGCGGGCCGCCCAGCTCCTCGAGCCAGTCCGGGTCGATGCGGGCGGCCTGCCGGGCGAAGAGCCGCGACGTCCGGACGATCTCGGTCGCCACGATCCAGGCCGGCGGCTTGCTGAAGAGGACGGAGCCGGGCCAGAGGAAGACCTCGCGGTTCTTGGCCGCGGTATAGATATTCTTTTCCCTGTGCGCGGCGATGTTCGAGAGATAGCCGGCCAGGACCGAGCGGTGGATGCCCGCGTAGAGCGCCGGCGAGATGTCGGCGTGCGGCAGGAGCGACGCCTTCCCGATATTCGGGGACAGGCGCTGCTCGTCGAGCACGCCCCGGATCTCCTGGTGGAGGTAAACCCACTCGCGCATCCGCGGGAAGGACAGGAAGTGGTCGTGGCAGAACTTCCGCTTCTGGGCGGCCGTGCCGAGCGTCTCGAACTCCCCGTGGAATCGGTTCCAGATGTTGAGCAGGACGAGGAAGTCGGAGCTCGGGTGACGGAAGGCGGCGTGGACGGCGTCAGCCTGCGAGGCGAGCTCCGGCGGCCGCTCGCGCGGGTCGCGCATGCTGAGCCCGGCGGCCAGGACCGCGACCTCGGGCAGGCAACCCTCGCGATGGGCCTCGACCAGCATGCGCGAGAGGCGCGGGTCGAGCGGCATGCGGGCCATGATCCGTCCCCTGTCCGTCAGCGCCCAGGAATTCGGGGGCACAATATTCATTTCCGATTTTAGTGACGCCCCGCATGCCCCCGCGCCGGCCGCCCCTCCCGCTCCGAAATCGGGAATTGAGTATTGTGTCCCCGATTTAAAGATGGCGCCGAGCTCGACCAGCGTCTCGTAGCCGTCGCGCACGGCCTTCGCCGCGGGCCGGTCGACGAACGGGAAGGCGAGCGGGTCGCCCAGCCCGAGGTCGATCATCCGCAGGATGACCTCGGCCAGGTCGGAGCGCAGGATCTCGGGCGAGGTGAACTCGTCGCGCGCCTCGTAATCGGCCTCCGAGTAGAGCCGCACGCACAGCCCCTCGCGGACGCGGCCGCACCGCCCTTTGCGCTGGTCGGCGCTCGCCCGCGAGACCGGGCTGATCGGCAGGCTGTTGATCCTCGTCCCCGGCTGGTACTGGGCGATCCGCGCGACGCCCGTGTCGACGACGTAGCGGATGCCGGGGATGGTCAGCGACGTCTCGGCGACGTTCGTGGCCACGACGATCTTCGCTCCCGCCACCGTGTAGACCCGGCGCTGCTCCCCGGCCGGCAGGCGCGAGAACAGCGGCAGGACCGTCGTTCCCGGATACCTGCGGCCCTCGAGCATCCGCCGCGTCTCGAGGATGTCCTGCTCGGTCGGCATGAAGACGAGAATGTCGCCCGGCGGCTTCTCCCGCCGCAGGTACTCGACGGCCTCGACCGCCTGGTCGACGTAATCCCTGTCCTCGGCCTCGTCCTTTTCGGGCGCCCGGTACTCGACCTCGACCGGGTAGAGGCGGCCGCTGACCTCGACGACCGGCGCGTTGCGGAAGGCCTTGGAGAATTTCTCCGTGTCGAGCGTCGCCGAGGTGATGACGAGCTTGAGCTCGGGCCGCTCGTCCAGGAGCCGGCGCATGATGCCGAGCAGGAAGTCGATGTTGAGCGAGCGCTCGTGGGCCTCGTCGATGATGACCGTGTCGTAGTCGAGGAGCCGCCGGTCGCCCTGGGTCTCGGCGAGGAGGATGCCGTCGGTCATGATCTTGATGTAGCCGTCGCGCGGCGCCCTGTCCTGGAAGCGGATCTTGTAGCCCACGGACCGGCCGAGCTCCTCGCCCAGCTCCTCGGCGATGCGGTAGGCGATGGTCACGGCGGCGATGCGGCGCGGCTGGGTGCATCCGACGAGCCCGGCCACACCGCGGCCCGCCTCGAGGCACATCTTCGGGATCTGGGTGCTCTTGCCGCAGCCGGTCTCGCCCGAGATGATGACGACGCGGTTCGCGCGGATGGCCTCGACGATGTCGTCCTTGCGCGCCGTGATGGGGAGCTCGCGCGGGTAGGAGAGCGCGGGCCGCGAGCGGGCCCGGCGCCGGCAGGCCTCGGCCGACGCGTCCAGGCGCGATTCGAGCGCCGCCAGGTCGTCGAGGAGATGGGGCGTCACCGGGCGGCCGCGGTGGCGGCTCTCGAGCGAGGCCAGGACGCGCCGGCCGTGCTCGCGGTCGCGGAGCATGGCCCGGTCGAGGAGCGAGCGGATCCGCCGCAGACGCGCCGCGGCCTCGGCGCCGGGCGACGCCTGCGCGCCGGGCG
>DATKJS010000105.1:0-3495 GCA_035543515.1 Terriglobales bacterium | reverse complement strand
GGGTCGCCATCCCCGCCGTCCGCCAGGACGTCGTCGTTGACACGCAGCGAAACCGTCACCGATTGGGGCGGGAGGTTCTTGGGGACGACGGTCACGGTTCCCTCGTAGACGCCGGAAAGCGTGTCCCTGGAGACCTGAAGGCCGCACCAAAGGGCTTGGACCTTGCCCGATTCGACGGACACCGTCCGCGTGAAATTCGCGCCGTCCCAGCCCGTGCCGCATGTGTTGAAGCAGGTCGCGGCGGAGGCGGGGACCGCGGCCGCGGAGTCCGAGCCGGCCGGGGAGGAGCGCCTGAAATCGCCGACCTTGACGGCGGCCGCGTCGACGGCGGCCCGCGCCGCCCAAAGCCCGACCTGGAACGTGAAATACTCGCCGCGCGCCGCCTCGCCCTTGAGCGGAGCGGCGGGACCCGCCAGGACCCAGCGCAGCGGAATGTCGTCGGTCATGCGGATGGGGAGCCGGCGGTCCTCGGGAAAGAGGAAATACGGGCTATCGGGATGGGCGCGGAGGAGCGCGTTCTTTTCGGCCGCGGTCGCGGTCACTTCCATCGGCGTGAAGGCGGAGAACTCGTCCGCCGACTGGATCTCCACGACGGCGGCGCGGGGGAGGGCGTCCGGCCTGAGGGTGGCGGGCTTGCCCGGCGGGAGCCCGATCGCGGCGAGCCAGCCGGGCCCGGCCGTGGCCTCCGGCGGGTCATACCTGACGTTGGGGTAGTTCTTGCGGCCCTCGGACTTGTAGGGCATGTAATAGACGTAGTAGTCGCCCGGAACGGTCTTCGGCTCGAAGATGATGTCGCCCAGCTCGCGGCTAACGGAAAGGACGACGACGTTCGTGATGCGCGCGCCCGTGGCGGCGTCGACGACGACGACGGCTTTCTTTTCCGGCTCGTGGTCCGGCCGCCGCCAAGGGATGAGAGCGCGGACGGCCCGGGCCGCAGCCGAGAACTCCGCCGTGACCACGGCCGGGCGGGTCTTCGAGACGCGCCCGGCCAGCGTCCCCGGGACGGTAAGCGACTCGGCGCGGACGACAGCCCGATGGTTGCCCAAGCCGGACTCGGGGTCCCATTCCCCGACGCCCCGCCGGATATCCTGGGCGGCCGTGCCCGGGGCGAGTGCCGCTCCCCCGAGCGCCGCGAAGGCCATGATCATCAGAACGTTACGCATGCGCGCCGCCTTCGTCGAAGGTCGGCGGGCGTGGAGCCCGCCTCTCGTCCGAACACCCATAGTATAGGAGAGGCAGGTCCGGTTCAAGGCGGGAGGCCGGCGGCGGGGGGGCTATTTCCTGAAGACGCTCCTCAGGAAAGACGAATTGTCCGGACCTGCAAAAGAAAGAAGAGGACGCGCCCGTGGAGGACGCGTCCCCGGCGGATCGCTCGGAAAGAGGGGGCACAGTATCATGTCCCCCTGGGGTTACTTGCGCTTGTCTTGCTCGAAGAGCGACGGGGCCTCGCGCTTGCTCCGCAAGATGGCCCAGGTGACACCGGCCAGCAGGATGACGACGACGAGGCCCACGCCCAGGCTCATGTGGCTGTACTTGACGATGATCGGCGCGGCGATGAGGCTGACGAGGTTCGTGACCTTGATCATCGGGTTGAGGGCCGGCCCGGCCGTGTCCTTGAGCGGGTCGCCGACCGTGTCGCCGACGACGCCGGCCTTGTGCCGCTCTGAACCCTTGCCGGTGTTGGCGGCGAGGTCGCGGGGCTCGTCCTCGATGGACTTCTTGGCGTTGTCCCAGGCGCCGCCGGAGTTGGCCATGAAGACGGCCAGGAGCTGGCCGCTGAGGATGATCCCGGCCAGGAACCCGCCCAGGGCCTCGACCTGGAGGACGAGGCCGACGGCGATGGGCATGAGGATAGAGATCGCGGCCAGCGGGATGAGCTCCTTCTGGGCGGCGGCCGTAGAGATGTCGACGGCGCGGACGTAATCGGGCTTGACCTTGCCTTCCATCATGCCCGGGATCCTGAACTGCCGGCGGACCTCCTCGACGATGAGCCCGGCGGCCCGCGCGACGGCCTTGATGGACAGGGAGCTGAAGAGCCAGGGGAGGGCCCCGCCGAGGAGCAGGCCGATGAAGACCTTGGTGTCGGAGACGCGGATAGCGTCCATGACCTTGGCGACACCGAGCTGGACCTGGACCCGGCCGACGTCGGTGATGTAGGAGGCGAACAGGCTCATGGCGGCGATGACGGCCGAGGCGATGGCCACGCCCTTAGTTATGGCCTTGGTCGTGTTGCCGACGGCGTCGAGGTCGGCCATGATCTGGCGGGCCTTCTTCGTTTCCTCGTCGTGGAGGTCGTGCCAGGCCATCTCGGCGATGCCGTTGGCGTTGTCGGAGATCGGCCCGTAGGAATCCATGGCCACGTTGTTGCCGGTGTGGCTGAGCATGCCGATGCCGACCATGGCCACGGCATAGAGGACGTAGGTCGCCCCGGCGCCTCTGTAGAGAAGGAGGGCGATGATGAAGCTGATGGCGATGACGACGACCGCCCAGACGCTCGACTCCATGCCGACCGACATGCCCGAGAGGATGGTCGTGGCTGGGCCGGTCTTGGTCGAGCGGACGATCTCCTTGACCGGGGGCTTGCGGGTCGAGGTGAAGTAGGAGGTCAGAGGGTTGAAGGCCACGGCCAGGCCGACGCCGACCGAGGTCAGCATGGCCAGCCGCCAGTCGTGGGCGTAGAGAGTGGCCACGAGGAAGGACCACAGGATCGTGTTGACGCTCGAGACCTCGTAGGACCGGAACATGGCCTCCTCGGCGTCGTGGGCCCGGAGGAACTTGAGCGGGAAGCGCTCCCAGATGGGGACGGTGAAGGTGCCGAGGATGGAGGAGAGGACGCCGATGGCCCGGATGATGAGCGGGTAGACGATCCACTTGAGGGAGTGGGTGGGGTCGATGGCCATCAGGGCCAGCCCCAGGATCAGCCCGGAGACGATGGTCACCTCGTAGGACTCAAAGATGTCGGCGGCCATGCCGGCGCAGTCGCCGACGTTGTCGCCGACGAGGTCGGCGATGACGGCCGCGTTCCGCGGGTCGTCCTCGGGGATATCCTTCTCGACCTTGCCGACGAGGTCGGCGCCGACGTCGGCGGCCTTGGTGTAGATGCCGCCGCCGACCCGCATGAACAGGGCCAGCAGCGTGCCGCCGAAGCCGAAGCCGAGCAGGGCGTCGGGCGCCGCGGTACCGAAGACGATGAAGATCAGGGTGCCGCCGAAGAGACCCAGGCCGTCCGTCAGCATGCCGGTGATGGTGCCGGTCCTGTAGCCGAGCATCAGCGCCCGGCCAAACCCCACCTTCGCGGCTTGCGCGACCCGCAGATTGCCCGTCGTGGCCAACCGCATGCCGACCACGCCGACCGTACCCGAGAAGATCGCGCCCACCAGGAACGCCGCCGCGCGTCCCCAGGCAAACGGATCGGCAAAACCGAGATCGGACGTCAGTGCCTTGGTCAGGAAGAGGATCACGACCAGGACGGCAATCAGATAGGCCACCGAAGTC
>DATKJS010000104.1:0-9346 GCA_035543515.1 Terriglobales bacterium | reverse complement strand
CGGGGCTAGGCCCGCCGCTTTCTGACCCCGCCCCGCTTCCTGTATAATAATGCGTCGTCAACCGAAGGGACAAAACCATGTACGGACGATTCAAAGACCACCTCGCGGCCGAGCTCCGGCAGATCCGGGACCGCGGCCTTTATAAAAAGGAACGGATCCTGGCCACACCCCAGGGCGTCGAGATCCGCACGGACGCGGGGGCCAAGGTCCTCAATTTCTGCGCCAACAACTACCTCGGCCTGTGCAACGAGCCGCGGGTCATGGCCGCCGCGAACTATGCCTTCTTCCGCTGGGGGTTCGGCATGGCCTCGGTCCGCTTCATCTGCGGCACCCAGCAGGTTCACAAGGAGCTCGAGCGGCGGATGGCCGACTTCCCGGGGATGGACGACGCCATCCTCTACTCCTCGGCCTTCGACGCCAACGGCGGCGTCTTTGAGCCGCTCCTCGACGAGGGCTGCGCCATCGTCTCCGACGAGCTCAACCACGCCTCGATCATCGACGGCGTCCGGCTGGCCAAGGCCAAGCGCTTCATCTACCGCAACAACGACATGGACGACCTCGAGGACCAGCTCGTCGAGGCCCGCGAGGCCAAGTTCAAGCTCATCGTCACGGACGGCGTCTTCTCCATGGACGGCACGATCGCCCAGGTCGACAAGATTTGCGCGCTGGCCGAGCGATACGAGGCTCTCGTCCTCGTCGACGATTCCCACGCGACCGGCTTCATCGGCGCCACCGGACGGGGCACGCACGAGCACTGCGGCGTCACGGACAAGGTCGACCTCATCGTCACGACTTTCGGAAAAGCCCTGGGCGGGGCTTCCGGCGGCTGCGTCGCCGGCCGCCGCGAGATCGTCGAGCTCCTGCGCCAGCGCTCCCGGCCCTATCTCTTCTCGAACTCGCTCTCCCCGGCCATCGCCGGGGCGACGGTCGAGGTCCTCAAGATTCTCGAGGAATCGGCCGAGCTCCGGGAGCGGCTGATGGAGAACACGAGGCGGTTCCGGCGGGGGATGGAGGAGGCCGGCTTCCGCATCGTGCCGGGCGTCCACCCCATCGTCCCCGTCCTCCTCGGCCACATGGCCGACGACGCCAAGCTCAGCCAGGACTTTGCCAACGCCCTCCTCGAGGAGGGGATCTACGTCATCGGCTTCTCGTTCCCCGTCGTGCCGGTCGGGAAGTCGCGGATCCGGGTCCAGCTGAGCGCCGCCCACAGGCCGGAGCAGGTCGACTTCGCCCTCGAGAAGTTCCGCAAGGTCGGCCGGCGCCTCGGCGCCATCTGAAAGCGGTCACGACGAGGACCCCGCCGCAGGAGGAGAGGAGCCGACAACATGAGCTACTATTTCAGCCAGACGATCGACGGGCCGTTCGAGGCGGCCGTTGACAAGGTCAAAGCCGAGCTCAAAAAAGAGGGATTCGGCGTCCTGACCGAGATCGACGTTCGGAAGACGCTCAAAGAGAAGCTCGGCGCGGAATTCCGGAATTATCGCATCCTTGGCGCCTGCAACGCCCCCTATGCCTACCGGGCGCTCCAGGCCGAGGACAAGATCGGCACGATGCTGCCCTGCAGCGTCATCGTCCAAGAAACGGCCGACGGACGGGTCGAAGTTGCGGCCATCGATCCTGCGGCCTCCATGGCGGCGGTCGAGAATCCGGCCCTCGGGGCGATCGGCCAGGACGTCCGGGCGAAATTGAGCAGCGTTATCAGCAGACTTTAGCAAGAAGGGGCCAGGTCTGCTTTCTTCCAAAGGAAGCGGAAGAAAGCAGACCTGGCCCCTCCTGATTGACCCCGTCTTTGGCCCTCCCCCTCTTTGAATTTTGATCCGCCTCATTTATAATACCTTTCCGTCTCTAGGGACGAGCGCCGGAGAAAGGCCAACTCATTGATTTTCGGGGTCGGTACGGACATCATCGAGGTCGCGCGGGTCGAGGAGAAGCTCCTCCGCACCGGCGGATTGAAGGCCAAGCTCTTCACGCCGACCGAGGTCGCCTACTGCGACTCGAAGCATCGCCCCGCCCAGCATTACGCCGCCCGCTTCGCCGCCAAGGAGGCCTTCCTCAAGGCCATGGGCACGGGCTGGACGGGCGGGCATAAGTTTTCCGACATCGAGGTCGTCAACAACGCCCTGGGCAAGCCCGAGCTCTTCGTCCACGGCAAGGTCGGCGAGTTCTGCGTGGCCCACGGGATCACCGGGATGGAGGTCTCGCTCTCCCACATCAAAGAGCTGGCCAAGGCGGTCGTTGTCCTGGAAAAGAAATCCGACTGAGCGCGAACGGAGGATCGGATACCATGTCGAACATCGGCTCCTATGAAGAGCGGCTGAAGAACTTCTCCTGGCAGATCGCCGAGAAGGAGATCGGCTACCAGGCCGGGGACGTCATCAACATCGGCTGGTACTGCACGGACCGCATCTGCCAGATGGGGAAAGCGTCGAAGGTCGCCCTCTACTGGGAGGGCTTCACCGGCGCCGAAAAAACTTACACATACAACGACATCCGCCTGGCCACGAATGCGATCGGCGCCTTCCTCCGCGGCCTCGGCCTCCAGCCGGGCGAGCGCGTCTGCCTGTTCATGGACCGCATCCCGGAGCTCTATCTGGGATTCCTCGGCATCCTGAAGATGGGCGGCATCGCCCAGCCCCTCTTCTCGGCCTTCGGCGACGAATCGCTCTTCGTCCGCCTGTCCAACGCCGAGACTTCGGCCGTCATCACCCAGAAGAAGCACGCCCCCAAGGTCCGCAAGATCCTCGAACGGCTGCCCCACCTCCGCCACATCATCGTCGTCGACCACGACGGCGTCGCCCCGCTCAAGGACCGCGAGGTCGCCTTCTCGCTCGAGAAGGCCGCGCCCGTGGAGAGGTTCGACGTCCACCCGACCCTGGCCGAGTCGCCCTCTGTCCTCCACTACACCTCGGGCACGACCGGCATGCCCAAGGGCGTCCAGCACGTCCACTACTCGCTCATCTCCCAGTACCTGACGGCCAAGTGGGTCCTCGACCTCCGCGACGACGACATCTACTGGTGCACGGCCGACCCCGGCTGGGTCACCGGCACCTCCTACGGCATCATCGCCCCCTTCGCCCTGGGCGTCACCCAATGCGTCCTCGACGCGGGGTTCTCCGCCGAGGCCTGGTACAAGTGGATCGAGAAGCGCCGGGTGACGATGTGGTACTCGGCCCCGACGGCCATCCGCTCCCTGATGAAGGCCGGAGACGAGGTCGTCAAGAAGTTCGACCTGTCCTCGCTTCGGCATCTCGCGAGCGTCGGCGAGCCGCTCAACTCCGAGGCCGTCGTCTGGTCCGAAAAGGTCTTCGGCAAGCCCTTCTACGACACCTACTGGCAGACCGAGACCGGCTGCATCGTCATCGGCAACTACCCGGGCATGGAGGTCCGGCCGGGCTCGATGGGCAAGCCCTTCCCCGGCATCACCGGCACCGTCCTCGACCCCTCGAAGAACGAGCCGTACCCGACCCACGGCAAGATCGGCCTCGTCGGCCTCAAGTTCGACTGGCCCTCGAGGATGCGGACCTACTGGAACAACAAGGAAGCGTTCGAGAAGAAGTTCCGCGGCGGCTGGTACATCACCGGCGACCGCTCCAAGCTCGACAAGGACGGCTACTTCTGGTTCGCCGGCCGCGACGACGACATCATCAACACCGCCGGCCACCTGGTCAGCCCTTTCGAGGTCGAGTCGGCCCTCCTCGAGCACCCGGCCGTGGCCGAATCGGCCGTCGTCAGCAAGCCCGACCCGATCAACCTCGAGGTGGTCAAGGCCTTCGTCACCCTCAAGCCGGGCTTCGCGCCGAGCCGGGATCTCGACCTCGACATCATGAACTTCATCCGCAAGAAGCTCTCGCCCCTGGCCATGCCCCAGGAGATCGAGTTCGTGCCGTCGCTGCCCAAGACCCGGAGCGGCAAGATCATGCGACGCATCCTCCACGCCAAGGAGTGGGGCGAGGAGATCGGCGATACGTCGACATTGGAGAATGACTGACGCGGAGGGGCGGTTGGAGAGCACGGATCGAGAGGGCAGCGCATGGGAAACGGCATAAGGAAGATGGGGGCATGTTCCGAATTCTCCGGAATCCGGTGCGTGTCCCCTCTTCAATAAAGGAAAGGAGTGATCCATGGCCATCGAAGGACTGAAGGACATCGTCCTGAACTATGTCACCAAGGAGTACCTCGAGGACGACAGCGAGCCCTTGACCTACGACACGCCGCTCATCTCGGGCGGCATCGTCGACTCGTTCTCAATGGTCTCGCTGAAGCGGTTCCTCGAGAACAAGTATCAGATCCAGATCCCCGACGACAAGGCGACCCCCGAGGCCTTCGACTCGGTCAACAAGATCGCCAGCCTGGTCGAAGAGTTCGTGGCGAAGAAGTAAGAAAGCAGGGAGTTGACAACATGGCCTACAGCGACAAGGTCCGCGGCACCTACCAGGCCCAGCTCAAGGGCATCCAGGACGCCGGGCTCTTCAAGCAGGAGCGGTTCATCCACTCCCCCCAGGCGGCCGATATCGAGGTCGAGTTCCCGGCCGGCTCGCCCCTGCGCAAGGTCATCAACATGTGCGCCAACAACTACCTGGGGCTGTCGAGCCACCCCGACGTGGTCAAGGCGGCGCACGAGGGGCTCGAGTCGCGCGGCTACGGCATGTCCTCGGTCCGCTTCATCTGCGGCACCCAGGACATCCATCGCGAGCTCGAGCATCGGCTGACCGAGTTCCTGGGGACCGAGGACACCCTCCTCTTCCCCTCCTGCATGGACGCCAACGCCGGCGTCTTCGAGGCCATCCTGACCAAGGACGACGTCATGATCTCGGACCGCCTCGTCCACGCCTCGCTCGTCGACGGCATCCGGCTCTGCAGCGCCATGCACGACACCTTCAAGCACTCCGACATGGGCCACCTCGAGGAGAAGCTCCAGCTCCATGCCGACAAGCGGATGAAGGTCGTCATCACCGACGGCGTCTTCTCCATGGACGGCGATACGGCCAAGCTCGACGAGATGGTCGCCCTGTGCGAGAAGTACGACGCCATGCTCCTCGTCGACGAGTCCCATGCCTCGGGATTCATCGGCAAGACCGGGCGCGGCACCCACGAGAAGTGCGGCGTCCTGGGCAAGATCGACGTTATCACGACGACTTTCGGCAAGGCCCTGGGCGGGGCGTCCGGGGGCTGCGTCAGCGGCCGCCGCGAGCTCGTGGAGATGTGCCGGCAGCGGGCCAGGCCGTACCTCTTCTCGAACACGATCGCCCCGGTCGTCGTGGCCGGTGTCCTCAAGGTCATGGACATCCTGTCGAAGTCGACCGAGCGGCGCGACAAGCTCGAGCGCAACTCCGCCTACTGGCGCCAGGGGCTGACCGAGGCCGGGTTCGTCCTCAAGGAAGGGGACACGCCGATCGTGCCGGTCATGTTCTTCAACGCCAAGCTCAGCCAGGACTTCTCGCGGACCCTCTATGACGAGGGGATCTACGCCATCGGCTTCTTCTTCCCCGTCGTGCCGCAGGGACAGGCGCGGATCCGGACGCAGATCTCGGCCGGCCACGAAATGCATCACCTCGACGCGGCCCTGGCCGCGTTCACCAAGGTCGGCAAAAAGTACGACATCCTGGGCAGGACGAAGCAGGACATCATCGCTAAGTACGGGATGTAGGCAAGAGAGGGATTGTCCCCTTCGCGGGGACAGCCCCTCGTCCCTTTCCCCGCGGGCAATGGCCCCCCGGCGGCTCGGCCCCCCGCCGTTGTATATTGACGCGAAATCTGCGATATTGGAAAGAGACCGGGCAGCAAGCCTGGAATCATAGGAGGGCGAAATGAAAAGGCTTCCCTTTCTGCACGTTCTCTTCTTGTTCGCGGCCGCGGGCCTGGTCCTGATGACCCTGGGCTGGGCGGGCCAGAGTTCGGCCGCCGCCCAGGAGCCGTCCCAGCGCGGGCCGTACACGGCCACGTCGTTCGGGCCGTGGAATGCCGCGGTGGCCAAGACCCATGTCCCCGAAGTGACCTATGAGAAAGCCGGCACGGCGCTGACGGTCAACGTGAAGGTCGACAACCACCCGATGGACGCCCAGAAGCCGCACTTCATCCAGTGGATCCGGGTGGAGGACGGGAACGGCAAGCTCCTGGCCAAAAAGATCTTCAAGCCCACCGACCCAGCTCCGGCCGCGACCTTCCACCTGGCTTCGATCCCCGAAAAACTGAAGGTCCTCGATCACTGCAATGTCCACGGGACCTGGTTGAACGAGGTCGACGTCAAGCTCCCTTGACGGCCTGACCGCCGCGCCGGAGGCGCATCGCCATCTTGACACCCGCCGAGGGCGAGATATACCATAAAAAACCATTTTTCATCCCCCTGGGAGGGTCAAGATGGACGAGAATAAGCTGGCCAACCCCGCGCCCCTCGGCCTGATGGGCTTCGGCATGACGACCGTCCTTCTCAACATCCACAACGCCGGGTTCTTCCCGCTCGCCTCGATGGTCCTGGCCATGGGCATCTTCTACGGCGGCATCGCCCAGGTCATCGCCGGCGTCATGGAATACAAGAAGGGGAACACCTTCGGCACGACGGCCTTCACCTCCTACGGCCTCTTCTGGCTGACCCTCGTCGCGACTTGGGTCATCCCCGGCCTGAACGCGCCGAACGGCGGCCCGACGCCCGTCCCGTTCATGGGCTGGTACCTTTTCCTGTGGGGCTTGTTCACCTTCTTCATGTGGCTCGGGACCTTCGGCAAGAACCGGGCCATCCAGTTCGTCTTCCTGAGCCTGACCGCTCTGTTCTGGCTGCTGGCGGCGCGCGACTGGACCGGCTCGGCGCTCGTCGGGAAGGTCGCCGGCTTCGAAGGGATTCTCTGCGGGCTTTCGGCGATCTACCTGGCCATGGCCGAGGTCCTGAACGAGGCCAGGGGCCGGACGGTCCTGCCCATCGGGGAGGTCCGGAAGGCCTGAATGGCCGCGCCGGCCACGGGCCCGGCTCGCCCGGTTTTCCCGCCGGGGTATAATAGAGGGTCATGCTGAATCGCCGGACGAGATCAAGGACCCCGCTGGCGGTTCTGCTCGCCGGGGCGGCGCTCCATCTCGCCGCCGGACCTTCCGGCGCGCCCGCGCCGGCCGCGCCTCCGGCCCAGCACGTCATCCTATTCATCGGCGACGGCATGTCGCTCGAGTCGGAAATCGCCGGAAGCCGCTACCTCGCCGGCCGGGACCGAGCCCTGGCCTGGCACGCCTTCCCAGGCCAATGGTACGCCGCGACATGGGACGTCACGTCCTACGACATCAACGCCAAGGCCGCCGGCCGGCCGGCCTATTCGGAGGCCGTCTTCACCCCCGCCCTGGGCTACGACGTCCTCCGGGAGGGGGCGCGGCCTTTTCCGGACGAGGGGTCAACGGGCGCCGACCGGCCCGTGGTCGCGCCCGCCACCGACTCCGCTTCGGCCGCCACGGCCCTGGCCACGGGCGTCAAGACCACGAACGGCAACATCGCCTGGCGGCCCGGCGACGCTCCGGACGGACGTCTGGCGACGATCGCCGACGACTTCCGGGCCGCGGCCGGCGGCGCGATCGGCGTCGTCACGACCGTGCCCTTCAGCCACGCGACGCCCGCGGGCTTTGTCAGCCACAACACTAGCCGGAACCACTATTACACCGGCCATCGGGGATATGACGGGCTCGGCATCGCCGACGAGATCATCCTCCGGACGAAGCCCGACGTCGTCATCGGCGCCGGGCATCCCGTCTTCGACAACCCCGGTTTCGACCCGAAAAAAGGCTATGTTTCCGAGAGGCTCTACCGCGCCCTCCAGGCCTCGAGCGACTATGTCTTGGCCGAGGAGAAAGCCGGCGCCGACGGCGGCCGGACGCTCGCCGCGGCGGCCGGAGATGCGGTCGCCCGGGGCAAGAAACTCTTCGGCCTGTTCGGCGGTCCCGGGGGCAACTTCGGTCCGGCCCTGCCGGAAGAGAGTCCGGGCGCGCCGCGCTTCACGCGCGGATCGGCCTCCGACCCGACCCTCGAGGACGCCACCACCGCCGCGCTCGAGGTCCTTGGCCGCTGCCCCCGCGGCTTCTTCCTCATGGTCGAGCAGGGTGATATCGACTGGGCCAACCACGACAACGACTTCCGGCGCGTGGTCGGCTGTGTCGCCGACCTCGACGCGGCCGTCCGCGCCGCCGTCGCCTTCGTCGACCGGCCGGGCGACGACATCGACTGGACGAATACCCTCCTCATCGTGACGGCCGACCACGCAACGGGCGGGCTGCGGCTGGACCCGCGTCGGCCCCTGGCCGCCGGGGAGCTGCCGCGCCAGATCGCCAGGCCGGCGTCGGCCGCGGCCGAGGACGACCGGCCCGAAACGTCGGCCAACGGCCGCCAGCATGCCCCCATCGGCCCCTGGGTCCCTCCTGCGAAGTCCCCTTTCTTCTATCCCGACGGCGAGGTCAGCTATTCGACGATCGGCCACACCAACGAGCTCGTCACGCTCGCGGCGAAGGGGGCAGCGGCGCACCTCTTCCTGAAATACGAAGGTTTGTGGTACCCCGGCCCCATCATCGACAACACGCAGGTCAACGCCGTCATGCGCGAGGGACTGGGGTTAGCGCCGCGTCCGCGCTGACCGCCCCGCCTATTTCAGCTCCCTGACCCGGACATTCCGGAACTCGACGATCGAGCCGTGGCCGAGGAAGCCGATATGGCCGCGTTCGCGGGCCAGGCCCGGATGGTCTCGGTGGTCGATCGTCCCCCCGGCCGCGGCCTGGTCGAGGTCGGCGTCGACGATGCGCGTGCCGTTGACGGTGACCGTGACCCGCTGGCCCCTGACCACGATCTCCTCCCTGTTCCACTCGCCGATGGGCCTGAGCACGCCTCGCCGGGCCGGAACGACCCCATAGACCGAGCCGTGGTACTGGTACGGTTGGAGGTCCCAATAGACTGGCGACCCATCCTCGAGGACCTGGATCTCCATCCCGACATAGGCGGCGTCGCCCTCGAGCGGCGCCCGGATGCCGATACCGTTGTTGGCCGCCGGCGTCAGCCGGACCTCGAAGCGCAGGACGAAATCCGTATACTCTTTTTCGGTGTAGAGATTGCCGCTGCTGCGCTCCGGATAGATGACGATCTTCCCGCTCTCCGCGACATACCCTTTCGTGTCGCCGGTCCAGCCCGAAAGGTCAAGACCGTTAAACAACGGCGCGAACCCTTCGTCTTTCTCCGATTCGGACACGACATAGGCGCCGCCCGCGGGCGAAACGGCCTCGCGCGGGATCTCCCTGATGTAGATGTTCCTGAACCAGAGCGGATTGCCGTGGGCCTGGAGCTCGATCTGGCCGGCGGGGTAGATCGGCTTCGCGCGCTCCCAGTAGTTCT
>DATKJS010000103.1:0-17033 GCA_035543515.1 Terriglobales bacterium | reverse complement strand
CGGCCCCTAGAGCGCCTCCTCTATGGCGGGATCTAATGTCTTTTTATAATCAGTCGGGGGGCGTTGTCAACCCCCCGGGGGCGGCGGCTCACTTCTTGATCTGTTCCTTGAGCTTCGCGATGAGATCGTCGAGGAACTTGACCTTCTCCGGGTCCTTGGCGTAGCCAGCCCTGGCCTTTTCCAGGCAATCGACGGCCTTGCCGAAATTGGCTTGATGGATGTAGCAGCGGCCGGCCATCTCCAGGGCGGCCGGGTCGTCCGGCCGGATGGCCAGGGACTTTTCAAAG
The DNA here is from genome assembly GCA_035543515.1 of Terriglobales bacterium. Lineage (GTDB taxonomy): Bacteria > Acidobacteriota > Aminicenantia > Aminicenantales > Saccharicenantaceae > DATKJS01. Next base: position 16,746 of record DATKJS010000103.1, on the reverse strand, counting down.
AGGGGCAGGGCTTCGTCGACGCGGTTCAGGCCGAAGAGGATGAATCCCGCGTTGTAAGGGCTGTCGGGGTTGCCGGGGTCGAGCTCCGTGGCCTTGGCGAAGGATTCGAGGGCCTTCCCCGGCTCGTTCATCTGCTGGAGGCAGACGCCCAGCTGGTAATGGGCCGGGGCGAACTTCGGACTGATCTCCGTCACTTGGGCGAACCTCGGCGCCGCCTCCTGGGGCTGGCCCTTTTTTAGGAGGGCGACGCCGCTCAGGTAGAGGGCGTTCGGGTCCTTGGGGTTCTTGTCGAGAACCCCCTTCAGGCCGGCCAGGGCGCCGTCGAAATCCCCCTGGCGGATTTTCTCCGCGGCCCCCTTGACCGCTGCCTCGGCCTCCTTCAGGCGGTTCGTTTCCTGGACGAGCTCTTCGCTGGCCATGACGATGGGCGGGATCTCGACCTTCTCGATGTTCAGCTGGGGGGTTTCGAACTTCCATTCGTCTTCCTTGAGGGCGTAGCCGGATTTCGTGAACGAGACCTTGTAGTCGCCGTGCGGCAGCCCGGCGAACTTGAACGTCCCGTCCTTCTTCGTCTTCATTGTGTAACTCCGGCTGGTCGCCTCGTCCCGGAGCGTGATCTCCACGCCCTCCAGAGGCTGCTTCTTCGGATCGACGACCTTGCCGAGGATATAATACTCGCGGTACTGGCCGAGCGCCGGCCGGGCCGCGACCAGGCCGGTCAGGACCAGGCCGGCGACGAGGATCCGGGATGCGCGTTGTCTCATGATTCACTCCTTCCGCGATCTGTAGGCGTTGGCTTTTTGCAGCGCTTCGTTCATCCGGGCCGCGTCGCCGCGGCGGTTGTAAACGTCCGCGAGCAGGAAGTAGCCCAGGGCCTTGATCTCGGACTTCTCGGCCAGGGCCAGGCCGCGCTCGACCTCCGCCTGGACCGTCTCGAGCGGGACGGACTCGTAGAGCAGGCCCCGGGCGAGGAGAAGATGTCCCTCCGCGAGCTTCGGGGCGATCCGGACGACCTCGCGCATCTGCTCGAGAGAACCGGCCCTGTCGCCCAGCTTGAACAGCAGCTTGCCCAGGTTGAAGCGGGCCTTGTACTCGTTCGGCTGGACGGCGACCTCCTCGGCGTAGGCCGCGCGGGCCTCTTCGAGCCTCCCCTGCTCCTCAAAGAGCAGCCCGAGGTTGAAGTGGGCCAGGGGGAACTTCGGGGAATCCTGGATGACGGCCCGCAACTCCTTCTCAGCCCGGTCGTATTGCTTGGCCCCGACCAGGCATGCGGCTAGGTTGAGCCGGGTCCGCGCGATCTTCGGCTGGGTTTCAACGGCCTTCTCCATGTACGGCAGGGCCTCGAAGTACTTATCGCCGGCCAGGTAGACCTCGCCGATGAGAATGTAGGCCTGCGTGTTGCGTTCGTCGACGGCGAGCGTCCGCTTGCAAAGGGCGATAACGTCGTCCTCCCGCTTCTCTTCGAGGAGGATGTTGGCCAGGCTGATCAGGGCTTGGACGCTTTCCGGGTCGTCCTTGAGCACAAGGTCCAGCTTCGCCTTCGCCTCCTCCCTCCTCCCCGTTTCCGTGTAGCAGGTCGCGAGCAAAAGCAGGGCCTGGGGGATCTTTGGGTCCTCCCGCAGGGCCGGCTCGAGGAGCGAAGCGGCCTCGCCATATTTTCCGTCGAGGATGAGTTCCCCTGCCCGTTGCACGGCCATGAAGACGGGCACCTTGTCCTTGGGGTCGGCCAAGGGAGCTGAGGACGCCGAGGCCGTCTTGGTCGAAACGGGCGCCCCGACATAGCCCAGGGCCGAAAGCCTCTCCATCGTCTCCTTGTCCAGGTTCGCCGCCTGCGGCTTCGGAGCGCCGACGCTCGTCGCGGCCATGAGCCTGTCGAGCTCTCCCTTCATCCGCCGGGCCACATCGGCATTCGTGGAGAGGACGTTCGTCTGCTCGTCGGGGTCGCGGATGAGGTCGTAGAGCTCGGCCCGGGGGACGTCGATGTACTTCCAACGCGGCGTCCTCAGGGCGTGGATGGCGCTCCAGCCGAACTGGATGTTCGAGGCCATGGCCTCGCCGTAGGCGGGGACGTCGTCCTTGCGGCCGGGATGGAACATCAGCGGCACCAGGGACCGTCCCTGGACCTTGGCCCGCGGCGCCACGCCCGCCAGCGCGAGCAGGGTCGGGAAGACGTCGACCGTGCCGACCTCGGACCCGACGCGCCGCCCCCGAAGCTCGGCGAAAGGCGTCACGGCGATGAAGGGGACGTGGAGGGCGTAGTCGTAGACGAAGTAGCCGTGGGTGCCCTCGCCGTGGCTGCCCAGACCCTCGCCGTGGTCGGCGACGAGGACCATGACCGTCGACCTGTCGAGGCCGTTTCGCTCGAGCCAGGCGACGCAGCGGCCGATCTGCGCGTCCATGAAGGCGATCTCGCCGTCGTAGAGGCCGGCCGGGCCGCGGCGGCCGTACTCGGAGGCGTAGGGCTCGGGCGGGGCATACGGGACGTGGGGGTCGTAGAGATGGATCCAGGCGAAAAACGGCTCCGATTTCTTCTCCTCGAGCCAGGCGAGCGCGGCGTCCATGACCTCGTTGCCGGGCCGCTGGACCTCGCCGAGGTCGAGGTGCTTGTACTTCTTGAGGTCGAACTGGTCGTCGTAGTGCTCGAAGCCCTGCTTCAGGCCCCACCGCCCGTCGAGGACGAAGGCGGCGATGAAGGCCCCGGTCCGGTAGCCCTGGCCGGCGAAGACCTCGGCCGCCGTCGTCTGCTCGTCGCTGAGGGCCGTGTTGCCGTTGACGCGCACCCCGTGATAGGTCGGGTACATCCCGGTCATGATCGTGCAGTGCGAGGGGAGCGTCAGGGGCGTCGCCGTCGCCGCCTGCTCGAAGACGACCCCCCGGCCGGCTAGCGCGTTGAGGGTTGGCGTCCGGATATCCCTGTAGCCGTAGCAGGCGAGGTGGTCCGCCCGCGTCGTGTCCATGGTGACCAGGATGACATTGGGCTTGCGGACGCCGGCCCGGCCCCAGAGCGCCTTCATCGTGTCCGGCCCCTCGGGGCTTGGGCGGAGGAAGAGCCAGACGAGGACCGCAACGCCGGCGACCGCGGCCGCGGCGATGAGCCAGGGCCGCGGGCGCCCCTTTATCCTGGGGTCTTTCATGTCAACATTCCAAGATATCGCGTCACGGGCGGATTTTCAACAGCGCCTCGCGTAGGACCCCGCCAACGCGGCCTTCGTCCGGCGCCGGACGAGGGCGAGCAGGACGAGCACCATGGCGCAATTCGCGACCGGGACGAGGAAGCCCTGCCGGAGCGACGAGGCCTGGGCGATCCGGCCGACGAGCCAGGGCGCGACCATCCCCCCGGCCAGGCCGACGGAGATGACGACGCTGAAGGCCGTGCCGGTGAAGTCCGGGAAACTCTCGCCGACGACGGCCAGGACGGTCGGGTAGATCGTGGCGAAGCCGAGGCCGAGGGCGACGGCCCCGGCCATGGCCAGCGGCCCCGACGGGGCGAGGACGAGAATGGCGGCCGCGGCCAGCGCCAGGGCGGCCCCGGAGAGGGCCATCCTCTCGCCGCTCAGTCGTTTCCCGAGCCGCGCCGAGAGGAGGCGGCCGGCCATGACCGCCGCCCAGTAGCCGGCGAGGACCAGGGCCGCCGCCGGTGGCGCGACGTGATAAGTCTTCTGGAGATGGGTCGAAAGCCACCCTCCGGCCGTGAACTCGTTCCCCGATTGGAAGAAAAGGAGGAAGGCGCAGAGCCAGAGGAGCGGGTGGCCGACGACCCGGGCCGCCTGCCGCAGCGGGAAGCCCTGGGCCTGCTTGGCCTTCGGGAATCGGAAAACGACGAAAAGGGTGAGCGGGACGAGGCTGAGGAGGGTCGCGAGGAGGAGGATCGTCCGCAGCCCGAGCGACCGGAGGAGGGCGCCGATGAGGAAGGGGACGGTCAGGGCGCCAAAGCCGAAGGCGATGCCGAGGAGGTTCAGGGCCGCGCCCCGGTTCGCCGGGTTGATGTCGCTCGTCAGGGCGTTCGTGCCGCCGTTGAGCCCGCCGCCGCCGAAGCCGAGGACGACGGCCGCGGCCATGACCAGGCCGTAGCTCGGGGCCAGGCCGAGGGCGAGGAAGGCGCCCGCGACGAGCAGGGCGCAGACGGCGAGCAGGGCCTTGAAGCCGAAGCGGTCGACGAGCGGGCCGAAGGCGAGGGTCATGACGAGCATGGCGAAGTTCATGGTCAGGAAGAGCGTCCCGGCGGCGGCCTCGCCGAAGCCGATGCGCTCGAAGAGCGAGGGCAGGACGGCGCCGAGGACGGCCATGACGATGCCGAAGACGAACATCCCGGCCCAGGCGGCCGCCCTGAGCTTCGCGGGGCCCGAGCCGCCGGACGGTTCGCGGCTCATTGGGCGCCGCCGCGCCTCGCCGCCGGCCGGCCGGCCCTGAATGGCCGCCCGTAATAGAACTCGGTGAAAGCCGCGTAGACGCCGGCCATGTGGCCCGCGGGCACGCCCTTGACGTTGGGCGAAACGAACGTCGGCGGCACCTTCCCCGTCCGGGCAAGGGCCGCGGCCGTCTCGGCGACGAGGGACATGGCGATCGAGACGGCGGCCACTGTCGAGCCCGCCGCGACCCGCTCGAGCTGGCCGACGTCGACCAGGGCGTCCTCCGGCGGGACATGGTTGTCGATGGCCACGTCGGCGACCTCCGATAGGATCTTGCCCGAGGAATGGGAGCGGCGGCCGATCCTCGCGTTCTCGTGCGAGGAAACCGTGACGACCTTGAGCCCGCGCGCCTTCGCCTCGAGGGCCATGTCAATGGGCGCGGCGTTGAGGCCGCCGTGGGAGAAGACGAGCATCGTGTCGCGCCGTTCGAGCGGGTAGCTCTGGAGGAAGACCTTGACGTAGCCCTCCTGGCGCTCGAGCCAGAGGAGCTCCCGCGCGCCGCCCGGGCCGATGACGTTGGACCACATCAGCCGCGGGTCGTAGAGAGGGAAGAAGCCGACGAAACTGCCGTACCGGGGGAAGATGTCGAGGACGGGGATGACGGAGTGGCCGCTGCCGAACATGTAGACGCGGCCCTTGTGGCAAATGGACGAGGCCATGATCTTCGCCGCGGCCTTGATGCGGGCCATCTCCTTCGTCTCGATCTCTTCGAGGATCCCGCGGATTCGGTCGAGATACGCTTGTGCCGACATGGGGTTGCTCCTCTTAAGCTCGTCTCGAGTCTCTTTTCTAGATCCTTCTTCTATGATATCGATCAGCACCGAGGTCCGAGCACCCGGCCTTGATCCTGCGGGTCCCTCCCGAGAATCCGCTCCATGCCGCTCCATGCCGCTCCCAGGCCAGCTTGGCGCAGCCGGCGAGGCCGGCGTCCTCGCCCAGGGCCGAGAGGACGAGGCGGACCTTCTCCGCCGCCATCGGCTGGGCCCACCTGCGGAACTCGCGCCGCGTCGGTTCGAGGAAGACGTCCGCGGCCCGGAACAGCCCGCCGCCGAGGACGACGACCTCCGGGTCGAGGATGCTGACGATGTTGGCGATGCCCATGGCCAGGTAGCGGACGGCCTCGGCCGCGACCTCGAGGGCGAGCGGGTCGCCGCGACGGGCGGCCGCGGCCACCGTCTCGGCCGTGACGGCGTCGATGCGGCCGCCGGCGAGCTCCGTCATGAGCGACGGCCGCCCGGAGGCCAGACGCTCCCTGGCCTTGCGGCCGACGGAGTTGCCCGAGGCCTCGGCCTCGAAGCAGCCCATCGCCGCGTACTCCGGCCGAAAATCCGGGTCGAGGCCGAACCAGCCGACGGCCCCGGCGATATCCTCGTGGCCGTGGACGAGCCGGCCGCCGGCGAGGATGCCGGCGCCGATGCCGCTGCCCACGGCCAGGAACACGGCGTCGGCGGCCCCGGCCGCGGCGCCCCGCCAGGCCTCGCCCATGACGTAGGCGCTCCGGTCGCTCTCTAAAACAAGCGGAATATCCCGCAAATCTCGTTCAGATATCTCCCAGAAGTGCGGCTTCGAGCCACTCCGCCTCACTTCTGATGGTCGCTCCTCGGAATCCGCTCCCGGCCGAACGTGTCCACTCTTTCTTGCCGGCCTCTCGGCCCAAGGCGGCCGCCCCCTCTTCTCAGGCCCGTGCTCGAGCCGGGTGAGCAGCGGGTACCTGTCCCAGCCGGGGATGTTGGGCGCCCAGACGCGGCCCGTCGCTGCGTAGACGATTCCGGGAACGCAGACGCCGACGGCGCGCAGCCGCCCTCCCGCGGCGGCCGCCGCCGCGGCGAGGCGCCGGACCTCGCCCGCGACCTGGTCCGCGGCCCGGGCCCCGCCCGACGGGTCGATGGGGGCCCTGGCCCGGGCCGTCATCGCCCCGTCCGCGGCAAAGAGGGCCGAGGCGACCTTGGTGCCGCCGACGTCGACGCCGCCGCAATATTCGATCTTCTTCGTCACGACCGCGTCATCCTATCAAAGGACGCTCCTTTCGATTCACCCGCCGGAGGGATACGGGCTCGCGCCTCCGTTCCTTCAAGAGGGACACGGACCTCCAGCTAAGAGACTTCCGGGACGCGTCTCTATTTCTCCGAAATGTGCACGACCCAGACCTCGCCGGGGGCGAAGGCCTTTTCGAGGACCGCCCGCCCGGCTTCTCCGGCGCACGGCACGGGGCGCCCCGTCTCGATGTCTCGGGCCGACGGCCGGCCGCCCTTTGCCGGCACGGAGAGCGTGGCCGTGACCGGCTTCTCGCCGCGGTTGAAGCCGAAGAGGATCTTGTAGCCGTCGCCTTCGAGGACGCGGGCCTCGACAAGCGCCCCCGGCTCGCCGGCCGCGACCTCGACCGGCCTCGGGATCTTCAGCCACTCGGCCAGCCCGGCGAAGAACTTGCCGTTCGCCGCGTTCTTGAAATGGTGATAGGCCGAGCCGGGGAAAGAGCCGACGATGAGGGCCCGCCCCTTCCCGAACGGAGCGGTGACGATGGCCGGGCGCCCGTTCGAGAACTGGGCCAGGACGCGGCTGTCCTTGCCGAAGACGTCGAAGCTCTCCTCGAAGAAGAGGGCGTCGAGCGCGTCGCCCGGCCGCAGGAGCGGCAGGGCCTCGTCGTTCGCCGTGATCCGGATCGGCGACGTTTTGGCCACGGGCAGGAGCTCGGACTCGCGGCAGCCGAGGACGTCGCTGAGCTCGGCCCCGGGGACGACGGGGCTCGAGGCGCCCATCTCATCGACCCAACCGCAGCGGGCCTCGGTCACGAGTGTCCCGCCCTCGCGGACGAATTCGATGAGCCGCCGCACGTGCCGCTGGGACATCTGGACCGGGTACGGGGCGATGATGAGCTTGTACCCCGCGGCGCGCGGCGTCCCGAGGTCGTCGACGTGGAGGAAGTCGACGGGGACGCCCCGCTCGTAGAAAGCGCGGTGGATGCCCTGGAGCGACTCGCTGAGGTTGTTGACGCCCACGGACTGGCCCTCGCCCGTGAACGACTGCTGGCCGCCGACCATGTGGGACAGGGGGTTATAAAGGATGGCGACCTCCGCCCGGGCCGGCCGCGCCCCGAGGAAGAGGTCACGGTGGGCGGTGACGGCGGCGGCGATCCGCCCCGCGGCCTCGGCCCGCTCCGTGACCTTGCCGTCGAGCTCGACCAGGCCATAGCCGCCGGCCTCGTAGCCCGTGCTCATCGGGTAGTAGGCATAGATGTTGACGGCGCGGGCGCCGTAGGCGACGGCGGTCCACATCCAGTCGCGGAGGTCCGCGCCGACCACGGGCACACTCATCTTCATGCCGAAGACGCCGTAGCCGGCCTGGAGCTCGCCGATCCAGAAGCCGCCGTTCGCGATCCCCATCGAGCGGACGAAGTCCAGCCCGGCGGCGCGGTAGAAGGGCGACCACGGCCGCAGGGTCCAGGCGTGCTTGGGATAGATCGAGGCGCCGTAGAAATCGACGCTGTCCGACATCTTGCGGTCGTCCGGGGTGCCGGACCAGTCGGGGCGGGTGAAGAGGCCGGGCGCCGCGGAATGGCTGGTCACGACCGTGTCCGGGAGGACGGACTTCACGGCCTCGGCCTTGAGGCGCAGGTCCTCGGCCAGCTTGTCCGAGATGAACTCCTTCCAATCGATGTAGTCGGTGAAGGTCAGGATCGTCCCGTAGCGGGGCGGCTGGACGTCCGCCCAAGAGCGGAGGGTGCGGTACCAGGCCCGGTTGAGGTTCTCGAGAGCGCCGTACTTCTTCTTCAGCCACTCCCGGAAGCGCTCCTGGGTCGAATGACAGTAGCAGAACTGGACGTACTGGAGGTCGCCGACGTAGTTGACCTCGGCCCAGTTGATGATGTGGGGCTCGCTCCAGAGGTCCCAGCCGTAGACGGCGGGCTTGTCCTTGACGGCCAGGGCGGCCTCGCGGAAGAAGCGCAGGACCTTGGCCTGGACGCCGGCGTGGTCGAAGCAGAAGCCGGGCGAGGCCTGGGACTCGACGGCGACCCCGTTCGAGGAGACGAACTTGCCGTCGGGGAAGTCCGCCCCGACCCAGTCCGGCGCGGAGTCGATATAGATCTGGATGATGACCCGAAGGCCGGCCTCGCCCGCGAGGTCGGCCAGGAGACGGAGGGCGCCGAAGTCGTAGCGGCCCTCCTCCTTCTCGCAGGCCGCCCACTCGACCCACGTCCGGACGGTGTTGAAGCCGAGGCGCTTGATCTCCTCGAGGTCCTTGCGCCAGGCCTGGCGCGACCCGGGCGTCACCGTCTCGAGCATGGGCGCCCGGGCCTTCCCCCCGGCGTACCAAACGGAGACCGGGAAGAACCCCTTGGTCTTGTCCGCGGCCGGGGAAGCGGTTGGGGAGGCCGCCGACGCGCCGGAGGCTCCGGCCGCAAAGCACGCCGCGAGCGCTCCGAGGATCAGCGAAACGACCGTTCTTTTCATCCGTGCCTCGCTTCAGTGAATTGCCGCGGACGCCGTACCCCTCACTTGGAGGCGAACGACCGCCCGACTGCCGCCAAGAGCTCGGAAGCGCCGTTCCTGTAATCCTCGGAGATGTCCCAGATGATGATGCCGGCGGCCTGCCGATCCGTGACGTAATCGCACTTGGCCGCGACCGACTCCGTGTCGTCGTAGCAGAGGATCGTGCCGCCATCGGGACGGCGGAGCCAGGGGACCTGGGCCGTCGCGTCCCAGGTCCGCGTCCAGCCCGAGGCCAGAAGCTGCATGGCCTGCGTGTAGGAATAGTCCTCACTTGTCATGAACGGCAGGCCGAGCCCGCCGCAATCGAACGACTTGCCGTAGAACGGGACGCCGAGGAGGAGCTTCCCGAGCGGCACCTGCCGCTGGCGCGCGTACTGGAAGGTCTCATCGACCGAGCCGTCCGTGTCGCCCGCGTCGGCGTAGAGAGGCGAATTGTGCCCCGAGCGGTCCGACCACGAGCCGTGGTAGTCGTAGGTCATGAAGCCGATGAAGTCGAACGCCGCGGCCAGGGTCTCGTAGTCGATCCACTGCCCGTAATAGGCGTCGGCCGGAGCGGCCATGGTCAGGAGGAGCTGCGGGCTCCGGGCCTTGAGGGCGGCCGAAAGCTCCTGGATGAAGAGGACGAAGTCCGCTTCCTCCGTCGCGTCCGAGACGAACTCCCAGTCGATGTCGACGCCGTCGTAGGCGTTCGCCTCGCAGAACGAAACGACCTGGCCGATGAAGCGCGCCCGGTTCGAGGCCGTGGCAGCCATGCCGGGAAAGCCGTCGCCGTTGCCCCAGCCGCCGAGGCTCAGGATCATCTTGACTCCGTTCGCGTGGGCTGCGGCGTTGAGCTCGGGATAGAGGTAATCGGACGGGACGATAAGGTTGCCGGCCGCGTCGGGCCAGGCGAAGGCGTTGGCGATGTGCGTCAGGTGCTTGTAATCGACCTTGGCGTGGTCGAACGAGGCCCTGTTCCAGGAAGGATAATAGCCGATGACGACCTTGGTCAGCCCCGCCGGCGGCTCCCCGCCCGTGTCCGACTTTCCGCATCCCGTCAGGGCGAGGCCGGCGAGGAGGGCGAGGAAGACGACCGGCGCGGCTACACAAAGGGTCCGGTGGACGGGACGAGACGACGTTCTCATGGCAGGGACCACGCTTATTCTTAGCTCATCCCGCCCCGTTTTTCAATTATTAAGAGGGACAGTCCCCCCCGGAGGGGACTGTCCCTCTTAACATTTCACAGCGACCTCGGGCAGGCAGAAACCTATCTCGCGGCGCGCCCCGCAGCCGGAGCAGCGGACGACGGCCTCGAGCCGCATGCACTTGACGCCCTTCTCCGTTCGAAACTCGACCTCCCAACCCTTGCCGCAGGCGTCGCAGGCCGCGGGGGCCACGAGGAGGACCTTGAGGCGGCGCCGCCGCCCCGACCGGAGCGGGACGTCGGCCGACCGGACCCGGAACTCCATGCCGTGGGCCTTCTCGAGCTCGGCCAGGAGCGCCCGGTAGAAACGGAGCGTCTCTTCCGACTTGCGCAGGGCGAGCTTCCGGCCCCCCTCTGTGCGCATGTTGGCCGGCAGGACCGAGGCATAGGTCAGCTCCTTGCTCAGGTGGCCCATGATGGCCGACTCGAGGTTCCGCCCGCGCAGCGTCGACTTGACGAAGAACTGGGCGACGCCCAGGAGCCCGAACTTGGAAAGGAAGTCAGCGTCGTGGACGATGTCGGCCAGCCGGCTGCGGCGGGCGCCGCCGTTGTAAAGGGAACGGAGGGCCCGAACGACGTGGCCCACGGCCGCCATCTCGAAGCCTGCGTCCTCGAGGATTTCCCGGGCCAGGCGGGCGGCCGCCTCCTCTTCCGGCTTGTCGTCGCTGCGGTAGCGGGCGCCGCTGAACTTCCCCGAATCATGGAAGAGGGCGGCCAGCGCGGCGAGGTCCGCGTCCTCCTTTTCCGTGCGCGCCATGCGGAAGGCGAGGGAGGCGACGAGGACCGTGTGCTCCCAAAGGAAGCCCGGCGCGGCGCTCTTACGGCCGGAAAACCTCCGCTCCGACTCCTCGATGAGCTTGCGGACGCGCTCGACGAGGCCGGGCTTGCGGGCGGTCAGGGACTTGTAGAAATCCTGCTGCTTAAGGAGCATGGGGACTCGCTCATTATCGTGTCCGCCCGGCGGGATGTCAAGGAGGCGTCCTCCCGAATCGTCATCGACCGTCGTCCTCGGTTTTGTGGCGTTATCCACGCTCGCGAGGTGTCCTCTTTTTTCAGGAATTCGAGTATGATGACGGACATGGGACGGAAAGCGCGATGCGCCGGAGACCCGGCCACGGCGATCGTGCTCGCCGGCGGCCGCGGGCGGCGGATGAGGGCGGAGAAGGCCCGTCTGTCGGTTCCGGGCGGGACGCTCCTCGAGCGTGTCGTGGGCCAGCTCGCCGCGCATTTCGACGAGGTCCTGGTCAGCGTCTCGCCCGGCCAGGATGTCAAGGTCGGGAAGGCGAAAATGATGAAGTCCGGACCGTCAGGCCAAGGGGAGATAGAGCTGAAGGGTTCCCGGCCGCGGAGCGGCGCGCGGCCAGGGCCGGAGCTGAGGATCGTCGAAGACGAGACGCGCGGCCAGGGCCCGATGGCCGGCGTTCTGGCCGGGCTGAAGGCGGCGGCGAATGACGTCTGCGCCGTCGTCGCCTGCGACATCCCCGACGTGGACGTGCGCTTCTTGCGCGAGCTCGTCGCCGCCGCGGCGAGGGCGGAGATCGCCGTGCCCGTGACGCCGGCCGGGGACTTCGAGCCGCTCTTCGCCGTCTACACCAAGGCCGTCATCCCGGAGATAGAGCGTCTCCTCCGAACCGGCGAGCGGAGTCTCATCCCGCTGTTCGGCCGCTGCCGGACGGCGGCCGTGCCGCTCCTAGACGCCGGCTGGCTGCGGAACCTCAACACGCGCCGGGACTATGAGGATTATCTCAACTCCCTTGAGCTCGAAAAGGGAGCCCGGCGGCGTGCTTCCGGAAGGCGGCAGCGATCCGGCCGGCGAGCTTAGGTCTTCATTTAAGGGGGTCGAATCCGGCAGGTTAAGGCTGAAACGCGGGCTTTAGATTTCAGTTATTTATTTATTTTCTGTGTCTTGCTGAGGTCCGACCCCATAGAAAAGGATGCGGCCGAGGACCTCGCCGGCCGCGGCCAGGACGAAGCCGCCGACGATGAAAACGGCCGGGACCCCGGTCCCTCCCCCGCCGGCGCTCCGCACCGACAGCCCGGCCGCAAGCAGCGCGCTTCCGGCGGCGAGTGAGGCCAGCCGCAGCGCGTGGAGCGGAGCGCAAGCGGCGCCCCGCGGCCGGAGCGACGGGCCCGGCCTGCCGCCGCGGAGCCCGTGTCCGGGAGCGAAGAGGAGCGCCCCGCCGAAGCTCGCCGCGACCGAGACGACCGAGGCGCCCAGGAGCGCCCGGCTCCAGGCGGAGGCCGGCGGGGACATCCGGAAGAAGACGGCCGCCGCCGACGTGCCCAGGACCGCCGCCGAGAGGGCGAACGACGCCGGCGTATAAAAGCTCCGCCAGGCCGGGATGGCCGGCAGCATGTAGAGCCGGGCCATCGCTCCCACGAACATCATCCCCGCCAGGCCGGAAAGAGCGAAAAGCGCCTTGGCCAAGGCCGGACCTCCCAAACCCCGCCATTCACAAAACCCATCCAGGGCGAGGGCCCCAATGAAGGCGAGCTCGAAGAGGATCTCCCGGCTCAGCCAGGAGCTCCCGACGTTCGCCAGGGCCCGGAAAGCGCGGGCCGGATGATGGAGGTGAAGGAAAGACAGGGCCGACGCGCCAGCCATGAGCCCCAGCGCTGCCAGGACGAGGGCCAGCCGGGCCCCGCGGCCCGCGCCCCCCTCATGGAAGAGGTAGAGCGGGACGCCGGCGCCGAGATACAGGCCGACGGCCGCCTGTCCGAGGATGGTGAAGGCGACGAGGGGCCGCTCCCCTCCCATCTAGACTTCCTCCCAGTTGGCCACCTCGGCCCCGCGCCCCGCGGCCTTGTCCGCGTCGCGATGGGGCTTAATGACGAGGGCAGGGTCGGCTTGGGAGGGGTCGGGGAGCGGGAAAATCTGCCGGACGTCGCCGTACTTTTTCCGGAGGTCGTCAAGGTCGCCGAAGTCGAGGGCCCGGCCGGGGCAGGCGGCGACGCAGGCGGGCGGCTCGCCGCGGTCGAGGGCGTCGAAGCAGAAGTGGCACTTCGAGACCGTGTTCTTCGTCGCGTCGAAGCGGATGGCCGTGTACGGGCAGGCCCATTCGCAGTAGCGGCAGCCGATGCAGCGGAGCGTCTCGATGAGGACGATCCCGTCGTCGCGCTTGGCGATGGCCTTGACCGGGCAGGCCTCGGCGCAGGGGGGTTTCCGGCAGTGGTTGCAGGCCAGGGAAACGTTGTAGGCGACGACGGACGGCAGCCAGGCTTCTCCCCTCTTCTCCCACGTCCCGCCGGCGACCTCATAGACGCGGCGCCAGAGGAGCCCCGGCTCGAGGTCGTTATGGTCCTTGCACGCGACCTGGCAGGCCTTGCAGCCGGTGCAGGCCGAGGCGTCGAAGAAGAAGGCGTACTGCGTGACCATCTCAGCCCTTCTCCGCTCTCTCGACCTGGACCATGATCGTGTGCTGGGCGTTGCCGAAGGCCAGCGGCGTCCAGCGCTCCGAGGACAGGACGTTGACCGAGCCGCGGCGGTCTGCGCCGTCGGGCCCGGGGTCCCACCACGCGCCCTGCGGGAGGGCCACGACCCCCGGCATGATCCTCGGCGTCACGCGGCAGGAGACGACCGTCGAGCCGCGGTCATTCCAGACGCGCACCTTGTCGCCGTTCCGGATCTTCCGCGCCCCGGCATCGGCCGGGTTGATGAAGAGCCGCTGGGGAAAGGCCTCGCCCAGCCAGTCGACGTTGTCCATGGTCGAGTGGACGCGGGCCAGGGTGTGGTGGCCGATCGCCGAGAGCGGGAACTTCGCCGCCTCGGGCCCGAACGGGCTCTCCCACTCCTGGATGTACTTGGGCACGGCCGGGATCTCGTCCGGCCGGCCCATGTCGTGGAGGCGCTTGGAGAAGATCTCGATCTTCCCGGACGGCGTCGCCAGCGGGTGGCGCTCCGGGTCGCGCCGGAAATCGGCGAAGGCCACGGCCGGCTTCGTCACGGGCACGGAATAGACGCCGGCGTTCGACCGCTCGAACTCCTCGAGCGTCGGCAGGCCCGGGAACCGTCTCTCGCGGTAGCGGTCGAGGATCCAGCCGACCCAGGCCCGCTCGTCCCGTCCTTCAGTGTAGGCCTCGCCCAGGCCCAGCCGGCCGGCGATGTCGGCCGCGATGCGGTAATCGCTCTTCGTCTCGGCGGGCGGCTCGACGACCTTGGGCATGAGCAGGACCTCCTCGCCGTACTTCCAGCCGTCCTCGACGCCCCACGTCTCGAACTGCGTGCAGACCGGGAGGAGGAGGTCGGCGAAGCGCCCGGTGGGCGTCAGAAAATTGTCCTGGACGACGAGGAATTCGACGAGCTTCTCGTCGGCCAGGATGCGCGCCGTCCGGTTGACGTTGCCGTGCTGGTTGACGAGCGCGTTGCAGGCCACGGCCCAGATTCCCTTGATGTTCGTTTCGAGCCTCGCGGCGCCCCGGACGCCGTCGGCGGGCCCCATATCCCTGCCGCGAAGGACAGCTTCCGTCCAGAGGAAGCTCGGGATCTCGGCCTTGACCGGGTTCGTCCCCGTCGGGAAGGCCAGCCAGAGGGGGCCGCCGTCCGGGGCCTGGAGGCCCATGCCGCTGGCCCAGCCGCCCGGGACGCCGACGTTCCCGGCGAGCGCCGCCAGGACGCAGCCGGCCCGCACGGGCTGCTCTCCGTAGGCCCGCCGCTGCATCCCGTAGCCCTGGTAGAGGACGCCGGGTTTTATCATGGCGTACTCACGGGCGAGGCGGGCGATCGTTTCGCGGGGCACGCCCGTGATGGCCTCGGCCCACTCCGGCGTCTTGGGCGTCCCGTCGCGCGTCCCGAAGAGGTAATCCCTGTAGCTCTCCGCGCCCTCGGCCCCGGCCGGCATCTGGCTCGCGTCGAAGCCGACGCAGTGGGTCCGGACGAAGGCCGCGTCGTGGAGTCCCTCCTTGACCATGACGTAGGCCATGGCCGACATCATGGCCGCGTCCGTGCCGGGGCGGATCGGGACCCATTCGTCGGCCAGGGCCACCGCGCTCAGGGTCATCCGAGGGTCGAGGCAGACGACGCGGGCGCCGTTTTCGCGGGCCTTGCGGACGAAATACTCGCTATTCGTGCCGTCGCGCATTTCGGCCGGGTTCCAACTCCACATCAGGATGTACTTCGCGTTGAGCCAGTCCTGGCGCTGGTTGCCGGTGACAGCCGTGCCGTAGACGGTCGGCGTGGCCGCGGCGATGGCGGCCCAGGAGTAGCTGTTATAAAAGCCGAGCGAGCCCCCGAAGAGGTTCATCAGCCGCTCGGCCGTCTGCCGCCCGTTGAGCTGGTTGTAGCTCCCCGTGCCGTAGGGGACATAGAAGGCCTGGTTGCCGTAGGCGGCCTTGATCCGCCGGAATTCCGCCGAGGTCTTGTCGAGGGCCTCGTCCCAGGAGATGCGGACGAACTTCCCCTCGCCCCTCTTCCCCGCCCTCTTCATCGGGAACTTCAAGCGGTCGGGATGATCCTGGCGGCGGCGGTAAGCCCGGCCGCGCGGGCAGGCCCGGAGCTGGGGGTCGGCGGGGGTGTCGCCCGGCCGGTCGTCTCCGTCGATGCGGACGATCGTCCCATCGCGGACATGGACACGGAGCAGGCAACGGCCGCCGCAGTTGTGGGAAGGACAGCCCGTGCGGACCATGCGCTCGACGGCGGTCTCGGCCTGCGGAGCGGCGCCGGCGGTCTCGGCGGCCCGCCCGCGGCCCCCGCCGAACAGCCGCCTCCCGGCCGCAGCCGAGCTCCCGAGGAAAGCGCTCCAGCGGAGGAAACCGCGCCGGCTCATGGCGTCGGAATCCATCTTCTTCTTCAGGGGCGTTTCGGTCATCTCGCGAAGGGAGCCGCGCCGGAGCGGACCCTCCTCATTCTATCAGGACGGACTCCGGGGTCAAGCTGGAAAGGGGGCGCCCACGGGGCGTCACCCTCGTCGGTTCCGATGCTGAACAGCGGTGCGGCCCGGGTCAGACCTGGATCGACAGGAAGACCTGGAGGCCCATCTGGCCGATCTGGTCCTGGATGGCCTCGATCTCGTCGACGTGGGCGTCCTCGTCCTTGAGGATCTGCTCGAGAACCTCGCGCGTGGCATAGTCCTTGACGTCGCCGGCGAGGACGATGGCCGCGTTGTACGACTTGACGGCCCCCATTTCGGCGTCGTGGTCGTTGGCGAACATCTTGGGCACTTCGGCCCCGATGTGGATGGCCTTGAGGTCGCTGACGACGGGCACGCCCTCGAGGAAGAGGATGCGCCCGATGAGCTTCTCGGCGTGCTTCATCTCCGTCACGGCCCGCTTCTCGATGAGCTTGTGGAGCTTGTCATAGCCCCAGTTGTCGCACATCTCGGAGTGCACCATGGGTGTTCTTAGAGGATAAGAATCTTGTCGCCTCAGAATAAAATCCTTAACAACAGTTGAATCAACATAATTATTTTGTTAAGTTATGTTGCCAATAGGTCAGACTAACTACAGCCAGAGATCACGAATGCCTGAGGTACCACCCCCAGTTTCGTTACCTGTACAGCCGTACCGTCAGGCGTCGATGTCCGCAGGGCCGTTCCATGAGATCAGCCTTCTCAGCCTGCACCTGAAAGTACTTCGCTCCCCGCACTCAGGAGCTTCACCGAGTTGGCTCTTGTTCGGAAAAGAGTCATGAACCCGTCGATGCGACATAGAATCACTGTCCTTTTGCTGGTTG
>DATKJS010000102.1:0-60459 GCA_035543515.1 Terriglobales bacterium | reverse complement strand
ACCTTGAGCAGGGGCTGCTCCCCGCGCAGGTCCTCGGCGGCGAAGGTGCCGGCGATCTTCCGCTTCTCGCCCGGGAGCAGCGTGATGTAGTTGTCGTCGAGGAAGATCGGCAGGACCGTCTCTCCGGTCGCGTCGCGGACGACGCGGAGCTCGACCTGGAAGGCCAGGTCCGCCGAGGGGTTCTCGAGCTCGGCCGAGAGCTTCCAGGCCGGCCCGTCCTGCGAGAATTTCTCGCGGACCTTGAGCCGGACCGGGCGAAGGCCGGCCAGGCCGGTCAGGTCGGCGTAGTCCTTGACCGGCGTCACGTACCACTCGTTCTTCGTGTAATCGAGGGTCTCCTGCTTGGTCGACAGGGCGTAGAAGTTGGCGTCGACGAGCGCCTCCTTCTCCCCGAGCAAGCGCAGGTCGAGGAAATAGGTCGGGGTGAGGCCGGCGACCTCCGGCAGATCAACGACCGCCTTGACCTCGTCGGCGGCCAGCCCGATGTCGAAGCTCTTTGCATACCTTTCCTTGAGGCCGAGGTCCAGGACCCGGACGACGGCTTTCAGCTTCGCGGCCGGCTCGAGGGTGTTGTTGACGGCTACGACCTGGCGTGTCCCGTAGTTATAGATGAGGTGGAGGGGCTCGCAGGCCTTGCGGCCGCCGTAAAAGGCCCCGGTCGGGTTGAGATAGTAGTCATAGAGCTGCCACCAGAGCTTCGGCCAGGCCGAGTTGTACATCCACTGGATGATGCCCGTGGCCTTGGGCCGGTTGGCGACGAAGGCCTCGAACATGGCCCGCATCCCCTCGTAGTTCAGGAACTGGGCCTTGGTCGCGTAGTCCTCGACGTCCTTGGCCGGGCCGAGGCGGTTATCCATGGCCTGGTTGTAGCGCTTCAGGCCGAAGAACTCGCCCCGGGCGCAGTGGTAGTACCAGACGTCGTCGATCGGCCAGAGGTCCTTCTCCGGGATCATCTGCTTGAGGCTCTCGAGCGGCGGGACCTGCGGGCCGGGGCCGGTCTCCGTATTGAACCCGAACGCGCCGCCGTTCTCCTTGTCCACGTACCAGTAGACCGGCGGGACGTAGTCGTAGGGCCCGGCCATCTTGACCCCCGACGGGCCCGTCAGGGCGCTCGTCCGGGCCTTGGCCGAGATGACCGCCGGCCGGGTCGGGTCGTCCTCCTTGAGGATCCCGATGTATTCCTTCTCGAGCTCGGGCCGGGGATCGGTATCGCTCCCCTCCATCCAGACGAAGATGCTCGGGTGGTTGCGCAGCCAGCGGACCTGGTCGCGCCACGACCGGGCGATGAGCTTGATGTCCTCGGGGTCCTTGATGCAGCCGAATTCGTCGTTCGCCTTGCCGACGAGGTCCTCCCACTCCCACTGACAGCTCCAGCCGGCCATGAGCAGGATGCCGTTGGCGTCGCAGAGGTTGTAGAGGTCCTCGCCTGTCCCCCAGAATCCCTCGAGCCGGAGGGTGTTGAGGTTCATGTGCTTGGCGTAAAGGACCTGGGCCTCGACCTTGGTCCGGCGGTTGTCGAGAAAGATGTCGTCGGTCCAGCCGCCGCCGCGGATGAGGATCTTCTTGCCGTTGAGGAGGAAGCCGCGCCGGCCCTGGTCGTCGAGATAGGTCGCGACCTCGCGGATGCCGAAGCGGAGGCCGCGGGTGTCCGAATACGGGCTCGTCGGCACGCCCCGGAGGCGCTCCCGTCCGCCGCCCCACGGTCCCTCGACGGGCTTCTTCGGCGGCTCCTTGCCCATCTCCTCGGCCGCCTCCTTGGCCCGCTCGTCGGCCCGGGCCTTGGCCTCGGCTTCGGCCCGGGCCTTGTCGAGCTTCTCGCGGAAGCCCAGGGCGAGCTGATAGAGGTCGGGCTTGCCCCAATCATGGGTCCACCAGATGCGGGGGTCCTTGAGGACGAGCTCGGCATGAGCCTCGGGGGTGAGGACGACCCGCTTCGTCTCCCCGGGCTCGAGCGCCACTTCCTGGCTGAACTTGATCAGGCCGCCCCGGGTCTCGGACCTGCCCATCGGGCCCTCGGTCATCCCGGCCCGCGTCTCGAGCCTGCCGATCGTCCCCTCGAGCGTCCCCGTGACCTTACGGGAGGAGAGGTTCTCGAGGTCGGCCGAGACCGTCAGCCGGGCCTCCTTGAGCGTGGCCAGGTCGAGCTTGGTCATGACGAAGGGGTTGTCGACGGCGATGTCGCCGGTCGTCCGGACGCGGACGTCGCGCCAGATACCCATGCTGGCGTCAGGCGGCTTGGGGTTCCAGTCGACGAATCCGATGGTGAAATCGCCCTTGCGCGGCGGGAAGACCTCGACGGCGAGGACATTGCGGTCGCCCGGCCTGGCCGTCCCGGTGACGTCGATGACGAAGCGGCGGAACGGCCCGAAAGTTTCGGCCGCGTCGGCGACCTTCTTCCCGTTGAGCCAGACGTTGGCCCTGTAGTTGATGCCGTCGAACTCGAGCCGGACGCGGCGCGTCCCCCGGCCGGGCGGCACGAGGAACTCGCGACGGTACCACCAGGAGACCTCGAACGGCTTGGTCGGAACGGCTTTGAGGTTCTCGCCGACGAAGATGTCGGGGTAGACGTTGTTCTGGACGAGCGTCCCCATGACGGTCGAGGGGACGACGGCCGGGTACCAGCCGTCAACCTTGAAGCCGGTCTGCGAAACGACCTCTCCGCCGGCCTTGAGCTTCTCCGAGGACTGGAGAAACCAGATGTCGTTCAGGGTGATGGCGCGCTCGAAAGCCCCGCCCATCATCTGCGGGCCCCGGCCCTGATCGGGCATCATCTGTCTGCCTCCGTATTGGGCGGACACGAAGAAGGCGCCCGAGACGAGGATGAGGGCGGCGACGGCGCCGGCCCGGCCGATCTTTCTGGCAATAGCCGCGCGAGATCTGATCATGATACCTCCGGGAAGGGATCCAGGGCATTCATATGTTCCAAACGCTGGCTAAGCATGTCTGGATGCACCCATTATACCAATTCGGCCCGGACAGCTAAACCCCGAGCCCACCCGGACAATCCCTCCAAGCGTCGATGGGAAGGGTCCTGTCGCGGCCCATCCCCGTCCATCCTCGCCTCCGTCGAAGGTCCTTCCCTTGGGTCACCTGGAAGAGAGCTCGAGAGGCTGCGGGGGCCGGGGGCCTCTGTGCCGCGCCGCCCTCCCACGCTTTTTGCTGGAGATTGTCCTTGGATTGCCTGCCGCTCAGACGCGGACCGTGCCGCCGCACGACCCTCATCCCCTGGCCGGCGCAGGCCGCAGCTCGAAGACCCAGGCGTGGCGGCACGGCGGGGCCTTGACCGCCCGTTCCGGCAGTGTCAGGAGGACACCCTTGCCGGCCCGTTCCCAGCGCACAGGCCCGGCGACCCCCAGCATCCGGACCTCTGTCCCCACTCTCGGTGTTATGGAGAAGAGCATGAGCTTGGCCGGCGGCGCGCTCTCGTCCTCGTCGGCGAGGTAGATGGCGAAGACCCGGCCGTCGGGAAGCGAGGTGAAGCAGGTCTTGGCCTCCTTGAAGGGCGCGAAGGGCCGCGTCCCGTGGATCGCCCTTCCGTTGACGGCCATCCACTCGCCGATCGCCTGCAGCCGGTCGAGGGCCTCGGGCGCGAATTCGCCATCGGGGCTCGGACCGATATTGAGCAGGAGGTTGCCGCCCTTGGAGACGATGTCGACGAGAAGGTGGATGAGCCGATGGGGAGGCTTGTAGGCGTCGGTGGGACGGTAAGACCACGAGGTCCCCATGGTCATGCAGGTCTCCCAGGGATAGGGGAGGGGCTTGTCGGGGACCTCCTGCTCGGGCGTGCGGTAGTTCTCGTAGCGGCCGGTGACGGTGCGGTCGACGACGAGGAGCCCCGGCTGACGGCTCCGGGCCATGGCCGCGATGCGGGGCATGTCGATGTCCATGTTCTTCGGATTGTGGACGAACGTGCCGGGGGCGACCTCGATCATGGGCTGGGGCCGGACCCAGCCGCCGTCGAGCCAGAGGATGTCGAGCGGCCCGTAGCCCGTGACCAGCTCCTCGATCTGGCGGAAGGTGAAGTCGCGGAAGCGCTGCCAGCGCTCCGGGTACCTGTCGATGCTGTAGTTGACGTTCCGGTCGGGCGTCGCCCACTCCGGCGCCCAGAAGTCGGGGTGGTGCCAGTCGGGCTTGGAGAAGTAGGCGCCGATCCCGAAGCCCTGGGCCCGGAAGGCGTCGACGACGGCCCGGAAGACGTCGGCCCTGGCGTTCGTGCGGAAGGGGACGCCGGGCCCGGTGATCCGGTAGTCCGTCTGCTTCGTGTCGTACATGGTGAAGCCGTCGTGGTGCTTAGTGGTCATGACGACATAGCGCATGCCGGCCGCCTTGGCCGCGGCCGCCCACTTGGCCGGGTCGAACTTCGTCGGGTTGAAGGTCCGCGGCAGGTTCTCATACGCCTTCTTGTACTCGACATAGTTCGGCATGCTGCGGCGGCACCAGGGTTCGTCCTCGGAGCAGATGCTCCAGGATTCGACGACCCCCCACTGGCTGTACGGTCCCCAGTGCATCATCAGGCCGAACTTGGCGTCCTTGAACCATTCAAGCTTCCGCAGGACCGCCGGGTCCGTCTCTCGATCCGGCTCGACCGTCTGGGCCGGCCGGGGCCGCGCCGCGAGTCCGAGGGCCAGGCCCAGGAGGACAGGGATGAGCGCGGCGTTCGTTTTCATGGCCATCGCCCTTGAGCGGGTCCAGCGAATAATTAATATAAATCCCGGCCCGGCGCAAGAGCGGGCGGCTGGCGCGCCCGCAAACGCGCCACGGCGACAATTCGAGAGACAACGGCCGCTCTTCTCCGGGCGGCCATTCTCGTGAAGGGTCTTGACATGAGTTTTAAGACATAATAAGATATATCGTGATATATTGACGTAAACAAGGAGGACGATATGTTCGACGGCCATCAATTCCGGCACTGGGGACCCCACCGGATGTTCCAGAAGGGCGATTTCAAGTACCTCATCCTCGACCTGCTCAAGGACAAGCCGCGCTACGGCTACGAGATCATCCGCGAGCTCGAGGACCGCTTCCACGGCTTCTATTCGCCCAGCCCCGGCACGGTCTACCCGACCCTCCAGTATCTCGAGGACATGGGGCACGTCACGTCGCGCGAGCAGGACGGCAAGCGGATCTACACCATCACTGCCGACGGGCTCAAGTTCCTGGAGACGGAGTCCAAGACGGTCGAGGACGTCTTCGGCCGAATGCGGCACGGCTGGGAGCACTGGTGGAGCTCCGACCTCCGCGACCAGTTCCGCGACGTGATGGGGGAGATCGCCGAGCTCGGCCGGCTCATCGGCCGCCGCGCCCGCGGCATGAACCGCGACAAGCTGCGGCGGATCGGCGAGGTCCTGAAGAGGGCCTACGCGGAGGTCGAGAAGATCATCTCTGAAGAGCCGCCATCCGCCGTTTGACGCGGGCCAGGGCGGCCGCGGCCTCGCGGCGCGTCCGGGCCTCGGCCTGGACGCGGATGACGGGTTCGGTGTTCGACGGGCGGATGTGGACCCTCGCGCCGCCGGTCTGGATGAGGAGGCCGTCGAGCGTCGAAACCTCCTCGTCGGCGTAATCCTTCCTCAGCCGGCCCAGGAGCTTGTGGGCCTCGCCGGGCGTGCCCGGGACTTTGTCCTTGACCATGGCGTAGGCCGGGATCTCGCCTGCGAGCCGCGCTACACTCTTCCCCGATGCGGCCAGCATCTCGAGGATGAGCCCGGCCGCGGCGAAGCTGTCGCGGCAGGGGTGCACGGCCGGCCACACGACGCCGCCGTTGCCCTCGCCGCCGATGGCCGCCCTGCGGGCGAGCATCTCCTCGACGACGTTCGACTCGCCGATCTTCGTCCGGAAGACGGGCACGCCGGCCGCGGCGGCCAGGTCGTCGATGGCCTGCGTCGTCGAGAGGTTGACGACGACCGGCCCGGGCGTCCGCCCCAGGACATGCTTCACGGCCAGGGCCAGCGTCATCTCCTCGCCCAGGGCCCGGCCTTCCGCGTCGATGACGGCCAGCCGGTCGGCGTCGGCGTCCTGGGCGAAGCCGATATCGGCGCCGGCCTCGCGGACGCGCCGGCAGAGCCCGGCCAGGTTTTCCGGAACGGGCTCGGATTGGTGAGCGAAGGTCCCGTCCGGCGTCGCGTTGAGGAGAATCGTCTCGCAGCCCAGGGCCTCGAGGAACTCGGGCATGAGGACCGAGCCGGCGCCGTTGGCGCAGTCGGCCACGACCCGGATCCTCTTCCGCCGGGTGAGCCCGGCGTCGAGGCTGCGAAGGAGCCGCGCCAAGTGGTGACGCGTCGGATGCGGCTCTTCGAGGACGGCCCGGTGCCGGTCGGCGCGGACGAAGGAGAACTCGCCCTGGTGGTAGATGTCGAGGAACTCCTCGACCTCGGAGGCCTTGAGGTAGAGGCCGCGCGCGCTCAGGAACTTGAGCCCGTTCCACTCCTTCGGGTTGTGGCTGGCCGTGACCACGACGCCGCCCTGGGCCCGGAGCTCTTTCGTCAGCAGCAGGACGGAAGGGATGGGGCAGACGCCGATCGCCACGGGCTGGCAGCCGACGGCGAGCAACCCGGCGAAGACGGCGTTCTCCAGCATCTCGCCCGACGGCCGGGCGTCGCGGCCGACGATGACCTTGCCGCGGCCGACGTAGGTGCCGAAGGCGGCGGCGAAGCGCGCCGCGAGCTGCGGCGTCAGGCTGTCGCCGACGACGCCGCGGACGCCGGAGATGCCGATCTTGAGGCTCAGGCCGATGTCCATGTCAGACCAGCTGGGAGACGAAGGCC
Organism: Terriglobales bacterium; assembly: GCA_035543515.1. Taxonomy (GTDB): domain Bacteria; phylum Acidobacteriota; class Aminicenantia; order Aminicenantales; family Saccharicenantaceae; genus DATKJS01. Next base: position 53,698 of record DATKJS010000102.1, on the reverse strand, counting down.
GTGACCCGGTCGACGTCGTCCCGCGCCCTCTCCGCCGAGGCGTTCTCGGCGATGATCCGGATCATGGGTTCGGTGGCCGAGGCCCGGACGTGGACCCAGCCCTCCTTGCGTTCCGCCTTGATGCCGTCGACGGCCAGGATCTCGTGGTCCGGGAAGAGCTTCCTCGTCTCGGCCACCACGGAATGGATCCGGGACGGCTGGCAATAGACCTTCTCCTTGACGATGTGGTACTTAGGCAGGGCCGCGGCGAGCTCGGACATCCGGCGGCCGCCGGCGGCCATGGCCTCGAGCAGGAGGCCCATGGCCAGGAACGCGTCGTAGGCGGGCTGGAATCGCCGCACGGCGACGCTGCCGCTGCCCTCACCGGCCATGCTGCCCTCCTCGGCGAGGAGGGTCTGGACGACATGGGACTGGCCGACCCTGGCCTTGACGACCCGGACGCCGTGGCGGGCGGCCACGTCCTCGATCATCCGCGAGCTCGAGGAGTTCGTGACGACCGTCCCCGGGTCGCGCCGGAGATAGTGGTCGGCGACGAGGGGCAGGGCGTACTCCTCGGACAGCGTCTCCCCGTCCTCGGCCACGACGGAGACGCGGCTCGCGTCGCTGTTGAGGAGGAAGCCCGCGTCCGCCCCGGAGACCTTGACGAGGGAGGCGACCTCGCCGGCGTTGCGCGGCCGAGGCTCCGGCTCGTGGACGAAGTAGCCGGTCGGCTCGTCGTTGACCGGGACGAGGCCGCAGCCGAGGGCGCGGCACAACTCGTCGACGGCGCCCGCCCCGGCCCCGTTGCAGGGGTCGATGACGACCTTGAAGCCCCGCCGCCGGATGGCCGCCAGGTCCAGGAAGCGGCCGAGGGCCTCGAGATACCCCTCCAGGCCGCAGCCGGCCGGCTTGACGCGGCCGAGCCTCGAGAGCGGGGCCTTCCGGAATTTCTCCAGATGGTAGATGTCGAGGACGGCCTGGCCCTGGAATTCGTCGAGGTACGTCCCGTTCCCGTTGATGAAGGTCAGGGCGTTCCACTCGGCCGTGTTGTGCCCGGCCGTGATCGAGACGGCGCCGGCCGCGCGGGCGGCCGTGACGCTCTTCTGCAGGACGGGCGTCGGGCAGACGCCCATGTCGAGCGGGCGGCAGCCGGTCGAGGCGAGCGAGGCCAGGACGGCCCGCTGGATCATGGGGCCGGACGGCCGGGTGTCGCGGCCGACGAGGATCCGGCCGCCGCCGACGAACGTGCCGAAGGCGCAGGCGAAATCCATGACGACCTCCGGCGTCATCGTCTCGCCGACGATGCCCCTGACGCCGGAGATGCCGATCTTGAGGAGCTTCATCTGGCGCGGGCGCGGGCGGTCCTCTTCAGGTTGTCGTCGGCCATGATGGCCATGCCCATGCGCCGGTTCCGGAAGCGGTCGTTCGGCCCGACCTGGCTCCGGTCGTACCCCCTGACCGTGAAGCGATCGGGCCGCACGTTCCTGCTCCGCAGGTAGTCGGCCATGACCCTGGCCCGCCGCTCGGCCAGCGGGTAGTCCGGCTCGGTGGTCCCCGGACGGAAGGCCCGGCCCTCGATGAAGACGTGGGTGTCAGGGTAGCGGTCGAGGACGACGGCCAGCCGGTCGAGGCCCATGCGGCCCGGGACGAGGAGCTCGAAGCCGCCGACGCCGAAGAGAAGATCGAGGTCGAACGAGACGAGGATGCCCTCGCCGATGCGCTCGACGTCGGCGTCCCCGACCGATTGCCGCATCTCGGCGGCCTGGCGGTCCATGTAGCTGCCGATGTAGGCGCCGGCCATGCCGCCGATGGCCGCGCCGATGATGGCGCCGGCGACGGCGTCGCCCGTCGAGTCGCCGATGAGGCTTCCGATGAGGGCGCCGCCGAGCGCGCCGACCACGGCGCCCTGTTCCGAGTTGTCCATGGTGGCGCAGCTCACGCCCGAAAGGACGATGGCACCGACGAGGAAGCCGCCGAGGATCTTATTCATCGCCGTCCCTCCCTGGGCCGTGCCGGCCGGCCCCTGCCTTCTAGGTTATCAGGGCGGGCGAGACTTTTCAAATGTGCACGGGCCCCCTCGGGCCCGTTTGAGGATATTGAGGAGGTGAAAGGGGGCAAGGAGGGCCTTGGAGAGGAATCCCCGTTGTCCTGCTCCGCTTTTCGCAATAGCCTTGGATGAAAGGCCCTCCTTGCGATGTCCCCATCGTCGCAGGGGCCGCGGAGACGGTCAATCGTCTTCCCGGGCTATTCGGAGGGGGATAAATCGGCCGCCGCTCTCACCCCTCGCGGTGACCTCGGGTCGGGCCCGTTGACCCCCTCTTTCGAATTCGGTTATGATGAGGGCCGAACGAAGGAGGGACCATGCCGTACGCGGGCCGGAAGAGGGCGGGCGCCCCCACCCTGGGAGTTTTCGTGCCGTGCGATCCCCGGATCGACAAGGACGCGAGGACGCGGGCCTTCAATATCGGCCGGATGACGGCCGGCGTCCTGGCCGAGAGGCTCCGGCTTCCCGACGGGACGGCGCCCAACGTCTTCTCCTGTTCCCGGCTCGTCGACAGCGAAGCCGGGGCCGACGCCGCGGCCCGCGAGCTCAAGGAGGCGGGGGCCGAGGCGCTCTTCATCGTCCCCGACACCTGGTTCTTCCCGGGCAAGACGGCCCTGGCCCTGACGGCCCATTTCGCCCCGTCGACGCCCCTGGCCTGCATCGGCGGCAACAACGCCCCCAAGCCGGGGGTCGTCGGCATCGACGCCCTGGTCGGCGCCTACGCTCAAACCGGCCGGCTCTGCCCCATGGTCATCGGGACGATGCCCGAGACCGGCCTCGACCCCCGATTCGACAAGAAGACGCAGGACGAGGTCGTCGACCTGGCCTACGCCGCGCTGACGAGGGTCGCCCTCCGGGGCCGCCGTTTCCTGGCCGCCGACACGGACTCGATGCAGATGGAGACGGCCCTCAACCACGTCCACGCCGCCCGCCGCTTCTTCGGGCTCGAGAGCACGCGAGAGTCGATGAAGCTCTTCGCCGACATGCTCCGCAAGAAGGGCGGGTACGACCCGAAGGAGCTCGCGGCCCTCCGCCACTGGGTCGTCGACGTCAAGTTCAAGGGCCGGGTCTACACGAACACCGAGGAGATCGTGGCGAGCGGCCGGCCCGTCCTCACCGGGCCGCCCGTCAAGGCGCCGGCCCTGACGGGCGCGGACTTGGCCAAGCTCGACGAGGGCCTGGCCCTCTACCTCATCCTCCGGAACTATATGCGCGGCATCAACGCCGTCGGCGGCGGCTGGACGAACCAGCTCGCCTGGGGCTCGGACCGGCGCGGCCTGCCGCTCTCGACGGCCGACATCGCCGAGTCCCTCTTCAATTCGTCCGAGGACCACACCGGACAGAAGCCGGTCGTGCCCTTCGCCACCGAGAACGACCTCCAAGGCCTCCTGACCATGATCGCCCATTGCTACCTCTCGGGCGGGCGCCCGACGCTGTTCATGGACTTCCGCAAGGTCTACGAGCCGCGGGAGATCGAGAAGAACGCCGCGGCCCTCGGCCTCGACCTCAAGAAGTTCCGCGGCGAGCCGTGGCTCGTCCGGGGCTTCGTCGACGGCAACAATTCCGGGTCGGCCTCGCTCGACTACTGCCGGAAGGCGTTCCTCTTCAAGGCCGTCGAGTGCTATTTCCCCGGCCTCGGCTTCTCCGTGAGCTATCTCTCGCCCAAGGGCCTCGCGGGCATGGCCGGCCGCCTCGCCTTCTCGGACCTCAGCGGCCTCTTCACCATGGTCCAGGACGAGGCCCGGACGGTCGAGCTCCCGGCCGAGCTCGCCGAGAGGGTCTGCCATGCCTCGGACTATACCTGGCCGCACACTCTCCTCGCCTTCGACCACGTCCCGGCCGGGATGGCCAAGATGGGTATGCCGGCCAACCACATCCACATGGTCACGGGCCTCGCGCGGCGGCGCTGGCAGCATTTCTCCGACTACGCCAATATCCTCAATTATAAGTGGGAGAACGCGCCCGACTACGTCGAGGGGCTCGACCGGCCGCTGCCGATGCTCTACCGCATCAACGGGGGAGAGACGGCGGCCAAGATGCTCTTGGCCGGAAGGAGGTCATGATGCGGATCCAGTTCGTGGGCCTTCTCGTCGACGACCAGGACAAGGCCTTGAAGTTCTACACGGAAAAGCTCGGCTTCGTCAAGATGGCGGACATCCCCATGGGGGACTACCGCCGGCTGACCGTCGTCTCCCCGGACGGCCCGGAGGGCGTCGAGCTCGTCCTTTAACCGACCGCCTTCCCTGCGGCCAAGGTCTATCAGAAGGCGTTGTTCGACGCGGGGATCGCGGCCACGGCCTTTGCGACAAAGGACTGCCGCAAGGAATCCGAGCGGCTCAAGGCCCGCGGAATCGTCTTCCGGGTCGAGCCCGGCGACATGGGGCCCGTCATCCTGGCCATTTTAGAAGACAGCTGCGGCAACCCCATCCATTCGGCCCAACCAAAGACATAGGTCCGGTCGCGGAGGGGGGCGACCGGGCTAGAAGGGCTCGTCCCCCGCGTCCCCTCCCCCCGCCAGGACCTCCAGGAACCGCCCGATCGAGAGCGGGGCGCTGCCCTCGTAGTGGTTGTTGAGATTGAGGTAGGTCAAGACCTTGTTCCGGGCGTTGGCCCGGACGATATTGGCCGCGGCCTTGAGACCCTCGGGCTTCGGGGCCACGATCTTGTTCCAAACCTCGTCTGTCTCGCCCTCGATCTCCAGCCGGTCGCCGCCGTGAAGGCGGATGACCTGGAAATCCGACGTCCGCGGCCTGAACCTGTCGAAGACCCGGCCGATGGGGGGGATGTAGTAACCGTCGATGTAGACGAAGCCGAGGCCTCGACCGGCGAGGAAATCGAAAAAAACGGGCGAGTAGTAGTTCGGATTACGGACCTCGACGGCGTAGCGAACGCCCTTCGGCGCCGCGTCGACGAACTCCCCGAGGCGCTCGAAGAAGACCTCCTTCGAGGCCATTTTCTGCCTGTTCAGGTATTCGAACTGGAACATGACGGGGCCGAGCTTCGCGCCGAGAGGGGAGAGGCGGTCGAGGAACTCGACGAGAAGTCCGTGGTCGAGAAAATGGGGATTCGCCTGCCCGGCAACGGAAGCCGATCCCGGCGGCTGCTTGGCGTAGAAATGGGTCAGCGTCAGGGCGTTCGGCGCCTTGACCGTGAAAGAGAAGCCGGGCGGCACGCTTTTCTCATAGAGTCGGACCGTCCGGGGCTCGGGCAGGCGGACGGCTCCGGGGAAGAGGCTCCAGAACCACTGGTCCACCTCGACCGAATCGAAGGTCCTGGCGTAGTCGGCGAGGTAGTCGTCGGGCCGGTAGCGCTTGCCCGGGTCGTAGACAAGGCCCTTCCAGGATTCGTACTTCCAGGAGCACGTCCCGACGCGCAATAAGTCATTGAATTCGCTTGGGATATGAACTCTGAACGCCATCGCGGTGCGACTCTCCTTCCAGCTCTTCTATTAATACTCCCGGGCCTCGAAACGGTCAAACCGGCGGTTGACAGCCCAGGGGGATTCTGCTATTTTTGTTGGACCTCGCGGGGCCATCGTCTAGAGGCCTAGGACAGGTGGTTCTCAGCCATCAGACCGGGGTTCGAATCCCCGTGGCCCTGCTTTTTCCCACGAGCCCCCTCTCCCCCGATCATTCTGACCGCTGCCTCGCATTCTGTTCAGGCCTCACGATTCTGCGCCGGCGGCGCGACCCCGCCGACCCGGCCAAGGGCGCCCCTCAGGGGCGTTGACCGATTCTTGACAACTTCTTGACGCCCTCATGACAACTCCGCGCCTCCTCTCCGGTATCTTGAGACCGAAATGAGGAGGACGAGGACGATGGCGACCGGCGAACGCAGGACTCACGTCATCCTCAACCCGGCTTCGTCCGCGGGGAGGACGGGCCGCCGCCGGGCCGAGATCCTGGCCGCCGTCGAGCGCCATCTCGGCGGGGGATTCTCGCTCCTCGTGACGACCCGTCCGGGTGAGGCGGCCGATTCCGCCCGGGATGCGTCCCTCCGGGGGGCCGGCCTCATCATCGCCGTCGGGGGTGACGGGACGGTCCAGGAGGTCGTCAACGGCCTGATCGACGCGGGGCTCCCCCCGGATCGCCTCCCCCAGCTGGGCCTGGTCAGCGCCGGCACCGGCCACGGGTTCGCCCAAAGCCTCGGCCTCCCGGCGGACCTCGAGGCCCAGTGCGCCGGGATCGCCCTGGGGCCTTGCCGCCGGATCGATATCGGCCGGGCCGTCTACACGAACGCCGCCGGCCGGCGCGTCGAGCGCTGCTTCGTCAACGAATGCCAGGCCGGGATCGGCGGCCACGTCGTCCAGAAGGTCCAGGCCGGCCATAAGAGGCTCGGCGGATTCCTCGCCTTCGGGCTGGCGACTCTCACGAGCGCCTTGACCTGCCCGAATCGGGCCATGAGGTTCTCGGTCGACGATGGCCCCGAAGAGGCGGGGGCGTTCCTCGGGATCGTGGCGGCCAACGGCAGCGCCATGGCCGGAGGCATGAGGCTCGCCCCCCGGGCCGCGGTCGACGACGGCCGGCTCGATATCCTCTTCATGCATGGACAGGGTCTTGCCGAACGGCTGAGGAATTTCCCGAAGATCTACTCGGGAAAGCATCTCGGATCGCCGAAATTCAGCTGTCTTCGCGCGAAGAGCCTTTCCCTCACTTCGGAGGGGCCGGTCCCCTTCGAGGCCGACGGCGAGCTCTTCGGACATCTTCCCTGCCTGATCGAAATCCTTCCCTCGGCCCTCGAGCTCAGGGCGGGCGGACCGGCGACAGGGTAGACCATGGCCGACCTTCTGATGAGGATCCAGAGATTCGAGTTCGAATCCCGCATCTTCGTCTCCTTCGGCCTGGTCCTCCTCGTCAGCGCCCTGTCGTTCACGGTCTTCGCCGATTCTCCCATCAACGCCGTCGCCCTCGGCGGGTTCCTCGGCATCCCCCCGTCGGGCTCGCGGGCCCTGGGCTATCTTGCCGCCGCGCTGTTCATGGCCGCGGCCTCGTTCCTCCGCATCTGGTCGGGGAGTGTCCTGACGTCGAGGCGGATGATGTCCTTCGAAGTCCGGACGGACGCGCTCCTTTCGTCCGGCCCCTACGAGGTCGTCCGGAATCCGATCTATCTCGCCGACCTCGTCGCCTTCGCCGGGTTCTCCCTCTGCCTTCCCCCCGTCGGCCTTCTGCTTCCCGTCCTGTTGTTCCTGCACTACACGCAGCTCATCGGCTATGAAGAGATCTCCCTCCGCAAGGAATTCGGGCGGGATTATGCGAGCTATCAGGGCCGCGTGCCCCGCCTGCTCCCGAGCCCGGGCAGTCTGAGGCGCCTCCGGGTTGCCTTGAAGGACGTCGCGATCACCCGGGACGGGATCCGGCACAACGCGCTTTATCTCCTCTTTATCCCCGGCTTCGTCCTGGCGGCGGCCACCGGCCGGCTCGTCTGGGCCGTGGCGGTCGGCGTGCCGGCCGTCCTGGACTGGGCCGTCGTCCATACGAAGATCGGCGTCGTCAAGGACGGAGCGAAACCGGCCGTCAAGGGAAAGATGTTCGAGGACGTCCTCTACGCCAACTGCTGGGAGGACCCCCGGCTCGACCGGGCGGCCTTCGGGATCCAGGCGGACGATGTCGTCTTTTCCATCACCTCGGGCGGCTGCAACGTCCTGGCCTTCCTCCTGGACGATCCCCGCAAGGTCATCGCCCTCGACGTCAACCCCCACCAGGGCTATCTGCTGGAGCTCAAGATGGCCGCCTTCCGAATGCTGTCGCACGAGCGCAATCTCGAGTTCTTCGGCGTCCGGCCCTGCTCCACGCGCCTCGGACTCTATCGGGAACGGCTTCGGCCGCGCCTGTCGGGCGGCGCCGGCCGGTTCTGGGACGGCCATCCGAAGAGAATCGCCCGGGGCATCATCCATGCCGGGCGCTACGAGCGATACATGCGCCTGCTCCGCAAGACGGTCGTCGCGGGCTTCGGCAAGAGGCGGCTGATCAAACGGATGTTCGAGGCCGAGGGCCAGGCCGCGAGAGAAAAGCTCTTCCGCGAGAAGTGGCAGGGACTTTGGTGGAAGTTCCTGACAGGCGTCATGCTCAGCCGGCGGCTCAATGCGCTGCTCTTCGACAAGGCCTTCTTCACCTATCTCGACCGCGACTTTTCGTTCGGCCGCCATTTCGCCGCCAAGGCCGAGCGGGCCCTGGTCCGGCTGCCGATGAAGGAGAACTATTTTCTCTCGTATATCCTTCTCGGCCGGTTCTTTGACGAATCCCACTTGCCCGTTTACCTGCGCCGCGAGAATTTCGAGGCCATCCGGGACCGCCTGGACCGCGTGGAGATCGTCACGGACAGCTGCGAGCGCTATTTCGCCGGCCTCGAGGACTCGTCGGTCTCGAAATTCAACTTCTCCAACATCTTCGAATGGATGTCGCCGGCGGCCTTCGAGGACCTGCTCCGGGAGACGGTCCGCGTCGCCAGGGACAAGGCCATCCTCACGTACCGCAACCTCCTGGTGTTCCGGGAACGCCCGCCGTCCCTGGCGGAGACGATCCGGCCCCGGACCGAGCTGGCCAAGGCGCTCCAGGCGACCGACCTCTCCTTCATCTACGACAACTATGTCGTCGAGCAGGTCGAAAAGGGCTAGGGCCATGACATACGCCGTCGCTCCGGTTTCGGATAGGAAGCGGCTCGACGAGTTCCTTCGGCTGCCGTTCGCGCTCTATCGAGGCGACCCGCTCTGGGTGCCGCCGGTCACGAGCGAGGTCCGGAGGACGCTCGACCCGGAGCGCAACCCCTATTTCGCCGACGCGGCGCTTCGTCTCTTCATGGGCTATCGGGACGGGACGCCCGTCGCCCGGCTGGCGGTCGTCATCAATTGGGCCCACCAGAGGTCGTTCGGCGTCCGGGCGGCCTTCTTCGGCTTCTTCGAGTCGGCGAACGACGCGGAAGCCGCCCGGCGCCTGATCGGCGAGGCCGAGGCGTACTGCCGGGCCCGAGGGGTCGACGTTCTCGAGGGGCCGTTCAATCCCCATCACTATTCCGAGCTCGGCCTCAAGGTCGACACGTTCGGGACGGCGCCGAGCTTTTTCCAGCCGTACAACCCCTCCTACTACGCCGAGCTCCTGGAAGGCGCCGGCTATCGGGTCTCGGCCCGTCTCCAGACGATGAGGAACGACGATATCGGGGGTTCTCTCTCCCGCCGCTTCCCCGGCCTGGCCGCCGCGCCGCGCCGGAGCGGATACACGGTCCGGTCCTTCTCGCCCAAGGATAAAGCCGGCGACCTGGAGCGCATGAGGGAGGTCAACAACGAGGCCTTCGCCGCGAACTGGCACTTCCTCCCCCTGCGGCCGGAGGAGTATGCGTTCTCGGCGAAATACTCGGGCCTCGTGACCCGGCCGGACCTCATCAAGTTCGTCGAGCGCGACGGCCGGCCGGTAGCCGTGCTGCATTGCGTCCTGGACGTGAATCCGCTCCTCAGGAGCTGGCGGGGCCGAGCCGGACCGCTCAAGCTCGTGAGGTTCCTCCGGGGCCGGCGAACCGTCAAGACGCTCATCCTCTTCACGGTGGCCATCAAGAAGGGTCACCGGCACTCGCGCGTCTATCAGCTGCTCCTGGCCGAGTTCTGCCGGATGGCCCAAGGCTTTGAGAGAGCGGAAACGACTTGGATCTCATCCGACAACCGGCCCGTCCTCGAGGCCGCGGAGAGCCTGGGCATGCGGGTCGACAAACGGTTCGCGATCTACGCCAAGGAGCTCGGCCGATGAGGCGCACTCTCGAGCCGCGCGACTGGGGCCTGGGAGCGGATGCCGCCGGCCGGCTCACCATCGGAACGGTGGCCGTGGCCGATATGGCCCGCGCCTTCGGCACGCCCCTCCACGTCCTTCACGAGGAGCGGCTCGAGGCGACGGCCGCCGGGTTCCGGCGGAGCATGGAGTCCGCCTATCCGGGCCGGACCTCCGTGCATTATGCTCTCAAGTGCAACGCCGTCCCGGCCGTCGTCGAAGCCGTGCGCCGCGGAGGCCTCAAGGCCGAGGTCATGAGCCCGTTCGAGCTCGAACTCGCCCTTCATCTGGGGTACGGCGGCGAGGACATCGTTGTCAACGGGCCGGGGAAGACCGCCTCGTTCCTCCGGGCGGCCATCGACCGCCGCGTCCGCCTGATCAACGTCGATTCGCTCGGCGAGCTCGCCCTCGTCCACGAGCTCGCCCAGGCCGCACGCAACCGGGTCGACGTGCTCCTCCGGGTCAACCCCGATTTCGTCCCCAAGGGAATGAACGCCGGCTCGGCCACGGGGAGCCGGAAAGGATGCGCTTTCGGCCTCGACCTCAGAGGCGGCGAAGTCAGGACGGCCTTGGGCATGATCCAAAGCTCGCCCGGCCTCCGCTTCCGCGGATTTCACTTCCACATCGGGACGGGGATACGCGACGCAAAAGCCCATGCCCAAGTCTTGGATCGCCTGACCCCGCTTTTTCGAGAGACGCGCGCCGCCGGCCTTCCGGTGGAAGTCCTCGACGTCGGCGGCGGATTCGCCTCGCCCACGGCACGGGAGATGACGTCCCGGGAGCTGCTCGTTTATCAAGGGTTCGGGCGGCTGCCGGCCGGGGTCTCCGGCGGCGACTGCGGGTCGTTCGACGATTTCGCGGGGGCGATCGCCGGAGCCCTTCTCCGGATCTTCCCCCGGAACGAGCTACCGGAACTCATCTCCGAGCCGGGCCGGTCGATCGCCAGCCCGAACCAGTTCCTTCTCCTGAGCGTGTCCCAGGTCAAGGCCCGGCCCAATGTCCGGACATGGCTCATCACGGACGGCGGCCTGGGGACGGTCACGCTGCCGACCTTTTATGAATGCCACGAGGTCCTGCTCGCCGACGACGTCCGCCGCCCCCGGACCGAAAGAGTGACCATCGTCGGCCCGGTCTGCTTCGCGTCCGACGTCGTTTACCGGAACATCCGGATGCCGGAGGTCAGGCCCGGCGAGGTCCTCGCCGTCATGGACAGCGGCGCCTATTTCATCGCCCAGGAATCCTCGTTCGGATTTCCGCGGCCGGCCGTCGTCGCCGTGAAAGGGAACGCCTGCCGGCTCGTCCGCCGGCGGGAGACCTTCGCGGACCTCACCGGCCGCGATCACCTTGCGGCCCCCGGGGCCATTCAGGAGGAAGACCATGAAATTCGCCCTCGTTAGGAACGACTCCCATCAGGAACGGGACGCCATCGCCGCGGCGATTGAAAGGACGTGCCTGGCGCACGGCCACGAGCTCGGTTCGCCGGAGAACGGGGTCAAGTTCGTTCTCAACCTGACCGACACGGACTCGCCACGGGCCTTCAGGCGCCGGGCCCAATCGGTCTTCGTCTTCTCGGTCGTGACTCTCGACCGGCCGCCCGAGTCGCAAAAGGACCTGCGGTCGCTGTGCTACACGACCCTTGTCCGCACCCTTTCGAACGTCCTTCTCTGCGCCGTGCCGAAGAGCCGTCCGGACGGGGGGGGAGGCGGGCGGGCCTACGAAATGTACTTCACGACGCCCGAGGCCGGCTTCTATCACCTCGAGTTCGACCCCGAGCGCGTCTATGAGCGCCTCATCCCCATCGCCGGGGCCCGTTTTGCCATCGCCAACCGGATCTCCGAAGACCTGCCCGAGCGCTTCTGGCGGACCTCGCCCGTCGTCGAACGGATCATGGCGGGGGCGAGACAGCTCGACGAGCTCGGCGTCCTCCCCGCGCCGTTCTCCTTCCGCGACGTCCTATCCGAGGACACCATCCGGCACATTTACAAACTGTTCGAGATGAGGAGCCTGAGCCAGGGGAACATGAGCGCCCGGGAGAGCATTCCGGAGCTCGGCGCGACCACGTTCTGGATGACGGCGCGGGGCGTCGACAAGGCCCACATTTCCAGGATCGGCTGGGACGTTCTCCTGGTCAAAGGCTTCGACCACGAAGCCGTCCAGGCCCTGGTCAGCGTCCCTCCCGATCACGACCCGAAGGCCCGGGTATCCGTGGACGCCGTGGAGCACGAGCTCATCTATCGGACGTTCCCCGCCGTCGGGGCGATCGTCCACATCCATGCCTGGATCGACGGCGTCCTCAGCACGGGGCAGAATTACCCCTGCGGCACGATCGAGCTCGCGGAGGAGGTGGCCCGGCTTCTGGCCCGGACCGGACGGCCCGAGAGGACGGCCGTCGGCCTCCGGAACCACGGCCTGACGATCACCGGCCCCGACCTCGACGAGATCTTCGCCCGCATCCGCGGGAATCTGCGGACCGAAGTCCAGATGGCGGCCTAGGGGAAAGGGCTTCCGCCGTGGACATGTATGCCATCCGGACGCTCCGCAGCCAGCCTCTCCGCCTGGCCCTGACGGTCGGGGGCATCGCGCTGTGCATCGTCCTGATGTTCTTTCTGCTGGCCGTCTACCGGGGCGTCGCCGACGGCTCGGTCGACTACATCCGGCAGAATGTCGCCGACCTCTGGGTCCTCCAGCAGAACGCCACGAACATCCTCAGGGGATCGTCGCTCCTGTCGGAGGGCCAGATCGACGCCATCGCCCTGACGCCCGGCGTCCGGACGGCCGCCCCCGTCCTTTTCCTCCTCTCGGCGATCCGGAAGGGCGACAAGGTCGGCACCATCTTCCTGACCGGGTTCGACCCGGTCCTGGGCCTCGGCGGGCCGCCCCAGCTCGTCCGGGGCCGGCGCCCGGGCGCCGACGACGAGATCGTCCTCGACAGGTCGTTCGCCCGGAAGTTCGGGTTCGAAGCCGGTCAGGACGTCGACCTGCAAGGCCGCCGCCTGAAAATCGTCGGGATCAGCTGCGGCACGAACGCCTTCGTCATCCAGTATGCGTTCGTGACGCTCCGGTTCGCCCGAGACCTTATCGGCATTCCCGGATTGGCCACCTGCGTCCTGGTGAACGCCGATCCGGGGGCCGGGCTCGGCCCGGTGCGGGAGAAGATCCTCGGCCGATCGCCAGGGCTGGAGGCTTATGATCAGGCGACCTTCCTGGCCAACAACGTCCGCGAGATGCGGTCGGGTTTCCTCCCCCTGCTCTATACGGTCGCCGTCATCGGGGCCATCGTTCTCACGGCCATCCTCAGCCTGCTCCTCTCGGTCAACATCCTGGAGCGGCGGAAGGATTTCGCCATCCTCAAGACTTTGGGATCGCCGATGGCCTTCCTGTGGGGCTTGGTCGTCAAGCAGGCGGTGCTGATCGCCTCGGCCTCGTGCGCGGCCGCCCTGGCGGCCTTCTTCCCGCTCGTCCGGGTCATCGAGAGGCTCTCGCCGGAAGTCAGCACGAAATCGACCCCCGGCCAGATCGGCGGAGTCATGGCCGCGGTGCTGGTCATGAGCCTGGCCAGCTCGCTCGTGGCCATCCGGCGGCTCCGGCGCATCTATTTCCTGGAGGCCTTCTCATGAGCGACTTCGCCGGGCCGGCCCCCGTCATCCGCCTCGACAGGGTCACCAAGGTCTTCGACGGCTCAGGGCGTCCGACGACCGCCGTCCGCGACGTTTCCCTCGAGGCCCGGCCGGGCGAGATGGTCCTGCTCCTGGGGCCCAGCGGCAGCGGAAAGACGACCCTCCTGACGCTCATCGCGGGCTTGGCGAAGCCGACGGCCGGGAGCATTTCGCTGTTCGGCAAGAGCGTCGGAGACTACTCGACGACCGAGCTTCAGTCCCTCCGGGCGGACAGGATCGGCTTCATCTTCCAGACGTTCCTGCTGATCGATTCGCTGACGGCTGCGGAGAACATCGAGATCGTGCTCCGGTTCAGCGGCAGGCGGAGGGCGGAGCGGGCCGGGAAGACGCGGGCTCTCCTCCGGGGGCTCGGCATCGAGCATCTTGCCGACCGGTTCCCTCGGGTCATGAGCCAGGGCGAGAAGCAGCGCGTCGCCATCGCCCGGGCCATCTCGAACGACGCCGAGCTCCTCATCGCCGACGAGCCGACCGGAAGCCTCGAGACGCGGCAGGCGGTCGGCATCATCGGGCTGCTCCATGAGCAGGCCGAGAGGCGAAAGGCGACGGTCATTGTCGCCAGCCACGACCTCCGGCTCATGGAATTCGCGGATAGGACCCTGCGCCTCAAGGACGGGATGATGGAATAGGGCCCGGCCAGCCGGCTCCTCCCCGGCCATCAAACCGGGATTCGAAGCCCTGTGGCCCTGCCCATCGCGTCCGACGGGCCCTTTTCCCACGGGCGCCGCTCAACCTCAGGTTATCGCATCAATAATACCGCTCCTGGGCTGCCGGCGTGCTGGCCGCGGGCGCGCCGGTCGTCTTGAGCGGCGCCAGCCCCTTGGCGCCGATGGCCTCGTTGAAAGCGGGGAGGTCCTTTTCGATGAGGCTGCGATAGAGGTCCTGGGTCTCGCGGATCTCCTTCTCGAAATCGGCCATGAGCCCGCGCGCCGTTTCCGTCGGCCCGTAGTCGGCGGCGCCGGAGACGTCGCCTCCTCCCGGCCCGATCATCTGGTAGGTCCAGACGAGGTTGAGGTAAAGCTTGTAGCGCTCGACGAAGTACTTGTCGTCGCTGAGCGCCTCGGACCTCGAGATGAGGTGGGCGTATTCGATGTCCTGCGCCTTCTTGTCGAAGGCGGCCAGCAGCTTGAGCGGCGCCGCCTTGCCCTTCTGCCCGGCGAGCGCCGCGCGCGCGTCCTCGACCTGACGGCGCAGCCACTCGATCGTGTTCGTCATGTCGACGACCGCGTTGATGCCGTCGCGCACGCGCAGCTGGAGCCTCACCAGGTCCTGGATCTCGGCCTCCGTGCCGTGGGAGTCGGGCGGCAGCCGCACCTCGAGGGGCTGGGTCATCGTCCGCCCGTCGACGGTGAGGCGCACGGTATAAACGCCGGGTGCGACGACCGGGCCCGGGATCGGCCGGACCCCCCAGTGCGTAATGGGCCGGGTCTTGGCGTTCTTGAACCGAGGTTCCTCCCAGATGTGGGGGTTTTCGGGGGGCGTCGTGCGCAGGGCGACCTGGCGCGCCCCCTCGCCGTAGCGCATGTCCCAGGACAGGCGGTTGAGGCCGGCGACCCCGGCCACCTGCCCCATGTTCCGGACGACCGTCCCCGCCTGGTCGAGGATCTCGAGCGTCGGCGGGTTCTGCGGGGCCGCCCCGAGCACGTAGCTGATGGCCGCCCGCGCGCCCCGGGCCAGGCGGTAGGCCGGCCGCGGCGCGACGAGCTCCGCGCCGGCCGCCGGCGCGCCCTCCATCGCTCCCTGCTCGAGAGGCGTGATGTCGTCCATGATGTAAAGACCCCGGCCGTACGTCGAAACGACGAGGTCGTGGGCCTGCTTCTGGACGACGACCCACGAGACAGGCGCCGGGGGCAGCCCCTCCTTGAGCCGCTTCCAGTGGGCGCCGTCGTCGAGCGAGCAGTACAACGCGTTGCCGGTCCCGGCGAACAGCATCCCCTTGCGGTTCGGGTTCTCGGCGACGACGCGCGCGTACGCGAGCGGCCCGGTCGGGAGGTCGCCGGTGATCTTGGCCCAAGTCCGCCCGAAGTCCGTCGTCTTGTAGAGCCAGGGATCGCGGTTGTCCATCAGGTGGAAGTCGACGGCGATGTAGGCCGTCCCGGCGTCGAAATGCGAGGGCTCGATCTTCGAGACAACGCCCCAAGCGGGGAGGCCGGCGATGTTCTTGGTGACGTCGTTCCAGGCGCCGCCGCCGTCCTGCGTGTTCCAGACCTTGCCGTCGTTCGTCCCGGCCCAGATGAGGCCCTTCCGGACCTCCGACGGGGCGATGGCGAAGACGACCTCGCCGTAGAACTGGCCGAGGTTGTCCCCGACGATGCCGCCCGAGGAGACGACGCGGCGCGGGTCCCGGGTCGAGAGGTCCGGGCTGATGACGCTCCAGCTCGAGCCGCCGTCCGTCGTCTTGAAGACGACCTGGGCGCCGACGTAGACGGTGTTGTGGTCGAACGGGTCGATGGCCAGCGGCGCGGTCCAGTGGGCCCGGTACTTGATCGTGTCCGGCGCCGAGTCGAGCGTGTGCATCCACGGGCCGACCGAGCGGGCGAGCTTCGTCCGGTGGTCGTAGCGTGTCACCTCGAAGCCGTAGCAGGTCGCCCAGACGACGTTCGAGTCGACGGGGTCGGGGATGGTGAAGCCGCTCTCGCAGCCGCCCAGGCCGTGATCCCAGACGCCGGCGCTCACGGCCCCGCCGCGGCCGAAGCCGCCGCCCCCTCCGGAAGGCGCCGCGCCGGGCGCCGCCTCCGGGGTCGTGCTCAGCCCGCGCATCGTCCCGTCGTCCTGCATGTTGCCGTAGATATGATAGGGGACGTCGTTGTCCACGGCGACGTGGTACATCTGGCCGATGGGGAGCGAGACGCGCCGCGAGGTCTTGCCGTGGTCGGCGGTCATGTACAGGCCGCCGTCGTCCGTGACGAGGATCCGGCCGGCGTTGGTCGGGTCGATCCAGATGTCGTGCGTGTCGCCGCCCCAGGCCAGGGCGCGGAAGGACTGGCCGCCGTCGGTCGACTGGTGGAAGCTGCTGTTGGCGACGAAGACCTCGTCCGGGTCGGCCGGCGAGACGGCCAGCCGGATGTAGTAGCCGGCGCGGCCGATGAGGGCGCGCTGCCAGCTCCGGACCTTCCAATTCGCCCCGCCGTCGTCCGAGCGCCAGACCGACCCCTGGTCGGCCGTCTGGATGAGGGCGTAAACGCGCTTGGAGTCCTTAGCCGCGACGGCGATGTCGATCTTGCCGACCGGGGGCTTGGGCAGGCCGTGCCCCTCGATACGCCTCCAGGTGTCGCCGCCGTCCCGGGAGACGTAGACGCCGCTCCCGCGGCCGCCGCTGAACATGCCGTAGGTGTGCATCTCGACCTGCCACATGCCGGCGAAGAGCACCCGGGGGTCGTTGGGGTCCATGGCCAGCCCCGAACAGCCCGTGTTCGGGTCGACGAACAGCACGCGCTTCCAGGTCTTGCCGCCGTCGGTCGTGCGGAAGACGCCGCGCTCCTGCTGGGGGCCGGTCAGCCGGCCGAGGGCCGCGGCGAAGACGATGTCGGGGTTGGCCGGGTGGATGACGATGCGGCCGATGCGCCCCGTCTCGTCGAGGCCCATGTGCGTCCAGGTCTGGCCCGCGTCCGTGGACTTGTAGATGCCGTCGCCCATCATGTCCACGTCGCGGATGGCCCAGGCCTCGCCCGTCCCGGCCCAGACGATGCTCGGGTCCGTCCGGGAAACGGCCAGGGCGCCGATGGCGGCGACCGGCTGGTCGTCGAAGACCGGCGCCCAGCGAGCGCCGCCGTCGGTCGATTTCCAGACGCCGCCCGACGCGGCGCCGACATAGTAGGCGCTGGGGTCGCCGGGAATGCCGGCGGCGGCCGAGATCCGGTTGCCGACCGCCGGGCCCATGAAGCGGAACTTCAATCCCTCGAGCGGCCGGGGCTCCTGCGGCTGACGCTGGGCGGCCCCAGGCCCGATGGTGAGCGCAATGCCGAGACACGCCAGAAAGATGACCCGCGACCGACGCTTTCCTTTTCTCACGATGCTGCCTCCGTCCAGTGGATTCCCCACGGCTCCGAGAATTCTCCGCCCATCATATTTCCTCACGGCTTCCCGAGTCAACGAGCGGGGCGGGCCCGGCTCTTCCTCCCCGGCCGGATTGACAGGTCCGAACCGATGGTGGTAACTTGCGGCCGTGCCATACGATCCCATCGAACGCTCCAAGCCATCGGTCCCGCCGGCGAGAGGATTCAGCCGCCGCGAGTTCATCAAGACCGCGGCGACGGCGGCGGCGACGGCCGCGGTGATCGGGGAGAGCGGCATCGCGCTCGCCCAGGACGCCGGCAAGCCCGTCACCCTCGCCCTCGTCGGCTGCGCCCACATCCACACGCCGAGCTACGCCGGCCTGCTCGCCAAGCGCCCCGACGTCAAGGTTAAGTACGTCTGGGACCACGACCCCGCCCGGGCCGCCAAGCGCGCCGGCGAGGTCAAGGCCAGGGTGGCCGCCGACCCGGCCGAGGTCTGGTCGGACCGCGCCGTCTCCGGCGTCGTCATCTGCTCCGAGACCAACCGCCACCACGACCTCGTCGTGGCCGCGGCGAGGGCCGGCAAGCCCATGTTCGTCGAGAAGCCGCTCGGCATCACCTCGAAGGAGAGCCGGGAGATGGCCGCCGCCATCGAGAAAGCCGGCCTCCTTTTCACGACCGGCTACTTCATGCGCACCCAGCCCCACCACCTCTTCCTCAAGGACCAGGTGGGGAAGGGCGCCTTCGGCAGGATCACCCGGGCCCGCGGCTCGAACTGCCATAGCGGATCGCTCGGCGGCTGGTTCGACACCGAATGGCGCTGGATGGCCGATCCGAAGATCGCCGGCGTCGGGGCCTTCGGCGACCTCGGCACCCACTCCCTCGACATCCTGATGTGGCTCCTGGGCGACGTCGCCTCGGTCGCGGCCGACATCAAGGTCGTGACCGGACGCTACGGCGATTGCGATGAGACGGGCGAAGCCCTGCTCAGGTTCAAGAGCGGCGTCATCGGCACGCTGGCCGCGGGCTGGGTCGACGTCGAAAACCCCGTCGCCCTCCTCATCAGCGGCACCGAAGGCCACGCGGTGATCGTCAACGACAAGCTCTATTTCCGGAGCTCGCACGTTCCGGGGGCGGACGGGAAGACGCCCTGGGCGGACCTTCCGCCGGCCCTGCCCGCCCCGATGGACCAGTTCGTGGACGCCGTCTCCGGGAAGAAGGTGACCTCCCTCGTGACCCCCGGCGAGGCCGCGGCCCGCGTCGCCGTCATGGAGGCCGCCTACGCCGCCGCCCGGGGACAGGCCTGGGTCGAGCCCGCCTGAAACGGAATTTCGCGCGGCGGGGTTGAAGAGGGGAGGACCGGGCCGGGGCCGGATGGCCCCGCCCCGGGGATTCGTGTATAATCCTTCGATTCGCGCGAGGAGGGCGGAAGAGTGAGGGTCACCGTCGTCGTTCCCACCTTCAACGAGGCGGGCAATGTCCGGCCCCTGGCCGATGCCCTCCTGGCCCTGCCGCTGCCCGGCCTGCGCGTCCTCTTCGTGGACGACGCCTCGCCCGACGGCACGGGGCAGGCGGCCGACGGGATCGCCGCTTCCTCGGCCGGCCGCGTCGAGGTCCTGCATCGCACCGGCCGCCGCGGCCTCGGGCTTGCCTACGTCGAGGGTTTGAGGCTGGCCCTGGACGAGGGCGCCGAGGCCGTCGTCCAAATGGATGCCGATCTCTCTCACGACCCGGCCGACGTGCCGCGCCTGCTCGGAAAACTCGCCGACAACGACCTCGCCCAAGGCTCCCGGTATGTCGCCGGCGGCCGGATCGACAACACCTGGGGGGTGCGCCGCCTCGTCCTGAGCCGCTCCGCCAACGCCTACGCCCGGACGATCCTCGGGCTCGCGACCAGGGACGTGACGGGCGGCTTCCGGGCCTGGCGCCGGTCGGCGCTCGAGTCCGTCGACGTCGGCCGCATCCGGTCGAACGGCTACCTCTTTCTAGTCGAAATGATCTACCTCAGCGAGCGGCTGGGCCTCCGCATCGCCGAGGTCCCGATCTACTTCGCCGACCGCCGCGTCGGCGACTCCAAGATGAGCCTCAAGGTCAAGCTCGAGGCGGCCGCCGGCATCGTCGCCGTCTGGCGGCGGCACCACCGGGCCCGGCCTGCGGGCTGAGGTCGAGGGCACGGCCATGGCTTCCTCCCCCCTCCCCGGAGGCCAGAAAGCGCCGCCGGACTTCGAACGGGCGGTGAAGCGCTCGGTCGTCCCGGCCGTGCTCGCCGCCTCCGTCGCTGTCAGCCTCGTCATGTGGGTCCTCAAGCCCATCCCCCACGCGTACCGCTACGACCTGGCCCTGACCCTCTCGCTGGCCTTGGCGCTGATTTGGGCCTTCTATCTGGCGCCGCCCCCCTGGGTCTTCAAGAAGGCCGTGCTCGCCCTCGTTCTCGTCGCGGGCCTCGGCTTGGGCCTCCGGACCATGCTGACGCCAGATTTCAACCTGGAGCTCGTCCGCCACTACGAAAGCGTCTTCAAGACGATCGACGCCGGCGGCAACCCCTACACGAGCGGGACCGTCTTCCACATGGGGGAGGGGGGGCGGGTCGTCTACGGGAACTTCAACTACCCGCCGATGGAGATCTATCCCTATTATCTCGCCTACCGGCTGGCCGGGACCTGGAACTCCGTCGTCTTCACCGCGGCCATGCTCTTCCTGAACGCCCTCGCCTGCCTGGCCTTCGCCCTGATGTTCCCGGGCATCAGGCTCCGCTTTCTAGGGCCGTACTTCCTGGTCTTCCTCTTCCTCGAGGTCAAGACCAACCCGGCCATGGCCTTCCTTGTCACCGCGCTCGTGCTGCTCCTGGCCCGGCGCGACGAGCTCCGGCCGCGGCCGGGCCGCCGCGCCGTCATCGCCGTCCTTTTCGGCGTCGGCCTCATGACCAAGTTCATCATCATCCCGCTCATGGCCGCGTACTACTGGCACGGGTTCGACCGCAAGAACCCCCGCTCTCTCGGGCGGGTCGCGGTCGATTCCGGGGTCGCGATGGCGACGGCCGTGCTCCTCATGCTGCCCTTCGGCGTCGGCGCCGTCCTCAAGAACACCATCCTCTTCAACCTGGTCATGAAGGACCGTGCCGCCCTGGCCACCTTCTATCCGAACGTCCTCTCCGGACCGCTGAGCTGGCTCCGCCTCTCCGGCCTTTTCCCCTTTGCGGCGGTGGCGCTCCTCGGCCTGGCCGTCCTGGCCGCGCCGCGGCTCAAGCTCCATACGGCCCTGCTCGTGGCCGCCTACGCCTTCCTGCTCGTGGCGACGACGCCGGAGCCGCAGTATCTCGTCATCGTTCTCTTCATCGCGCTCGCCGGCCAATGCGCCGCCCTCGAGGACGAGGGGCCGACGCCGCCGGGCGTCTGGAAGCGTTCCCCGCAGCCCCGGCCGCGCGCGGTTTCCTGACCCCCCGCCGTGCGCGCGACGCCCGCGGACGAAAATTGACAGCCCGTCACGAAAGCCGCAGAATGATGGCGCCGGCGAGGCGCGGAGGGCGCGCCGGGCCGGACCCTTCGAGGAGGATGAGAATGCGCAGATCCGCGAGGCGCTCATTGGACTTTCTGCCGGCGGCGGGCTGCCTGGCGCTCCTTTTCTTCGCCGCCTCCTGTCGCGCGAAATCTCCCGCGACGGAACCGAGGGCCTTCGAGAAGGGGGTCGCCTTCACCGGGTACTGGTCCGGGGCCTATGACGGCGACGGGCCTTCGCAGTCGCTGGGGAATCTCGAGCAGACGAACGCGACCTGGATCAGCCTCCTGGCGACAGGCTATCAGGACACGATCGCCTCGACGTCCATCGGCTTCGCCGGCGCGTCGACGCCGACCGACGCCTCTCTCGAGGCGATCATCCGGAAGGCGCACGGCCTGGGCCTGCGGGTCATGCTCAAGCCGCACGTCGACCTCGCGAACGACCCCGCTCACTACCGGGGAGAGATCGGGCCCGCCTTCACCCCCGCCGACTGGACGGCCTGGTTCGCCTCCTACCGGGCCTTCATCCTCCACTACGCGGCCCTGGCCGCCGCGACGCGCTGCGAGATGTTCTGCGTCGGATGCGAGCTCGGCACGACGGCCGTCCATGCCGACGAATGGCGGCGCATCGTGACCGAGGTCCGGGCCGCCTACTCCGGCCCCCTGACCTATGCCGACAACCAGGTCGAATCCAACCCCGATGCCGTCGCCTGGTGGGACGCCGTCGACTACATCGGCCAGGACGCCTATCCGACCCTGACCCGGAACGTCAACCCGACGGTCGACGACCTCGTCTCCGGCTGGGTGCCGTTCCGCCAGAAGCTCCAGCAGCTCTCCCAGAAATGGAACAAGTCCCTGGTCCTGACCGAGATCGGCGCCAGGAGCGTCGCTGGCGGCGCCCAGAACCCGTGGGACTGGCAGCGGCAGGGCGCCGTCGACCTCGCCGTCCAGAGCAATTTCTACGAAGCGGCCCTCCGCAGCGTCTCCGGGCAGAGCTGGATTGCGGGGATGTACTGGTGGCAGTGGTCGCCCGACCCCGCCGAGGGCGGCCCGTCCGACACCGGCTACACGCCCCACGGCAAGCCGGCCGAGGCCGTCCTGCGCAGCTGGTACGCCAAGGACATGTGAGGGCCGCGCCCGCCGTCGCGGCGGGTTGACTTTTTCCGGCCAAGTTGATAATTCTTCAGGCCTGGCGCCGTTCTATCCATTGGGGAGTGACGGGAAGGAGCCGAGATGCGCGAACTCATCGGGATCATGGCCGACCGGTTCCGGAACCATTTTCCGGGCGCGCCGGCCCTCGTCGTCTCCCCCGGCCGCGTCAACCTCATCGGCGAGCACACGGACTACAACGAGGGCTTCGTCCTGCCGGCAGCCACGGACAAGGCCATCGTCTTCGCCGTCGCCCCGCGTCCCGACGGCGTCTGCCATTTCGTCTCGCGCGACTTCGACCAGGAGTTCCGCTGCGAGCTCGGCGCCCTCCACCGCTCCCCGCTGCGCTGGCCCGACTACCTCCAGGGCGTCATCGACCAGTTCCTGCGGGCAGGGCACAAGGTCGGCGGCTTCAACTGCGTCTTCGGCGGGGACATCCCCATCGGGGCCGGGATGTCCTCGTCGGCGGCGATCGAGGGCGGCCTGGCCTTCACCCTCAACCACATGTTCCGGCTGGGCCTCGACGGCCTGACCCTGGTCAAGCTGGCCCAGAAGGCCGAGAACGAGTTCGTCGGCGTCCGCTGCGGCATCATGGACCAGTTCATCAACATCCACGGCCGGGAGAAAAAGGTCCTCAAGCTCGACTGCCGCTCTCTCGAATACGAATACTTCCCCTTCGAACGCGAAGACCTCCGCATCGTCGTCGCCGACACCCTCGTCCGGCGCGAGCTGGCCGGCTCGGAATACAACGTCCGGCGGCGGCAGTGCGAGGAGGGCGTCGCGCTTCTCCGCAGGCACGACCCGTCGGTCCGGAGCCTGCGCGACGTCTCCCAGGTCCTCCTCAAGGAGCATCAGGCGGAGTTCGACCCGGTCGTCTTCCGGAGATGCGACTACGTCATCCGGGAGAATATCCGCGTCGCCGAAGCCTGCGTCGACCTCGGCCGCGGCGACTTCAAGTCGTTCGGCGAGCGGATGTCGGAATCGCACGCCGGCCTCCGGGACGACTACCAGGTCAGCTCGGCCGAGCTCGACGCGCTGGTCGAGGCCGCCGCCGCGGTCCCGGGCGTCCTCGGCTCGCGGATGATGGGCGCCGGCTTCGGCGGCTGCACGATCAACCTGGTCGAGGCGGGCGCGGTGCCGGAGTTCGAGGCCCAGGTCGGCCGCGCCTACGAGGCGGCCTTCGGCCGGCGGCCCAAGGTCCACGTCATACGCATCTCGGCCGGCACCCATCTAGCTTAAATTGCATCCTCCGATATCCAGGAAGATCCAAAGGGCGGTGCCGAGGCCGTCCGAAAGACCCCGTTTGGAGGGGGACCCGGCGGATTTTCCGACGGGGGGACCGGGACAGGTTCCCGGGGCCGGGGGATAAGGACGGCCTCGGCACCGCCAAAGAGCGACCTTGGGTTGACGGATTCTTTGCATGTTCTTGACAACTTCTTGACAACTCCGGCCCCCGGAGGGGGTATTGTCAAGCCGGGGTCGGATGTGAGATACTCAAGTCCACAGCAGCCAGGGTTAAGGGGTCTTCAACCTTCAGGCAAGGGAGGATTCTTCATGAAAAACGGGGGTCTGAGGTTCTTTTGGGTCGCGGTCCTGGTGTTGGCGATTGCCGTCTTCGCCTGCGGCCAGTCAAAGAAGCTGACCATCCTTCACACCAACGACACGCACTCGGCCATGGTCCCGTTCGAGACCGGGACCATCCCGGCGCCGGGGACGGGGACGGACGCGAAGCGGCTGATCGGCGGCGGCATCTGGGACATCTGGCGTTTCCCGTACCAGCCGGACTACGCCGGCATCGCCCGGATGGCGACACTCATCAAGAGGCTCCGGGCCGTCGACGATAATGTCCTGGCCCTCAATGCCGGGGACGTCTTCGTCGGCTCGTTCGAGTTCAACAAGTATTTCGGCTACCCCGAGCTCAAGATCATGGAGAACCTGTACGACGCCATGGAGCTCGGCAACCACGAGTTCGACCTGGGCATCGACACGCTGGCCGGGGTCCTCAGCGGCCAGGCCGCCGGCGCGGCGCCCGTGAACCTCCCCATCCTGTGCGCCAACGTCGATTTCACGGGGACGGCCTTCGGGGCCGGCGGCCCGCTCGCGGGGCGGGTCCAGCCGACGATGATCAAGGATGTCGACGGGGTCAAGGTCGGCATCTTCGGGCTCGTCACCCAGGAGCCGCAGAACTATTCCGACGACGTCAATGCCCGGTTCAAGTATCCCTACGAGGACGCGAACCCGCTCAATACCCTCTGGGCCTATGCCGGCACACTGGCGGGCGGCCTGAAACAGCAGGGCTGCGACATCGTCATCTGCCTCTCCCACCTCGGCACGACTCTCGACGAAATCGGCCTGGCCGATAACGTCCCCTGCGTCGACGTTATCGTCGGCGGTCATAGCCACGACATCTACGCCCAGCCCATCGTCCGCAACGGCAAGATCATCGTCCAGGCCGGATCCTTCGGCCTCTACCTGGGCGAGCTGAAGCTCAACATCGACGCCAACGGCGTATCTGTCGACAGTTGGAAGCTCATCCCCGTCGACGGCCGCGTCAAGGAGGACCCGCAGGTCCGCGCCGCCGTCAACAAGGTCCGCGCCGGCGTCGTCGCCGACCCGCGCTTCGGCCCGGTCTACAGCCAGATCGTTGCCGTGGCTCTTCGGGACATCCCGAAGAGCTGGCCGGCGAACGGCCCGAACCGCGACACGCCGCTCGGCAACCTCATCACAGACGCTTTCGTCAAGCGGCTGACCAAAGCGGGCATGCCGGTCGACTGCGCCCTCGACGTCCTCGGCTACGAGGGCGCCGACATCTTCGCCGGCAAGGTCGTCGGCAACAATATCATGCGCGCCGTCCCGTATGGTTATGACGTCGACAACGGGCTCGACTTCAAGGTCGTCCTCGTCCCGTTGACACCGGACCTGATCATCGGCGGCCTCGAATACGCGGTCGACCAGGTGCCCCTGACCAGCGACCTCGCGGTCCAGGCCTCCGGCCTGACGTTCAATTACGACTCGAGCAAGGACGTGGGCCAAATGGTCGATCAAAGCTCCATCGCCGTGGGCGGTGCGCCCCTGGGGACCAAGCCCTTTTACTATGTCGCCATGAGCGACCAGGTCTTCAAGTTCCTGAACGCGCTGACGGGGAACCAGCTCACGCCCCTCGTCACGGCCACGGGGCTCAACGAATACACCATCGTCCGGGATTACATGAAGTCGATGCGCTTCGTGTCCTACAAGTCCGAAGGGCGCGTCAAGGACCTGGCCAGCGCGACCTCGGTCAAGACCAGAAGCTGGATCCATCGCGAGCCGCGGTAACCGCGGTCAGCTGATCTCCTGGGCCCGGGGATGGGCCCGGAGGGACGCCCGGCGGACGCCGCAGAGGGGGGGTGCGGCGGGCGCGCCGGGAGGGTCCTGCCGGGGGTCCCCGGGCCCGCTTCTTGCCGGGGGCCAGACTCCGGCGCCGGCCGCCGCCGTCTTTATTTTTGCCGCAAAAACGTGGATAATACCTGCTTGCCGCAAGGCATGACCCGGTAAAGGACACGATGATGAAGAAAGCCTGCCTCATCCTCATGACCCTTGTCTGTGCCTCCGGCCTGTGCTGCCAGCCGGGGGAGGGCCCCGACAAGGCCGCGAACCCGACCAGCCCCAACCTGCCGCGCGAAACCCGGACGCAGGCCCAGCCGCCGGCCGCCGCCGCGCCTCTTGCCGTCGCCGTCGACCGCCTTCACGACGACGCCGCCGCGACCATGAGCGGGCTCGCCGGGACGTCCGACGAGGCCAAGGCGGTCGAGGCGGCCGCCTCCTGGCAGGCCTTCGCCAAGGCGGCGAACGAGCACTGGGGCGCCTTCGATTCGGCCATCTTCGGGCCGATGAAGAAGTGGGCCGGCGAGGACCTCCGGGAGAGCCGGCTCGTGACGAAGACGCTCTTCTACCCCTTCGGGGGCCCGGACTTCGTCACCGCCCTCGCCTTCTACCCGGAGGCGGAGCGGACCGTCCTCATGGGCCTCGAGCCGGTCGGCAACCTGCCCGATCTCGCCAAGGAGACGCCCGAGTGGCGCGACGGCTTCTTCAAGGACTTCGAAACGATCCTCACCGACTTCCTGAAGCGCGGCTACTTCGTGACCGAGCACATGAACGAGGCCTTCGGCAAGGGCCGGGTCGACGGGGCCCTGCCGGTGATGCTCTTCTTCCTCAAGCGGACCGGGAACTCCATCGTCTCGCTCCGGCGCCTGGCCGTCGACGCGAAGGGGGAGTGGGTGGAATCCCCGTATACCGTCCAGCGGCGGCTCGCCAAGCGGCCGAACGGCGTCCGGGTCGACTACCTCCAGGCCGGGGAGAGCGCCCCGCGGAGCGTCTATTATTTCAGCTGCGACATCAGCGACGCGGGCCTGGCCAAGGGCTCGGCGCTCTACCGGCTCTTCGACGGCCTCCCCGGCGTCACGACGTTCATCAAGTCGGGCTCCTATCTCCTCCACTACGCCGACTTCGCCAACCTCCGGAACATGATCCTGGACCGGAGCCAGTACGTCCTCGAGGACGACACGGGCATCCCGTACCGGTACTTCAAGCGTCAGGGCTGGGAGATCCAGCTCTACGGCGCCTACGCCAAGCCGGTCGAGGACTTTCCGGCGGTCGTCGAGCAGAAGGACCTCAAGGCCGCCTACGAGGACCCGGCCGGGAACGTCAAGCCGCTGCCCTTCCATTTCGGCTACCGCTGGGTCTCGAAGATCGACAACCTGATGCTGACCAAGCGGCCCGCGGCGAAACTCGGGGTTTCCTGAGGCGGCCGCGAGGCGACTCATGGGACGCGGGAAGCTCAGGAATCCCCACCTCGTCGCGCACGCGATCCTCTTTGCCGTCTTTTTGGGCGCCGTCATTTTCGTCTCCATCAAGTACGGGCCGGCCATCACCCGGCTGATGAGCCAGCCGGAAAAGTTCCGCACGTTTATCGAAGCCTACGGGCCCCTGAGCGCCCTGGTCTACATCCTGATCGTGGCCCTGCACATCATCATCGCCGTCATCCCCGGCGAGATCGTCCAGATCGCCGGCGGCTATGCGTTCGGCACCGCGGCCGGCACGTTCTACTCGGTGGTGGGCACGCTCGTGGGCACCGTGATCGTCTTCTTCGCGACTCGGCTGGCCGGGTATTCTCTGGTCGAGGCCTTCGTTTCGCCGAAATCACTGGAGAGGTTCGACTTCCTCATCAATGACCCGAAATCCGAGATCGCCATGTTCGTCCTTTTTCTCGTCCCCGGCATCCCCAAGGACACCCTGGTCTATATCTCGGGGCTGACGCCCATCAAGCCGCTCCGCTTCCTCACCATTTGCATGATCGCCCGGTTCCCCGGCCTGCTGGGGTCGGCCTACATCGGCGCCCATATCCACAAGAAGGATTATCTCCCCGTCTGGATCCTCTCCGGCGTTGCGCTGGTTTTGTTCGCGGTGGGGGTGTGCGCCAGGGGCAGGATCGTCGACTGGCTGCACCGCCTCCGCAAGGGGAAGCCGGAAACGGGCGTCCCGCCTGAAGAGCGGCCGTCAGACTGAGCGGCGGCCCGGAGCGCTTGAAGCGGGGCCTCCCGTTTGTGATAAGATGGCGCCTATGCCACGCTTGGGAGTGTTCGACCCATGATCAAAAAGCTGTTCGCCACAGACGCCGGAATCTCCGGCACCGTCCTGCGGGTGGCCCTGGGCGGGGTCATGCTGCCCCATGGGCTCCAGAAGCTCTTGGGACTTTTCGGCGGGGCCGGCTTCAACGCCTCGATGAAGGGGTTCGAATCGAATTTCCATATCCCCGCCTACCTGGCCCTGGCGGCCATCCTGGCCGAGTCCGTCGGCGCCGCCGCCCTCATCGCCGGATTCCTCACCCGGCTCGCCGCCCTGGCCATCGCCGTCGACATGACCGTCGCCGTCCGCCTCGTCCACTGGAAGAACGGCTTCTTCATGAACTGGATGGGGACCCAGAAGGGCGAGGGCTTCGAGTACCACATCCTGGCCATCGCCATCGGCCTGGCCCTGGCCATCATGGGCGGCGGGTTGTGGTCGGTCGACCGGGCCATCGCCGGCGGGAAGTCCAAGTAGGGCCGCCTCCCGGCCTCATCTCTTCCGGAGGCGCAGGATCCCTTTCTTGTAGTCGATGTCCACCCGGAAGTTGTTGAGGAAGTTCTGGCCGAGGATGCCGGTGTCCTCGTAGCTCGCGAGATTGACGACGACGGCCTTGACGTTGAGGGTGCGCAGGCCCGCCAGCTCGACGGAATCGAGGGTGACTTCGTAGGTGACGCTGCGGCCGGCGATCCCCTCGACGACGACGGCCTTGGTCGAGTCGTCGATCTTCAGGCCGAGGGCATCCACGGCGCTCGAAGGGATCGAACTCGTCGTGGCCCCGGTGTCGATGATGAACTTCTGGAGGAGCTTGCCGTTGATATAGGCCTCGACCGGGATATGGTCCGTCCCCGGGTCGAAACGCAGCACGACCACCCCCTCGTCCTTTTGTCCCTCCTGGATGAGGTTCTCGATCATCTTGACGCGGCCGGTCAGGGCGTCCGGGTACGTCCTCATCTGGAGGAGCTCTGCGGCCCTGGCCCATTCCTTCTCCATGACCGCGACCTCGACGCCGAGAAGATGGATTTCGACGTCGTCGGGGAAGGCCAGCTTGGCCTTCTCCACGGCGTCCAGGCCATGGGGGGAGTGCTTCTCCAGGATCTCCTTCAGCCAGTCCTTGTAGAGCCCCGCTTCGAAGTCCCTCAGGCCGGGCGGGGGGCCTCCCCGGGCGCCGAAGAGCTTCTTTTCGAGCCGGGCGAGCTCCAGCAGGGCGCTTTCGTGGTCCCGCAACCTAGCCCGGGCGAGGACGACATCCTCGACGAGGGCCGCCGACCCGGTCTCGAGGAGCGCCGCATCATCGAGAACGCGGACGACGTCCGCGGCCGCACCGCTCGCCGTGAGCTCGGCGGCCCGCTCGTGCATCTTGCCGATGACGCCCTCCGTCCGAAGGTGCGCCGGCAGGTCCTCCTCGTCGAAGACGGCCCTGGCCCGGAAGGCCTCGACGAAGCCCTGCAACTGGATCAGGGGCGGCGCGCCGTCGCCCAAGGCAAGGAGCCGCGCGAACCGGGCCTCCCGGCTGCCCGAGAGGACGGAGCCGGTGAGCTCGTCCAGGCGCGTCCGCGCGGCCTTTTCGACCTCTTGCGTCCCGGCCCAAAGATACCCCCTTTTCGAGGCCGGCCCGAACGTCCAGCCGACGGGGGCGTCGTCTTGCATGAAGAGTCCCGGCCGCCGGATGTCCTCGGGGAGGGTGATGGCGAAGAAAGCGCCGTCCCTGGCGGGCGAAACCCGGTCGAGAACGTACGATGAGCGCCCACGCTCGATGGACTGCCAGCGCAGTTGGATATCCTGCTGCCAGCGCGCCAGCCGGGCGCCAGCGCCGCCCGGCTCCGATTCGAGCCGGCAGAGGACAACGGGCTCGCCCTCGGACCAGACGGCCCACTCGATGAGCACGGGCGCCGACCCGGCACTCCGCAGGACCGGACGCCCGCCGCCGAGCAAGGCCCACGCGGGCAGGGCGACCCAGGCGCCGTCCACGACGGCCGTCATCCAGCGCGACAGCTCCTGCCCGGAGGGAGATTCAAGGACGACTTCCGCGGCGCCGGAGGCGGGCTCGCCGCCGGCGGCCGCGGGCGTCTCCGGGGACGCCCCGGCCAGAGGCGGCGTGCCCCGGCTCGTTTCCGGCCGGGGCGGACGCGTGATGGCTCGAGAGAGGAAGAAGCCCGCGGCCAGAAGCGCTGCGGCAGCGGCGACGAGGACGTACCACGGGGGGAGCCTTCTCGCCGCCGGCCTCGGCGCCAGCAGGGCTCCGCATTCCGCGCAGAATCGCGCGCCTTCGGGATTTTCCTTGCCGCATCTTCGGCAAATCATGGTCCCCCCTGGCCGGTTCACTTCGAGAGGCCGAGGCCGACGCGGCCGACGTCGAGGTCGACGTCGTAATAGACGGCCGACATCGGGCGGCCCGAAACCGGCTCGACGTTGTCGAGGCGGACGAGGGCGTGATACATCCCCTTCTGCAGCGCCCCGGCCGTGACCGTGTTCATGACTGTCTGCCTGCGGCCCTCCCTCGTCACGGTCACGCTGAGCCAGGCGGGGAGCCCGGGCGCGACTTTCCACGGGGCAAGCTCGGCCGTGCCCTTGTTGACGAGGGTCAGCGTTTTCTCGAGCCTCCCGGCGGCGCGGACGGGCGCCTCGAACGTCAGCAGATAGGTGTCGGCCACGACGACCGGCGGCAGGGGGAACTCGCTCGACCTCGAAACGCGGAGGAAGCGGACGTCATGCGGCCAGACGGTGACGCCGAACGACCCGTCCGGGCCGGCTGCGCCGTTCGAGGTCGCCTGTCGCCAGAGGTCGCGGACGTAGAACTCCGCGCCCGCGGGGAACCCGAAGTCCGACAGCCTGAGGACCGCCTCCGCCTGGACCGGCCCGTGGTTGAAGACGAGGATGGCCCGGCTGCCGTCGAAGAGGGGCTTCGCGGCCCAGATGCTGACCTCCCCCTCCGTGCGGATAACGTGCCCCTGGACGCCGAGCGGGTCCTGGTCGACGGCGATGGCCTCGGCATTCGTCAAGATCCGGATCGTCTCGTCGGACATGCCGCGGACGTCGTTGCCGGCCATGAGCGGCGCGGCCATCATGCACCACAGGCTGAAGAAGGAGCGGTTCTCCGCCTCGGTCAGGCCCGGCATGCCGGCGATGAGCATGTCGGGGTCGTTCCAGTGGCCGGGGCCGGCCGCGCGGTAGAGCTTCTCGTTCGAAAAGGCTAGCTTGACGGCGTGCTCCCAGTCAGCCTTTCCCGGCTCGCAGATGTCGCTCGTCGTCCGCCAGAGGTGGCCGACCGGTGCGGCCCATTTCCAGGGCTCGCCGTCGCCCCAGGAGCAGAGGCTGTGGACGACGGGGCGGCCGGCGGCGCGCTGGGCGTCGTGGAGCTTCGTGTAGGCGGCGACGATATCCTGGCCCTCGGTGTTGCACCAGTCGATCTTGATATAGTCCGCGCGCCAGTCGGCGAAGCGGCGCATGTCCTCGAACTCGTGGCCCTTGGTGCCGGGCATGGCCTTGCTGCAGGTGGCGGTCCCGGCGTCGGTGTAGAGGGCGTATTTCAAGCCCCGGCGATGGATGAAATCGCCCAGGCCGCGGAGGCCTGACGGATAGCGCTCGCGGTTCGTCTTGAGATGGCCGTCCTCGGCGCGCGAGAAACAAATCCCTTCGTCCGGCCCGACGAAGGTGTAGCCGGCGTCCTTCATGCCGGTCGAGACCAGGGCGTCGGCGATCTCCCTGATAAGCCGTTCGTTTTGCGGCTCCTGGCCGAAGATGTTCCAGGGATACCAGCCCATGGGCGGGGTCAGGGCCAGCCCGTCGTCCGCGGCGTGGACGCCGGGAGAGGGGACTTGGGCGCGGGGGAGGGAGGCGCAGACGAAGAGCGCTGCGGCGACGGCCGCTGCGATGACCAGCGCTTTTCTCATGCCCGGCCCCTCTCTTCACTTTGCCGGCGCGTGGGAAGCCGCGGACTCGGCCGGGGTCGCCGTCCGGGCGGCTTTGAGCCAGACGGATTCACAGGCCCTCCATGTCCTGATGCTCGCGAGCGAGTAAATGATGCCGATGGGCAGAAAGAGGACGGCGATCCTCCAGCTGACCTTGTCCGAGAGGAGCGAGACGAAGGTGACGAAGCAGAAGAGGCTGGCGAGCGAGGCCGCGACGCTCGCCGTGGCCGGGAGCCTCAGGAGGCAGAACACCGTCGGCGCGTAGGGCAAGAGAAGCACGAAGAGGCCGCCGACCAGACTCTTCCAGGTGAGCGGCGCCTCGAAACGGCGCCAGAGCCCGCCGTAGAGCGACAGGAGCATCGTGACCAGGATGGCGCATGGGAACAGCGCGTAATCCCATTGCCTGATGACCGCCTCGGGCCGTTCTCTCATCGTTGCCCTCCTTCGCGGTTCCTATCCGTCCGGCTCTTCCGGACCCTCGGGCCAAGCATAGCCCGGCCGGTCGGCCGAAGTCAACGGAGGGCAGGGGATTTCCCTCCGAGGTCTTCACCGCCGCGGAAGGGCTGTTCGCCAAGATCATCTATCCCCCTGCGACCTAGCCGCCTGAGGCCTCGCAAGCCCGCGGCGTGCCGACCGTACCGATGCGCCCGGATACGGCTGATTCCACGCCCAGGGGCTCAGCAAGGAAACGGAAGGAGCTCAGGGGATAGAGGGGGAAGAAGGGAGGCGGGGAGTTGGCTGGGAAGCAAGGATTCGAACCTTGATTGCATGATCCAGAGTCATGAGTCCTGCCGTTGGACGACTTCCCAGCAGGGACCACTATATTAAAGAAATCCGGGGAAGATTTCAAGAGTGAAAAACAAGAGGGACACACCCCGTCAAGCCGAAGAGGGACCGTCCCTATCGCCTAAGAAAACGCCTCGAGGAACGGCTGAAACGTCATGTGCGGTTTAGTGGAAACCGCACTCTGGAGTGGAGCCATTCCTCGGGGCCCTTTTAGCGGCTCGCTCGTTCATGTTATTATGGGCGGCAATAACAGATGAAGAAGAGCCTGCCGAGGATCCTCGCCGTCACCGCCCTGACGGCCGTCTTCGTCTACTTCTTCGTCCGGAGCGTCCGCTGGGCGGACGTCGCCCGTTACATCGAGGGCGTCAACCGGCCGCTCTTCCTGCTCCTCTTCCCCTTCGCCCTGGTCCATTTCTTCACCCGGGGCCTCCGCTGGCGCTATCTCCTCATCCACGAAAAGAAGGACGTCCGCTATTGGCCCATGGTCGCGGCGAACATCGTCGGCTTCACCGTCACTTTCATCTTCCCCGGCCGTCTCGGCGAGCTGGTCAAGCCCCTTTACCTGGCCCGCCGGGAGGGCATCCGGCCGGGCTTCGCCGTCGGCACGGTCGTCGTCGAGCGCGTCTTCGACATGTTCACGATGTGCTTTTTCCTGGCGCTCTACCTCCTCGCCAGGCCCCTCTTCCCGGGGCTCATCGACATCGCCCCGGACGCCTACGGCCGGCTGAAGTTCTGGGGCGTCATCGGCGTCGCCTTCGCCCTGGCCATCCTCGCCCTCATCGTCGCCCTGTCCGTCTTCCGGGAGAGAGCCGTCCGGGTCATCGGCCGCTTCCTCCGGCCGCTCTCCGAACGGCTGCGCGCCCGCGTCCTCAAGCTCCTCCACGAGTTCATCGACGGGCTCAAGTTCTTCCACTCCCCGGGCAACTTCGTGATGTACACCCTGCTGTCGTTCGTCGTCTGGCTGGGCATCATCCTCTACTACTGGGTCCTCCTTCTGGCCTTCCACGTCCGCGTCCCGTACTTCCAGGTCGTCCCCTACGTCTTCCTGACCATGATCGGCGCCTCCATCCCGACTCCGGGCATGGCCGGCGGCTACGACTATTTCAGCAAGGTCGGCCTGACCTCCCTCTTCCACGTCAACGCCGATCTGGCCGTGGGCATGACCCTCGTCATCCACGCCATCCAGGTCCTCGTGACATGCGCCGTGGGTTATGTTATATTATGCCGCGAGGGGGTATCGCTGCTTCAAATCAAGAAGATGGGAGAGAGCGAAGAGCCATGAGGTGTCCCTTCTGCGGCTTCCTCGAAAGCAAGGTCATCGACTCACGGGAAAGCAAGAAAGGGCTGTCCATCCGGCGCCGACGGGAGTGCCTGTCCTGCAAGCGCCGGTTCACGACCTACGAGAAGATCGAAGAGATCCCCTACATGGTCGTCAAGAAGGACGGCACGCGCCAGCCCTTCGACAGCCAAAAGCTCTTGCGGGGCATGATGAAGGCCTGCGAGAAGCGGCCCATCCAGATCAGCCAGCTCGAGGAGATCGTGGAGGAGATCGAGTCCCTCCTCCAGGAGCGGCCGGACAAGGAGATCGGCGTCGCTGAGGTCGGCCAGCTCGTCATGGACCGGCTCAAGGCCCTGGACAAGGTCGCCTATGTCAGGTTCGCCTCCGTCTACCGCGAGTTCAAGGACGTGGCCGAGTTCCAGCAGGAGCTCGAGAGCCTGATGAAAGAAAAGTAGGACGGCCGCCGCAGATGATCCGCCGCATCAAGCCCGTTTCCCGCGTCCGGCGCACCGAGGCCGAGGTCCGCAGGACCGAGGGTCCGGCCCCGCTCCAGCGCCGCCTCGTGCCGACGCTAGCCGAGCTGGCCGTGCCGGCCGTGGACATCTACGAAAAGGAGCGCGAGATCGTCGTCGAGATGGAGGTCCCGGGCGTCCAGGAGAAGGACATCCGCATCCTCCTCTATCCGAGCCGCCTCGAGGTCCGCGGGCTGAAGCGCGAGGCCTCCGGCCACGGCAGCGTCCGCTACCTGCGGCTCGAGCGGGAGTTCGGCCCCTTCCGGCGCGAGATCGTCCTGCCGGGCGCCGTCGTGCCCGACGGGGCGTACGCCTCGCTCGAGAACGGCGTCCTGACCATCGTCCTCGGCAAGCCGCCGCGCAGGACCCTCGACGTCGACATCAAGAGCCGCCCGAGCGGAGAGTGAGAACGGAGATCTTTCATGGCCCAGAGCGACAATAGGAACGGCGAGCCCTTCGACGGGCTCATCGAGGAGCACAGCCAGAAGCTGAACATCCCCGCGAAGCTCCCGGTCCTCCTCCTGCGCGACATCGTCATCTTCCCCTATATGATCGCGCCTCTGTTCGTCGGCCGGGAAAAGTCGAAGGCCGCCATCGACCAGTCCCTCTCGACGAACCGCATGATCCTCCTCCTGACGCAGAAGGACATGGAGGTCGAGGACCCCAAGCGCGAGGACGTCTATGACATGGGCACGGTCGCCCTCATCATGCGCATGCTCAAGCTCCCGGACGGCCGCGTCCGGATCCTGGCCCAGGGCCTCGTCCGGGCCCGGGTCGAATCATTCGAGGACGACGGCTCCCTCATCACCGCCCAGGTCTCGGTCGTCAGCGAGCCGGAGAAGGCCGAGAAGACGATCGAGGGCGAGGCCATGATCCGGAACGTCCGCTCGGGCCTCGAGCGGGCGACCTCCCTCGGCAAGGGCATCGCCCCCGAGGTCCTCATCATCGCCTCGAACGTCGAGGAGCCGGGCCGCCTGGCCGACCTGACCGCCTCGAACCTCGAGCTCAAGGTCCCCGAGGCCCAGGAGATCCTGGAGGTCGTCGACCCCCTGCAGCGGCTGAAGCGCGTCTACGAGCTGCTGACGCGGGAGCTCGAGCTCCTCGACGTCCAGTCCAAGATCTCGACCGAGGCCAAGGGCGAGATGGACAAGCTCCAGAAGCAGTATTTCCTGCGGCAGCAGATGAAGGCCATCCAGAAGGAGCTCGGCGAGGGGACGGAGACCCAGGAAGAGGTCAAGATCTACCAGGACAAGCTCCGCAAGCTCCGCGTCCCCGACGAGGTCAAGGAGGAGCTCGAGAAACAGATCAGCCGGCTGGGCCAGATGCATCCCGAGTCCGCCGAGACGGCCGTCGTCCGGACCTACCTCGACATGATGTTCTCTCTGCCCTGGAACAAGTCGACCGTCGACAACCTCGACCTGCGCAAGGCCAAGAAGATCCTCGACGAGGACCACTACGGCCTGGAGAAGGTCAAGGAGCGCATCCTCGAGTACCTGGGCGTCCGCAAGCTCTCGAAGACGATCAAGGGCCCCATCCTGTGCTTCGTCGGGCCGCCCGGCGTCGGCAAGACGTCGCTCGGCAAGTCCATCGCTCGGGCCCTCGGCCGGAAATTCGTCCGCATCTCCCTCGGCGGCGTCCACGACGAGGCCGAGATCCGCGGCCACCGCCGGACGTACGTCGGCGCCATGCCCGGCCGCATCATCCAGGGCATCCGGCGGGCCGGCTCGAACAACCCGGTCTTCATGATGGACGAGGTCGACAAGGTCGGCGCGGACTTCCGCGGCGACCCGTCCTCGGCCCTCCTCGAGGTCCTCGACCCCGAGCAGAACGACAACTTCCGCGACCACTACCTGGGCGTGCCCTACGACCTCTCGAAGGTCCTCTTCATCACCACGGCCAACCTCCTCGACCCCATCCAGCCGGCCTTCCGCGACCGGATGGAGGTCCTCGAGCTCCCCGGCTACACGGAGGAGGAGAAGCTCCAGATCGCCGTCCGCCACCTCATCCCCAAGCAGGTCGCCGAGAACGCCCTGAGCGCGAAGCTCATCCACTTCACGGACGGCGCCATCAAGAAGATCATCGCTCTCTATACGCGCGAGGCCGGCGTCCGGAACCTCGAGCGGGAGATCGCCTCGGTCTGCCGCAAGGTCGCCCGGAAGGCGGCCGAGGGCAGGAAGACCCAGACGGTCGTGACCGCTCAGGCCATCGAGAAGTACCTCGGGCCGCCCAAGGTCTTCCGTGACCAGCTCCTCCACAAGAGCCAGGTCGGCGTCGCCACGGGGGTCGCCTGGACGGCGGTCGGCGGCGAGATCCTCTTCGTCGAGGCGACGAAGATGGCCGGCAAGGGGAACCTCCAGCTGACGGGCTCGCTCGGCGACGTCATGAAGGAGTCGGCCCACGCCGCCCTGAGCTACGCCCGGACCCACGCCGCCGAGTTCGGCATCGACAGCCGGATGTTCTACCAGAACGACTTCCACATCCACATTCCCGAGGGGGCCATCCCCAAGGACGGCCCGTCGGCGGGCGTCACGATCGCCACGGCCTTCATCTCGGTCTGCACGAACAACAAGGTCCGCTGCGACGTCGCCATGACCGGCGAGATCACCCTCCGCGGGAACGTGTTGCCCGTCGGCGGGGTCAAGGAGAAGGTCCTGGCCGCCCAGCGGGCCGGCGTGCGGACGATGATCCTCCCGGCGGAGAACCGGAAGGACCTCGTCGACATCCCCAAGAAAGTCATCCGCAACATGGAGTTCATCTTCGTCGCGGACGTCAAGGATGTCCTCGGCCGCGCGCTGGAGAGGAAGTTCGGGCCGAAGCGGGCGCCCGCCAAGCGCCGGGCCAAGCGGTCCGGCTGACCTCTCGCCGGAGGGAGGCCATGCGGCTTAGGGACGTCGGCGAGCGCCGCCTCATCTCGGCCGTCAAGCGATCGTTCCCGGCCAGGCCCGCGGGCGTCGTCCTGGGCATCGGCGACGACGCGGCCGTCGTCCGCGGCCCGGCCCGCCTGCTCATCACCCATGACCTCCTCGTCGAGGACGTCGATTTCCGGGCGGCCCTCTTTCCGCCGCGGCTCCTCGGCCGCAAGGCCCTCAACGTCAACCTGAGCGACATCGCCGCCATGGGCGGGCGGCCCCGCCACGTTGTGCTGGGGCTGGCGCTCCCGGGCCGGACCGGGCGGGCCTGGCTCGACGCCTTCCTGGCCGGGTTCCGGGAGGCGGCGCGGCGGGCGGGCGCGGCCCTGGTCGGCGGGGACTTTTCTGCGGCGGCGCGGACGATGATCGCCGTGACGGTCACGGGAGAGGCCCGGCGGTTCGTGACGCGGAGAGGCGCCCGGCCGGGAGACCGGGTCTTCGTCTCGGGGACGCTCGGCGACGCCGCGATGGGGCTCCGGCTCCTCGGGCGCCGCGGGGCCGCCGGAAGGGGCCGACCCTCAGGCCGCCTGCTCCGCGCCTTCCTCGACCCCGCACCGCGGCTCGAACTCGGCGCGCTCCTCGCCCGGAGAGGTCTGGCCTCGGCCATGATCGATCTCTCCGACGGGCTGGCCGTGGACCTCTCGCACATCGCGGAGGAGAGCGGCGCCGGGGCCGAGGTCGACTTGGCCGCGATCCCGCTCTCGAAGGAGCTGCGGCGGGCCTCGTCGCGCCCGCTCGACCTCGCGCTCCATGGAGGAGAGGACTTCGAGCTGCTCTTCACCGTCCGCCCGAGGAACCTGCCGCGCCTGCGCGCCCTCGGGAAGCGCTTCCCCGTCACCGAGATCGGCCGGATCGTGCCGGGTCGGCGGCTCCTGGCCGTCGGCCCTGACGGCGCGAAGCGGCCGCTCGCGGTCAAAGGTTACGAGCACTTCCGCTAAAAATAAGAGGGACAGCCCCTCCTCGTCCTCGCCCAAAGCCTGTGGTGCCGGGATCACACGAAAGCCCCCGTTTGGAGGGGGACCCGGCGGGATTTCCGACGGGGGAACCGGGACAGGTTCCCGGGGCGGGGGATAAGAGTGATCCCGATGCCACCGCACCCTGGGACGGCCACGGACAAAACCCGTCCGGCCAATGAGCTAGCGGGCCGGGTATTCGCCCTCGAAGACGACCTCGGCCGGCCCGGTCTGGTAGACCTGTCCGTCCTGGGGCCACTCGACGACGAGCGCCCCGCCGTTCGTCCAGACCTTGACCTTGCGGTCGGTCAGGCCCTTGAGGATGGAGGCCACGGCCGCGGCCGACGACCCGGTGCCCGAGGAGAGCGTCTCGCCGACGCCCCGCTCCCAGAACAGGACCTCGATCTCGCCCCGGTTGAGGACGCGGACGAATTCGACGTTGGTGCGGTGGGGGAAGAACGGATGGGACTCGATCTCCCGGCCGATCTGGTGCCACTCGATGCGGGCCGGGAAGCGGTCGACGAAGACGTCGCAGTGGGGGTTGCCGATGGACAGGCTGGTGACTTCGTAAACCTTGCGGTTGATGGACAGCGGGTAGTCGAGGACGCGCTCGTAGACCTGCCCGTCGTCGAAAGGGATCTCGGCCGACTTGAAGCGCGGCGTGCCGATCTCCATCCGGACCTCGTAGAGGGTCCCGGAGCGGCCGATGATCTCGCCGGACCGGTCCCCGACCGAGGTCTTGAAGACGGCCCGGGGGCCGGCGATCTCCCCATGGTGGGCGAGGCAGGCCATGGCGCAGCGGAGGCCGTTGCCCGAGATCTCGGCCTCGCTGCCGTCGGAGTTGAAGATGCGGAAGCCGAGTTCGTCCCGGTTCTGCCCCCCCCGGGACAGGACGAGCAGCCCATCGGCCCCGACGCCCGTATGCCGCTCGCAGACCGTCCGGGCGAACTCGCCGATGCGGGACGCGTCGAGCTCCTCGTTCGGGCAGACGGCCAGGAAATCGTTGCCGAGGGCCTGGAGCTTGGTGAACCGCATCAGCGGACCTTGACGGTATAGATGTTGTCCGTGGCGCGGTTCTCGGACTCGATCCGGACGAGGAGGATGAGCTCGTCCCCCGGGCCCGCCTTCTTCAGGATGGCGTCGAACTGGGCGACGGTCGTGACCTTGACCCGGTTGACCTCCAGGATGATCATGCCGGATTCCAGGCCCTGGCGGGCCGCCTCGCTCATCGGCTGGACGTCCGTGATGAGCAGCCCCTCGGTCGTCCGCAGGCCGTAGCGGCGGGCGAGCTGGGGCGTCAGGGGCTGGAGCGACAGGCCCGTGTTCCTCTCCGGCGCCGCCGCCTGGCCCTTCGGGGTGTCGGAGGGCTGCTCCTCGGCCGTGGCCGTGACGGTGATCTCCTGCTTGTCCCGGATGACCTTGAGCTCGACCTTCTTTCCCGGCTCGATGTCCGCGATCTTGAAGCGCAGGTCGTTGACGTTCTCGACGGGCTGGCCGTTGATGGCGACGATGACGTCATAGGGCTTAAGCTTGGCCGCGGCCGCGGGGCTGTCCGGCTCGACGGAGCTGATGATGGCCCCCCTGCGGTCCTTGAGCCCGAACTGCTTCCGCATGCCCTCGGTCAGCTCCTGGGGGACGATCCCGATGTAGCCGCGGACGACCCGGCCCTTGGCCTTGAGCTGGACGACGGCCTTGCGGGCGATGTTCGAGGGGATGGCGAAGCCGATGCCGATGTTGCCGCCGGTCGGGGTGAAGATGTTCGAGGTGATGCCGACGACCTCGCCCCTCATGTTGATGAGCGGGCCGCCGGAGTTGCCGCGGTTGATGGCCGCGTCGGTCTGGATGAAGTCCTGATAGCTGCCGGTGTCGATCTGGCGGCCCTTGGCGCTGATGATGCCGGCCGTGACCGTGTGGTCGAGCCCGTAGGGGTTGCCGATGGCCAGGACCCACTCGCCGACCTTCACCTGGGCGGAATCCCCCAGCTCGGCGAAGGGCGTGTCCTTGGCCTCGACCTTGATGAGGGCGATGTCGGTCTTGGGGTCGGCGCCGATGACCTTGGCTTCGTATTCCTTGCCCTGGACGGTGCTGACGGTGACCCGCTCGGCCTTCTCGACGATGTGGTTGTTGGTCAGGATGTAGCCGTCGGCGCTGATGAAGAAGCCCGTGCCCTGGGCCGTGACCGGCTGCTCCTGCTGCTGGCGGGGGCGCTGCTGGCCGAAGAAGCGGTCCCAGAAATCCTGGAACGGGTCGCCCTCGTCCATGCCGAAGGCGCTGACCTTCTCCCGGCGCTGGGCCTCGACCTTGACCACGGCCGGGCCGACCTTCTCCGAGATGGTGACGAAGTCCATGTCGGCCTTGGGCTCGGGGCCGGGGGAGGCGAAAAGGGCGGTGGCGGGGGCCGCCCCGTCCGCCGGCCGGAACAGGGAGGCCTCCGGGGCGCTCTTCTCGGGGCGATGAAGAAAGACGTAGCCCGCGACGACCAGGCCGAGGGCGAATCCGGCTAGCGCGATCCAAACGGCTTTTCTCATCCTAAACCTCCAGGGGTTAATGGGTTAACCTACCATATCCGCCCTGAAAATTCAATTTCCGGGCTTTTTCCTAACTCCGCCGGCCGGGTGAAGGTTGCATTCCCCGGGGGATTGCGGCTAAGATGGCCCCGAACGTCCATGATCGACCGCCGCGGCCTCCTCATCGTCTTCGAGGGCATCGACGGCTCCGGGAAAACGACCCAGGCCAGGTCCCTCCTGGGGCGCCTCCGGCGCCGCGGCTTCCGGGCCGCCTTCTTCCGGGAGCCCACGCGGGGCCGGTGGGGCCGGGAGATCAAGCGCCGGGCGGCCCGGGCCGGCTCCCTGACGCCTGAGGAGGAGCTCGACCTCTTCGTCAGGGACCGGCGGGAGAACGTCGAGCGGAACCTCGCCCCCGCCTTGGCCGCGGGCAAGGTCGTCGTCCTCGACCGCTACTACTTCTCGACCATCGCCTACCAGGGGGCCAAGGGCATCGACCCCGGCCGGATCCGCCGGCTGAACGAGGCCTTCGCCGTCCGTCCCGACCTCGTCATCGTCCTCGACGTCGGGGCGGGAGAGGGGCTCGGCCGGATCGCCGGCCGGAAAACGCGCGACGAGCTCTTCGAGCGCGAGGATTACCTTGTCCGCGTCGGGGAGGCCTTCCGCGGGCTCCGGGGCCGCAACATCGTCCACCTGGACGGCCGGGCCGACCGCCGGGCCGTCGGCCGGGCCGTCTGGGCCCGCGTCGAGAAGCTCCTGCCGAAATAAGAGGGACGGTCCCTGCCTGATTGCCCGAGGGCCGGACGGTGACGCGCCGGGGCAGGACCGTGAAACGCTTTTGTCTTTTCGAACACGATTTGCTATGATGAATCTTCAAGCCGATGGCCGTTCCGAAGCTCACCATCAGGATCCCGAAATTCCGCTGGTCGGACCTCGTCCGCATCCTCGTCCTGCTCGTCTTCGCCGGCGCGGCGGCCGTCCTGGGCGGGCTCTTCGGGGCCTACATGGCCGTCAAGGACGACCTCCCCTCGATCTCCGAGCTCGAGACGATGAAGTCCAAGCTCATCACGACGGTCTACGCCGCCGACGGCCGGCCCATCAAGGAGTTCGCTGAGGAGCGCCGCATCGAGGTCCCCTTCGGCGACATCCCCGACATCCTCATCAAGGCCATCATCGCCACGGAGGACAACCGCTTCTTCAGCCACTCGGGCGTCGATATCCGCGGCATCCTCCGGGCCCTCCGGGACGACCTGCCCAGGGTCGTGCGCGGCCAGCGTCCGCAGGGCGCGAGCACGATCACCCAGCAGCTGGCCCGCTCCCTGTTCCTCCATCCCGAGGTGAGCCTGCGGCGGAAGCTCAAAGAGATGTTCCTGGCCCGGGAGATCGAGAAAAAGTACTCCAAAAAGAGGATCCTCGAGATCTACTGCAACTACTTTTACCTCGGCGACGGCGGCTACGGCGTCGGCTCCGCGGCCGACGTCTTCTTCGGCAAGAGCGTCAAGGACCTGAGCCTGGAGGAGGCGGCGCTCATCGCCGGCATCTTCCAGCGGCCGGGACGATATTCCCCCTACGAGAACCCCAAGATCACGCTCGACCGCCGCAACCACGTCCTCAACCGGCTGGCCGAGGAGCGCTACATCACCAAGGCCCAGGCCGAGGCGGCCAAGCTGACGCCCATGAAGGTCCTGCCGCTGCGTCAGACGAGCGGCGAGCACGCCGCCTACTTCCTCGAGGAAGTCCGCAAGTACGTCGAGAAGAACTACGGCAAGGAGGCCCTCAAGACGGGCGGCCTCAAGGTCTACACGACCCTCGACCCGACCCTCCAGGGCTACGCCGAATCCGCCCTGCGCAAGGGGCTCCGCGACGTCGAGAACGCCCTGGACGGCTGGCGGCCGGACAAGCCCAACCTGCTCACCGCGGCGCCCGATGTCCGCAAGGCCCTCGTCGACCGGCCGCAGCCGGACCTCGAGGGGCAGTGGCTCCGGACCTGGGGAAGCTCGTCGCTCGAGCCGGACGAGGTTTATGACGCCATCGTCCTCGCCGCCTCGGGGACCGAGGCGACGGTCCGCGTCAAGGGCTACACGGGCAGGATGACGAACAAGGACATCGGCTGGACCCGGAGCGGGGCCCTCAGCGCCCTCATGAAGCGCGGCGACGTCGTCCAGGCGCGGATCCGGTCCGTCGACGAGGCCCGGCGCGAGGCCGCGGTGTCCCTCGACCAGCATCCGGTCCGCAACGGCGGATTCCTGGCCATCGAGCCCCAGACCGGGCAGGTCAAGGCCATGGTCGGCGGGTACTCGTTCCGCGCCAGCCAGTTCAACCGGGCGATGCAGGCGCCGCGCCAGACCGGCTCGGCCATCAAGCCGTTCCTTTATACCGCGGCCATCGAGAACGGCTTCACCCCGGCCAGCCTGATCGTCGACGAGCCGACGACCTTCATCGACCGCTGGAACGGCGAGCCGTGGTCGCCGCGGAACTACGACCGGCAGTACAAGGGCGCGGTGACCGTCCGCCTCGGCCTCGAGGAATCGCGGAACGTCGTCACGGCCAAGCTCCTTGACTACATCTCGCCGCAGGTCGGCGTCGACTACTGCCGCCGCTTCGGCATCGTCTCGCCCGTCTATCCCTACCTTTCGCTGAGCCTGGGGTCGTTCGAGATCACCCTGGGCGAGCTCGTCTCGGGCTACTCGGTCTT
This sequence comes from Terriglobales bacterium, assembly GCA_035543515.1. Lineage (GTDB taxonomy): Bacteria > Acidobacteriota > Aminicenantia > Aminicenantales > Saccharicenantaceae > DATKJS01. The sequence goes on along the minus strand of DATKJS010000102.1, from coordinate 10,462 downwards.
CCCGAACAAGGGCGTCCGGGCCAAGCCCTACTTCATCTCGCGGGTCGAGGACAAGGACGGCAACGTCCTCGAAGAGACGAAGCCGGAGTCGGAGGACGTCATCTCGCCGCAGACGGCCTATGTCATGACCTACCTGATGCAGGGCGTCGTCCGGGAAGGGACGGGCGCCGCCGCCGCCGCCCTCAACTGGCCTCTGGCCGGAAAAACGGGAACGACCGACAAGTATTCCGACGCCTGGTTCCTGGGCTTCTCGCCGACGCTCTGCGCCGGGGTCTGGGTCGGGAACGACAAGCAGGTCCCGCTCGGCGAGAAACAGACGGGCGCTGCCGCCGCCCTGCCGATCTGGCAGGATTTCTTCGCCCGGGTCATCGCGGACAAGAGGAAGGCGATGCCGCCGGCGACCGGGGCGGAGAACGAGAGCGGGCCGAGCCCGAGCGAGGATTTCGAAGTGCCGCCGAACCTCGTCTTCGTCGACATCGACCGGAAGACGGGGCTGCTCGTGACGCCGGCCTGTCTCTACGCTTTGCGGGAGGTCTTCTTCCCGGGGACCGAGCCGGCCCGTTTCTGCACGACCGCCGACCACCTCAGGATCCTGGATTACTACTCCTTGCAGAAAGCCAGCGAAGAGCACTGATAAAGAAGAAGGGGACGTCCCTTCCTTACCGGCTCAAGCGGAAGGGACGCCCCCTGGTATGGGAAAGGGGTTCTGAGTCCTTATTTCCTTCGGACGCCGCCCCCGCTCGAGTGGGAGCCGGAGGTGCCGCGCGAAACCGACCCGGAACCGCGGCTGGAGGAGGATCTCCCCGACGAGGTGCCGGAGCGCGGCGAAACCCGCGCCGAGGAGCCGCCCGACCGCGGCGATGAATAAGACGGCCTGATGGAGCTCCCCCGGGAGCCGCCGTAATAGGTGCCGCCCGAGAACGAGCGGGCCCGCGCCGCGCCCCCGTCACCATAAGAAAGGCTGGGGCCGTGGACGAGTGGGGAGGCGGGATAGGTCCGCAGGCTCTGCGACGTCGCCCCCCGGGGTCCGGCGGCCGCGCCGGACGCGATGGAGGAGCTGTAGCCCGCGCCCAAGCCGGAGGACGAAGGCGCCGCGGCCTCGTCCTTGTGGATCCTGCGGGCGCCTGAGCCCGAGCTCTTGCCCGAGCCGGACGAGCGGCCCGAGGAAGACTTGCCGGAGCTGCCCGACTTGGATTGGGCTCCGGCGCTCTTGCCCTGGGAGCCGCCATCCCGCTTGATCGTCGTCCCGGCCGAGCCCTGGGAGCCCCGCGCGGCCTGCCCTTCGCGGCCGACGCCGCGGTCCTGGACCAGGCCGCCCGAGCTGCCGTCCTTCCTCAGCATGACCCGGTTGCCGTTCATCGGCTGGACGGAGATCCTGGTCCCGGACGGCCTCAGATTGACCGTGCGGTTGGTCAGGCTCATCTTCGTCAGCGTGCTCAGCGTGGCGGTGTCACGCACGGCGACGCGGGCGACGTTGGGCGACTTGAGCTGGTCGCGGCGGACGACGGTCAGGGCCCGCGAGCCGTACGGGTAATACCCGCCGTAATAGCCGCCGTAGTAGCGGCCTCCGTACAGGACGCCGGGGTAGCCCCAGAAGCTCAGGGGCGCCCAGCCGAAGTAGAAGTCGTCCCACCACCAGTCGACCCAGCCCGGGCCCCACATGGACATGGGGATCCAGTACCAGCCCATGCCGATGCCCCAGTGCCAGCGGCCGTAATGGAAGGTGACCCAGCCCCATGGGTCGTAGGGGAGCCACGTCCAGCCGCTCAGGCCGAGCCAGCACCAGCGCCCGTTCCAATAGGGCCGCCATTCGTCATCGACCCCGGAGGGGATCCAGACATCGCCGTAGGGCGGGACGTAACGCCATTCGCCGTTCTGGTCGAGCTCGGACTCATAGTCGCCGAGCTCGTCGGGGAGGTAGCGCTTGCCGTTCTTGGCGAATTGCGCGTTGAGCTCGGCGTTCCGCGACTGGTTGAACCGGTCGAAGGCGTCGTCGGCCACGGCCATGAAGCCCGAAGGCTTGCCGTTGAACCGCCCCTCGGTTATCTCGAGCCTCTGCTCGGCCTTGACCAGGGTGGAGCCGCCCTCGCCGGCCGCCTCGATCAGGCCGCGGAAGACGAGGATCTCGGTGTCATGGTTCTCGCGGACGTTGACCCGGTAGATCCCCTTGTCGAGGACGTAGAACGAGGAGTCCGCGGTGTGGAGCTCGATGGCCTTCTCCTTGGCCAGCGTGCCGACGACGAGGTAGACGCTTCCGGACCAGACGCGGAGCCGGGCGATGCTGTCGCCCTTCTTGGGCAGGTTCAGGATGTCGAGCTTGGAGTCGTTGTCGAGGCGGATATAGTTGCCCCGGCCGAAATGGACCTCCATCCGGCCGTCGGCCGTGCCGAGGCGGTCGCCCTCGCTCACGGGCATGTTCAGGACCCCCTCCTCGAAGCCGAGGTCGGAGGCCCGCTGGACGAAGGTCTTGCCCTCGACGAAGCTCACCCGGGCCACGGAGTCGTTTGTGTATTTCGCGTCCTGGGGCGGCTGGGCGGGGGTCGGCTGTTGCTGGGGAGCGGCGGCCGCGGGCGGTTTTTCCTGCGACTGCTGCTCCTGCTGCGCCCAGGAGGCGGTAAAGACGAGGCTGAGAGCGGCGATGACGATGAGTGCTTTTCTCATAATGGCTCTCCTTTTGGCGCCTTCTTGAACAGCAAAAATCATGCCAAGGGCCTCCCCTGGAGACCAGGGGAGATCTCGGTGCGTTTTGTCCTATAAAAGGGACGTTCATCCCTGGGGAGGACAATCTTGGTCGCCGAGGCTCCAGAAGGGGCGGAAGGCCCGAAAGCATGGTTCGAGCTCACGCAGCGTCGCATTGGACGGCTCCGCCTCGGGAAGAGGCCCGGGCGCGGAGGGCCGGGCCAGCCGGCCGAGGACCTCCTGGACGCCCCCCCTGAGGACGCCGAGGTCGTAGCCGCCCTCGAGGACGACGGCGACCCGGCCGGGACACCATTCTTCGGACGCGAGGAGGATGGCGTCGGTGAGCCGGCCGAACCCCTCGCGGCTGACGAGCATGCCGCCGAGCGGGTCGCCCCGGCCGATGTCGAACCCCGCGCTGACCAGGATGAACTCCGGCCGGAAGCCCGCGGCGACGGGGCCGAGGATCTTGCGGAAGACGTAGAGGAAGTCCGCGTCGCCCTTCCCGGCGGCCAGCGGGACGTTCAGGTTGAAACCCCTGCCGGGGCCGTCGCCGGTTTCGCGGACGGCGCCCGTGCCGGGGAAGAGGGGCGCTTGATGGGTCGAGAAGTAGAGGACATCGGGCCGGGAGTAGAAGGCGTGCTGGGTGCCGTTGCCGTGGTGGAGGTCCCAGTCGACGACGAGGACGCGCCGCAGCCCGCGCCTGCGGATGAGGTGCTCGGCGCCGACGGCGACGTTGTTGAAGAAGCAGAACCCCATGGCCCGGGAGGCCTCGGCGTGGTGTCCCGGCGGCCGGACCAGGGCCAGGCCGTGGCGCGCGCCGCCGTCGAGGATGAGGTCGAGGAGCCGGACGAGGCCGCCGGCGGCGAGGAGCGCCGTTTCGAACGTTTTAGGCCCCGCGGACGTGTCCCCATCGATGAAGACCCAGTCGCGGCCCGCGGTCGCCCTGAGGAAGTCGATGTAGGCCCGCTCGTGGACCCGCCCCAGCTCCTCGTCGGTGGCCGGGCGGGGCTCGACGGCGAGGAACGTCCCGGCCGCCTCCTCATCGAGCATCCGGTTGAGGACGAGGACGCGCTCCGGGCTCTCGACGTGGTAGGGGCCCATGGAGTGGTCGGCGAAGCGCCGGTCATAAAGCACAGCCGGTTTCATCGTTCACATCCTATTCGCTGGACGGGTCCTATAAGGGCGCATTGCGAGGTAGGGTGGCGCCAAAGCCGTCCTTATCCCCCGGCCCCGGGAACCTGTGCCGGTTCCCCCGTGCCGTTCCGCAACGGAATAGCACGGGCCCCCTTCCAAACGGGGTCTTTCGGACGGCCTCGCCGCCACCCCGTGAGCCCGACGCCCCGAAGGCCGGACGGTGACGCGCCGTGCCGGGACCCGTCTAGTGCTCTCATTGCTTTGGAAAAAACCTCTCCAGCTCCTCGGGCTTCGGCTTGGGCGTCAGGAGGCTGACGACGACCAGGGTGCCGAGGGAGGCGATGAGCGCGGGGTAGATGAGCGGCATGCCCCATGGGTCGCCGTCCGGGACCTGGGCCGCGGGCAGGAGCCTGGAGGCGATGAATAAGAAGAGGCAGACGACCGTGCCGGAGATAATGGAGGCCAGCCCGCCCGCCTTGGTCGCCCGCTTCCAGGCCAGGGCGGCGATGAGGGCCGGGGTGATGGCGGCGCCGTAGATGGTGTAAGCGAAGAAGCTCATCTCGAGGACCGACTTGAGCTGGGTGGCGAGGAGGAAGGCCAGGACGCCGATGGCGACGACCAGGGCCTTCTGCAGCGCGACCATCTTCTTCGGGTCGGCGTCCTTCTTCAGGAAGCGCTGGTAGATGTCCCGCATGAGCGTCGTCGACGGCGAGAGGAGGTAGTTCATGCCCGTGGAGATGACGACGGCGCAGGCCGCGCCGAGGAGGAGGACGCCGACGGGGAAGGGGACGAGCTGCTTCGCCGCCATCAGGACGACCTTGCCGCCCGCCTTCGGCAGGCTGAGGTCGATCTGGCCCTTGAGCTTGCCGAAGGCGAAGACGGCGATGACGACGACGACGGTCTCGACGAAGACCGTGCCGACCGTCCACCAGGCCACGGCCTTCTTTGCGTCCTTCGCCGACTTGGCGCTGTAGAACTTCTGGTACATGCTCTGGACGCCCATGAGGAGGAACATCGTGGACAGGAAGTAGCCCACGGCCTTGAGCCACGGGTGGGCGCCGAAGTGGTTGTTGACGACGGCGAAGTAGCCGGCGGGCAGGGCCTCCTTGGCCCCGGGGAGGCCGCCGGCCGCGGCCACGACGAAGGGCACGGCGAGGAGGCAGGCCAGGACGATGATGATCCCGTTCGGCAGGTCCGTGTAGGCGATGGCGACCATGCCGCCCAGGGCCGTGAAGAGGATGACGAAGGCGGCGGCGATGAGCGTCCCCGTGGCCTCCGAGATCCTGCCGCTGGTGATGACGTTGAGGATGAACCCGCCCGCCACGAACTGGTACGAGACGATGGAGACGAAGGACAGGACGAGGGCGATCGCCCCGAACAACCGGGCCGCGGGCCCATAGCGGACCTCGAGGACGTCCCCGACCGTGTACTGGCCGAAGGTGTGGATCTTGGCGGCGAGGAAATAGATCAGGATGATCCCCACCCAGGCGCCGCCGGCCAGCCAGAGGGCCGAGAAGCCGGCCTTGGAGGCGAACTCGGCGCCGCTGATGAATGTCCCCGAGCCGATCCACGTGCAGATCAAGGTGAAGACCATGACCTGCCACTTCAGGCTCCGGCCGGCGACCATGAACTGCTCCTGGCTCTTGATCCGCCGCGAGCGGACGAAGTTCAGCGCCGTGAGCACCAGGAGATAGGCGAGGATGATCCAAAGGTAGAACGACATCGGCCCTCCTTGCCGTCCGCCGGGAGCTCCGGCCCGGGTCAGGACGGGTTATTCAAGACCTCGCCGCCGCCCTTGCGCTCGAGCTTCACGGACAGGAGCTTGGTCATGTTCGGCTCCGACATGGTCGTGCCGTAGATGTAGTCCGCGACCTCCATCGTCTTGTAGTTGTGGGTGATGAGGACGAACTGGGTCTGGTGCTTGATGGCTTTCAGGAGGTCGAGGAAGCGCATCAGGTTGACGTCGTCGAGGGCCGCGTCGACCTCGTCGAGGAAACAGAACGGCGACGGCTTGTAGCGGAAGAGGGCGAAGAGGAAGGCCATGCTCGTCAGGGACTTCTCGCCGCCCGAGAGGAGGTTGAGGTTCTGGACGCGCTTGCCCGGCGGCTGGGCGACGATCTCGACGCCGCTCTCGAGCGGGTTGTCCGGCTCGAGGAGCTTGACCTCGGCGTTGCCGCCCTTGAACAGGGCCGTGAAGAGCTCCTGGAAGTTCTTGGCGACCTCCTCCAGGGCCTTGAGGAACTGGGCCTTGCTCTCCTCGTCGATCTTGAGGATCGCCTCCTCCGTCGAGCGGATGGAGTCGCGGAGGTCCTGGCGCTGCGCGACGAGGAAATCGTACCGCGTCTTCTGCTCGAGGAACTCCTCCTCGGCCATGAGGTTCACGGCCTTGTAGCGGTTGAGACTCTCTCGCGACTCGTCGAGCTCCCGCTCGACCTCCTCGTCGGACATCTCGGCGAGCGGCCGCCATTTCTTTGCCGCGCGGCGGGGGCGCGGCGCGGCCGGAATGCCGCCGGCTGCGGCCGCCTCGGTCGACCCCGGCGTCGCCGCGGTTTCGGCCGGGGCCTCCCCGGCCTCGTCCTCCGCGCCTTCTTCCAGATCCTCCGTCTCCGCTTCCGCCTCGGGAGCCGGGGCCGCGGGCGCCGGCGCCCGGCTCGCGGCCTCGGACTCGGCCCGCAGCTCGGCCAGCGTTTTCTTGAGCTCCTGCCAGCACATCTCGTCGAGGTTGACGAGGTCGCGGTCGACCTCGGCCTTGCGGATCTCGTGGCGCACGCGCTCGTCCTTGGCCGCGGCTTCCTCTTCCCGCGTCGCGCGGAGGGCCGCCTCAAGGCGCTCGACGTCGCCCCGGACCGCCTCCAGGCTCGACTCGGCCGCGGCCAGGGCCGCCTCCGCGCCGGCCTGCTCGGCCCGGAGCGCCTTGGCCTTCTCGCGGAAGGCGGCGATGTCCTCGCGGAGCCGGGCCTTGTCCTCCTCGCTCTTGCGGGCGTCGGACTCGAGGGCGTTGATCTTGGCCTCGGCGGCCTCCTTGCGGCGGGCCGCGGCCTCGAGCTGGCCCCGGAGCCCGCTCATCTTCTCCTGGAGGAGGTCGAGCCCGGCCCGGAGCTCGAAGTGGCTCCGGGCCGACGCGTCGACCGTCTCCTGCCGCCCCGCCAGGGCGCGTTCCTTCTCCTCGATCGTCGCCCGCAGCGCGAGGAGCCGGGAATCCCCCGCGTCGAGGCGCCCGCGAAGGGCGTCGAGCGTCCGGGCGAGCGACTCCTTGTCACTCCTCAGGACCTCGAGCTCGCGGATGAGGAGGTCGCGGTTGGCGCGGATCTTCTCGCCCTCGGCCCGGCTGAATCCGTGTTCCTTGCGGCGGTCGGCCAGGGTCCGGTCCGCGCCGAGGAGCCGCTCCCGCTCCGTTTCGAGCTCGGCTTCGAGGGCGGCCGCCTCCGCGGACCTGGCCTCGAAGCCCGCGGCGAGGGGGACCAGGGCCCCTTCCAGGCGCCCGGCTTCATCCTCGAAACGTCGGGCTTCCGCGGCCAGGGCGATGATGCCTCCGGACTTCTCGCCGAGCTTGAGCAGCCCGGAGGCGAGGAGCAGGTCGCCTGAGGGCGTCAGGAAATTGAGCCCGGGATGGCCGACCCAGAGCCGCACCGCTTCGCCGACCGACCGGACGATGACGGCGTCCTCGAGCCGGGCCAGACTGTCCTTCATCCTCTCGTGCGGCTCGAGCCGGCCCTTGAGCAGGCCGAGGACCTCGGGCCGGGACAGGACGTCGCCGGGGATCGCGGGACGCTCCGCGGCCGGGACGAGAAGGTAGCTTCCCTTGAGCCCATCGGGCATCCCCCTCAGGAACTCCTCGGCCGGAACGACCCTCGCCCGGGCCTCCTCCCTCCAGAAGACGTCGAAGAGCGGCGCGTCCTCGGGCGTCGTCCGGATGAGGTCGGCCAGGATGCCGAGCGCCCCCGGCACCTCGCCGGGCGCGGAGTCGCCGCGCTCCTTCTCCTCGATGCGGCGCAGGGCCTGGAGATGATAGGCCGCTTCGTCCCGCCGCGCCTTCATGCCGTCGAGCTCGGCCTGGGCCGCGGCCTGGGAGGCGCGGGCCGTATCGAGCGCGGCGCGGAGTTCCGACGCCCGCCGCTCGGACGCGTCCCGGGCCCCGAGGTGGCCGGCGACTTCGCCCTCGAGCGCCGCGGCTCGGGCGGCGTTCCCCTCGAGCTCGCGGCCGGCCTCGTCGAGCTCGCGGACGAGCTTCTCCTCCTGGCGGACGAGGAACTCGAGCTCCTTCTCGGCGCGGACGCTCTCGTTCCGCGTCGTGGTCAGGTCCTGGAGGGATTCGAGGTAGGACGTCCGGAGCGCCTCGAGCCCCTTCTCCTCGCTGTCCTTCCCGGCCCGGGCTTCTTCGAGAAGCCCCGATGACCTGTCGACCTCGGCGCGGCTTCTTTCGAAGGCGCCGCCGAGCTCGTCCAGCCGGGCCTTCGTTCCCTCGAGCTCTTGGGTCAGGAGGAGGAGGTCGGCCAGGACTTCGTCGCGGTCGGACTCGGACCGCGCCCTCTTCTCCTCGAAGAACTCGACGCGCCTGGCTTCGCGCTCGGCGTCGCCTTCGAGGCGGGCGATGTGGGATTTCAGGCCGTAAAGGCGTTCCTGGGTGTCCTTGAGGGATTTCTCAAGGTCCCAGAGCCCCTTGCGGCGGGCGGCCAGGGCCCTGTCCTCCTCCCGGCCCCGGGCGGCGATGGAATGCTCGCGGGCGAGCGCCTCCGCATGGAGGGCGCCGGCCTCCTTCTGGACGCGCTCGAGAGCGGTGAACTTCCGCTGGTAGTGGTGGGACGTGAGCTCGCGGATGCGCTCGCGGAGGCGGCGGTAGCGGTTGGCCGCCTGGGCCTGGCGCTGGAGGGAGTTCCTGGCCTTCTCGACCTCGAGGATGATGTCCTCGAGCCGGACGAGGTTCTGCTCGGTCGTCTCGAGCTTCGACTGGGCCTGCTTCCGCTTGTCCTTGTAGAAGGCCGTCCCGGCCGCCTCCTCGATCAGGGCCCGTTTCTCCGTCGGCTTGGAGGTGACGAAGTCGCCGATGGCGCCCTGCTCGATGACGAAGTACTCCTTCTCGCCGATGGCGTGCTTCCAGAGCTCGTCCATGATGTCCTTGAGGCGGACGGTCTTGCCGTTCATCCGGTACTCGCTCTCGCCGGAGCGGAAGACGCGGTGGGAGACGGTCAGCTCCTCGTCTTCGCCGCCCAGGGTCAGGACGGCGTCGGCCATGCTGAGCGGCGGCCGCTTGGCATTGCCGTTGAAGATGACGTCCTCGGTCCTGTCGCCGCGGACGGTCTTCTGGCGGTGGCCGCCGAGGACCCAGAGCATGGCGTCGACGAGGTTGCTCTTGCCGGTGCCGTTGGGACCGACGACGGCCGTGATGCCGGGGTGGAAGACGATCCTGGTCCTCTCGGCGAAGGACTTGAATCCCTGCAGCTCGAGCTTCTTGATGATCATGCTCATGGGTCTAGGTACTCGCGGCGCATGCGGAATCGGAGCCTCGGCCGTCCGGCCGAAACAAAGTGCTATTGTATGCGATTCGCCGCCGATTTGAAAGGGGGGACACGTACTCTTTGTACGTGTCCCCTCTTCCTGACCGGGAATATTCCGCGCGGGGGTTTGTATCAAGGTTGGAAGCGGAAGCTTCCGGAACGAGGCCGAAAGGAGGCCCCCATGTTCCGAGACGTCCTGTTCGTCCCCGAAGGGAACGGCCGGGTCCGGGCCGCGGTCCTGCCGCTTTCGGTCCTGGCCCACGGGCTCCTGGCCCTCCTCCTCGTCGCCCTGCCCCTCGCGAGGAGCGGAAACCTGCCCCGGCTGGAGCTGACGGGCGTCTTCCTGGCGCCCGCGCCCCCCGCGCCGTCGCCTCCGCCGCCCAAGGCAAAGGGGCATCCTGCGAAGCCCGGGAACCGCATCCGCCCGGTCGCCGCGGCCGGAACGCGCCCTCCGGGCGTTCTCGTGGCCCCGGTCGATATCCCCACCACGATCGCCGAGGAGCCAACGGCATGGAGCGGGGCCGAGGACGGCGTCGAGGGGGGTGTCGAGGGCGGTGTCGCCGGCGGCTATCCGCGAGGCATCGTCGGAGACGCGCTCTACAGCCTCATCGGCGACGAGACGGCCCCGGTCCGGCCGGCGGGCGAGGTCAGGATGCCGCGGCTCATCCGGCGGGTCGAACCCGTCTATCCCGAGATCGCCTGCAAATCCCGGGTCCAGGGAACCGTCATCCTCGAGGCGACGACCGACGCTTCAGGCCGGGTTGTCGCGGTCCGGGTCCTGCGGTCCGTGCCGCTCCTCGACGCGGCCGCGGTCGAGGCCGTGCGGCAGTGGGTCTACGAGCCCATGGTTGTCAACGGCCGGCCGCGCGGGCTCGTCTTCACCGTGACGCTGCGCTTCGAGCTCAAGTGACGACCGGTTTCTGCGCTTCAATAAAGGAGGGGCGGTCCCCGCGGGGGGGCTGCCCCCTCTTTGGCCGGGGGACGAGGACGATTCCGACGCCGCCCGCAGGTTCGACCGCGCCTTGACAGGTCGCCCCGAATCGTTTAATTTCTAGGTACTTTCGCGAACCCCGGAAGCCAGCGTAGCTCAGTCGGTAGAGCAGCTGATTCGTAATCAGCAGGTCGTGGGTTCAAGTCCCTCCGCTGGCTCTCGC
>DATKJS010000101.1:0-32307 GCA_035543515.1 Terriglobales bacterium | reverse complement strand
CCGATCGAAGCGGCCGCGGCGTGATGGCCGGAGAGGCGGGCCGGGCCGGCGGAGAGGTTTTGGGGACGGAGGCGCAGCTCGAGGCGGCGAGGAGAAGAGCGGATGAAGCCGCGATCATCAGGGAAATTCCAGGTCCTGGCTTCTTCATCGCGCTCCTCCTGGCGGTCTGAAATCCAGAGGACGATAGTAAAGACCTCCTGGGATCAAGTCAAGGCCTCGACCCCTGGGGCTGTTGACAGTCCGAGCGGCCCCGGTCTATGATTCTGAGATCAAATCGCTGCGGGAGAAGAGGCCATGCGCAAGACCGCCGTCCTCATTCTTCTTTTTGCCCTGGCCGCCTGGGGCTGCCGGGGGGAAAAAGCCCCGGGCGCCGCCTCTCAGAAAGGCCTGACCGGGCCAGCGGCGGCCTTCGTCACGGCCAAGGACGGCCGCTTCTCGCTTTCCGGCAAGCCCTATTACTTCGTTGGCGCCAACTTCTGGCAGGGGATGAATCTGGCTGTCGACGGCGCGAGCGGCGACCGGCCCCGGCTCCTGCGGGAGCTCGACCGTCTCCGCGACCTCGGCGTCACCAATCTCCGGGTCATGGCTTCTTCGGAAGGACCGAACTCGGAGCCGCACCGCACGGTGCCGGCCCTGATGATCTCGCCGGGAGAGTACGACGGCAGCGTCCTCGACGGCCTCGATTTCCTCCTGGCCGAAATGGGCAAGCGCGGCATGAAGGCGGTCATGGTCCTCAACAACTTCTGGCAGTGGTCGGGCGGCATGGCCCAGTACGTTTCCTGGCATGAGCAGACGCCCATTCCATATCCGGGGGATTACGGGCAGTTCATCGCCTATTCCGCCAAGTTCTATGGCTATCCCGAATGCCAGACCTGGTTCCGCGACCATATCGCCATGGTCGTCGGCCGGACCAACCCCTACACGGGTCTCAAGTACCGGGACGACCCAGCCGTATTTTCCTGGGAGCTCGCGAACGAACCGCGGCGCTACCCGCAGAGCTGGATCGACGAGACCTCCGCCTACATCAAATCGCTCGATCCGAACCATATGGTCACGACCGGATCGGAGGGCGCACCGCCGGAGGAGAAAGGCCAGGACTTCGTCCAGACCCATAGCTCGCCGGGCATCGATTATGTGACCATCCACATCTGGCCCCAGAACTGGGGTTGGTACGATCCCAAGCGCCCGGCGACTTACAAGGCGGCGGAGCCCCTGGCCGTGGCCTATTTCCTGAAGCTGGCCAAGGAGGCCAAGGACATGGGCAAGCCCCTCGTCCTCGAGGAGTTCGGCCTGGCGCGCGACTGGGCGACCAAGCGCAACAACCTCGATCCGGCCTCGACGACGACCAACAAGGACCTCTATTACGCCACCCTCTACAAGCTGGTCGAGGATTCGATCGCCGCCGGCGGTCCGGCCATGGGCGACAACTTCTGGGCCTGGGCCGGCGAGGCCCGGCCGGGCATGTCCTGGGTAGGTGACCCGCCGCATGAACCCGCGGGTTGGTATTCGGTTTACGATGCCGACGCCTCGACACTGGCCATCATCGGGACTCACGCCAGGAAGATCGCCCAACTGATGAAGTGATGCCGGACCTGAAAGTCGTCGTCGCCTCCGACTGGGCGCCGATCCGCGCCTTCGAGCCGGTCGTGTCGCGGGACCCCGAAGGCGCCTACGGCGACCTTCTGCCTACGCTGCGGGAGGCCGACCTCCGGATCGTCAACTGTGAATGCGCTCTGACCGCGGCCAACAAGCCTGTTTGGAAGAGCGGCGCCGTTTTCAAGGGGGCGCCAGGCCACGTCACGGGCTTGACCTCGGTGCCTTTCGAGGTCGCCTGCCTGGGCAACAACCATGTTTTCGACTACGGACTTGAGGGCTTCAAGGAGACTCTTGGCGTCCTGCACCGGAACGGCGTCCGGACGGTCGGGGCGGGGACGACCTTCGCTGACGCTGTCGCCCCGCTGTCGATAACGATCAAGGGGACGCGGATCACGATCGTCAACTTCAGCGAAGGCGAGGACCTGACCTCTTCGACCGGCGGCCCGGGTGTTTGCGGCTGGGAGATCGAGCGGCTGGCCGAGCGCATCCGCCGGGCCAAGAAGCGGGGCGACTTCGTCATCGCGATCGGCCACGCCGGGCTCGAATACATCCCCTTCCCCCCGCCCTACGTGGTGGCGGCCTTCCGGGCCCTTTCGGAGGTCGGCGCCGACTGCGTCATCGGCCATCACCCGCATGTCCCCCAGGGACTCGAGAGGCGCAACGGCCGTCTCATCGCCTACAGCCTGGGCAATTTTGTCTTCTGGCAGCCCGGCGATCTTTATTATCGCAGGACGGGTTTCTTCTTGACGATCGGCGTCAACAAGGGCCGGCTGGCTTCATTCAAGATCCATCCGTACCGGATCACAGAGCGCGGACTTCGCCGGCTCGACGGGGCGGGGGAGAGGGCCTTCCGGGCGGCGATCGGCCGCGTTTCGCAGCCGTTCGGGACTTCGAAGGGAGTCGGCGAGGCCTGGCAAGCTTATCTGGCTTACTACGGTCCGGAGGGGTTCAGGAAAGAGGTTCTCACGATCCTGCAGAAGATGGAGGAAGAGCCCCGCAAGGGCGCGGCCATGTTCCGCAATCGCCTCACCACCCTGCAGCACGCGGAGCTCTGGCGCGACGCCTTGACCCGGTTCGTGTCGTTGAAGCCGGCCCCGGCTCGGACGCTCTGGACCCGCCTTATCCGGGAGTGGATGACCCGGCCGGTCCCGCCCGTGTCGATCTAGCCTCGCCGGCTCAGGCGAGCCCGCAGCGGCGCCCGGCCGACTCGATGATCGCCCCGATCAGGTTCCTGTAATCCTCATCCTCTCCCTGGGGCGAACCGTGGTAGAGCGTGTAGATCTGAGGCGCCCAGCTCTTGTGAGGCTTCAGCCCGGGGATGCCGTTGACCTCGATGATGCGGAGCTGGCCGGCCCTGTCGACGCGCATGTCGATGCGGACGTGGTCGAGGCAGCCCATGGCCTCGGCCGCCGCGTCGCCGAGGGCGCGGGCCTCCTCCGTCCTCGGCCCGGCCAGGCCGACCCGGGTCAGGCCGACGCCCCGGAGGTCGCTGCGCAGGATGCGGTACCTGTGGAAATGGGTTTCTTCGACCGTGACCAGCCCGGGCAGGCATTCGCGCGTCCGGCCGTTCCCGAGGACGAGGGCCGTGTACTCGTCGCCCGGCAGGAACTCCTCGACCAGGGCCGGCTCGTCGAACTCCTTCTCGATGTAGGCGACGCGCCGCCCGAGCCCGGCCGCGTCGTGGACGACGCTCTCGTCGGAGATGCCGACCGACCGCGACTCGCACATGGGCTTGACGAACGCGGGAAATGTGACGGCCGAGATGTCGTCGCCGGGACGGAGGAGGACGTGGGCGGGCACGGCGACGCCCGCCGCCGCGAGGATCTCGTGAGTTTCGAACTTGTCGATCATGGCCCTCATCGTCCGGCTGTCCGAGCCGATGTAGGGGACGCGGCGCTCGTCCATGACGTCGGCGACCCAGGTCCCGGCCGCATTGCGGCCGATGAAGGCCTCGTTCGTTGTGATGTGGTAAAGAGCGCTCCAGACGATGTCGAAGTCGGGCCGGTCGAGGAGCCGGAAGAACCCCGCCTCGTCGGCGACGTTGGCGATCCGCGTCGGGTGGCCGAGGGACTCGAGGGCGCCGCGGATGGATTCCGTGACCTTCATGTCGCCCCATCCCTGGGCATCGCCGCCGGGGCCGGTCAGAAGGACGATCCTCATGGTGTCACTCCCTCAAAAGAGCTCGGGCAAACGCCGGTATTCGACCAGGGCCCGGGCCGTCGCGGGCGACACGGGATCGAGCCGCCGTGCCACGGCCCGCCGCTGGGGGTCGGGCAGCTCGACCTTGGAGACGACCTCGACCGCGACCTCCCTCTCTCCGGTCTCCGGATGCCGGACGGCGAGGCCGCGCGCGAGGACGTCGACGAGCCGGCCGCCCGGGTCGAGGACCTCGACCTTCGCTCCGGTCGCCCGGGCGAGCGAGGCCCGGAACGCCTCGGCGGCGTAGGCGTAATGCGTGCAGGCGAGCCCCGCATAGACGGGCGCACCGGCGGGAAGCCTCGGCGCGGCCCGGAGGACGCATTCCTCGACGAAAGCGGCGACGGCCGGCGCATCGGGGTCCTTGTCGATGGCCGCGGCCAGGCCGTGGCAGGCCTCGGCGACGACGCGCCGCGGCCCGACGCCGCGCCCGGCCATGCGCCGGAGGTGCTCTCCCGAGCCAATCGTCGTCCGCGTCCCGAACAGGGCCAGGACGCCCGCCGGGTCGCGCGTGAGGGCCTCGGCGAAGAGCGCGGCCCCCTCGTCGAGGATGCCCGCGACCGGGACCGCGGGCGCCCGGCGGAAGGCCGTCGCCTCGTAGACGACCGAGAGCATGTTGCAGGCGATGAGAATGAGGCCCGGCCGGAGGGCCGTCATGGCGGCCAAGGCCCGGTCGAAGAACGCGGCCCGGGCGGTCATGTCGGGGAGGTCGTTGTAACCGAAGCGGGCGTCCGGCCAGGCGTTGACGTAGACGAGCCGGACCGGGCCGTCGCCGGCCGCACCGCGGAGGCGCCGCTCGAGCTCCGCGGCGATGAGGAGGCCGCCGAGCCCCGAATCCGTGATGGCCACCGCCAGCCCGTCGGGGCGGCCTTCGAATGCGGCCAGGCTCTTCATGCAAGGGCCCGTTTCACGCGGCTCATTCCGGCGCCTCCCCGGCCCGGAAGTCCTCGCGGATGCGCTCGAGGAGGGCGGGGTCGGTTAGGATGCGGGCCGCGGCCGCGGCCAGGAAGTAGACGCCGTCGAGGAGGGCGCGCTCGCCGCCGGCCGCCGCGGCGTCCCGGGCGAAGCCCTCGGTGTGGATGGGGAAGTCGCTGGCCTTGACCAAGGGCTCGATGGTCGGCGCGACCCAGGAGACGTTGGCCAGGTCCGTCGACCCGTAGGATTCGCGGACCTTGAACGGGTCGGGCCGGCCCCGTTCCTCGAACAGGCCTGAGAAAACCTCTTCGAGAACGGGGTTGCGGCGGAAGGTCGTGACGCCCGGCCCGGGCTCGCTGATCTTGGTCTGGCAGCCGGTCTCCGCGGCGGCCTTTTCGGCGAGAGCCTCGACGCCGCCGACGAGCCGCTCGAGTTTGGCCATCGTGTCCGCGCGCAGGGAGAAACGGCCCCGCGCGTAGTCCGGGATGATGTTCGTCGCCTCGCCTCCCGCCTCGATGATGCCGTGGAAGAGGGTCCCCGGCTCGAGCTTCGCCCGGGGCAGGGCAGCCGAATGATAGAAAAGGACGAGCGAGTCGAGGGCGTTCCGTCCCTCGAGGGGCGCGGCGGCGGCGTGGGCCTTGCGGCCGAAGAACTCGACGACGAGCGTGCGCCGGGCCAGGGCCTGGTTGACGACCGTGTCGAGGGAATGCGGATGGATCTGGAGGACGGCGTCGGAGCGGGCGAAGACGCCGTCCTGGATGAGGCGGACCTTGCCGCTGCCGCGCTCCTCGGCCGGGGTGCCGACGACCTCGACCGCTCCGGCCGGGCCGGGGCCGGAGCCGAGGACGGACTTGAGGATGACTGCGGCGTAGGTCGAGGCCGTGCCGATGATGTTGTGGCCGCAGGCGTGCCCGAGCCCGGGCAGGGCGTCCATTTCGGCGGTTAAGGTCACGCGCGGCCCGTCCGCCGTGAAGGCGTGGGCGGCGCGGAAGGACGTCGGCAGGGCCTCGCTGGCGCCGGAGACCTCGAAGCCCTCGGCCGCGAGGGCGGACTTGAGAAGGGCGGAGGTCCGGACCTCCTCGAAGGCGAGCTCGGGGTCGTCGTGGATGCGGCGGCTCAGCTTGAGGATCTCGGCGCCGCGCTCCTCGATGGCCCGGGCGATACTGGCTTCGATGTCCATGGCCGATTTCCGCCTATGATAATGGGAACGAAAATGATTGTCAAAGACGGGCTAGAGGACGAGCATGCAGTCGCCGTAGGAGAAGAAGCGGTAGCGCTCCCGGACGGCTTCCCGATAGGCCTCCACGACGAGCTCGCGCCCGGCGAAGGCGGAGACGAGCATCAGGAGCGTCGACTTCGGCAGGTGAAAATTCGTCAGCAGGCGGTTGACAACGCGGAACTCGTAGCCCGGGCGGATGAAGAGCGAGGTCGCCCGCCGGCCGGCCCGGACGCCGCCCTCCTGCCAGGCGCTCTCGAGCGTCCGGACGACGGTCGTCCCGACCGCCGCGACCGGCCGTCCCGCGCCCTTCGCGGCGTTGACGGCGTGGGCGGCGGCGGGGGGGACGGCGTACCATTCTTCGAGCATCCTGTGTTCGTCGACGAGGTCCACGCGCACCGGCTGGAAGGTGGCCAGGCCGATGTCGAGCGTGACGCGCCGGATCTCGACGCCCTTGGCCTTGAGCCCGGCCAGCGCCTCTTTCGTGAAGTGGAGCCCGGCCGTGGGCGCGGCCACGGCGCCTTCCCTCCTGGCGAAGACCGTCTGATATCTCTCGAGGTCCTCGGCGCGCCGGCCGAGGTCCTCCCGCCTCCGCTTGATGTAGGGCGGCAGGGGGGCGAAGCCGATGCGGCCGAGCTCGGCCCGGACGTCGGGCCGGTCGAACCGCAGCACCCGCTTCCCTTCCTCCCCGGCCGACTCGACGAAGGCTTCAAAGGCCGGGGCGAAGCGGACGCGGTCGCCGGGCGCGAGCTTGCGGGCCGGCCGGCAGAGCGTCTCCCAGAGCCCGTGGCCGAGCTCCCTCACGAACAGGAACTCGACCTTCGCCCCCGATTTTTCACCCCAGGCCCGGGCAGGGACGACCCTGGTGTCGTTGAGGACGAGGAGGTCGCCGGCGGCGAAGAAGTCCGGAAAGTCATGAAATGCGCGATGGCTGATGCGGCCCGCGCCTCGCTCGACGACCATCATCCGCGAGTCGCCGCGGCGGGAAAGGGGATGCTGGGCGATGAGCTCCGGAGGCAGCTCGTAGTCGAAGTCCGAGAGGCGGTGGGAATGGCCGGGTGTCATGGCCGTGGCGGGGCGTCCTCAGTCCTTGAACAGCTTCTTCTGCCCGGATGGCGGTTTCCGGGCGCGCCCGCCGACCGCGGCGTGGGCGCGGGACCCCTCATACTCATAGCCAAGGTGGGCATAGGCCTTGGGCGTGATGACCCGGCCGCGGATTGTCCGGTCGAGGAAGCCGATGCGCATGAGAAAGGGCTCGTAGATGCTCTCGATCGTGTCCTTCTCCTCGTCGATAGCGGCGGCGATCGTGGCGATGCCCACCGGCCCGCCGCCGAAGTTCTCGATGATCGTCGAGAGGATCTTGCGGTCGACATCGTCGAGCCCGAGGGCGTCGACCTCCATCAAGTCGAGGGCCTTGCGCGCCTCCGCGGCCGTGATGACGCCGTCGCCCTTGACGTCGACGTAGTCGCGGACCCGGCGCAGGAGGCGGTTGGCGACGCGCGGCGTGCCCCGCGACCGCAGGGCGATCTCGCCGGCGCCGTCGTCGTCGATGCGGACCTTGAGGATCTTGGCCGAGCGCCGGATGACCTGCCGGAGGTCCTCGTCCCGGTAATAGTCGAGGCGGTGGATGATGCCGAACCGCCCTCGGAGCGGGGCCGTGATCCGGCCGGCCCGCGTCGTCGCCCCGATCAGGGTGAATCTCTTGATCTTGAGCTTGTGGCTCCGCGCCCCCGGCCCCTGGCCGATGACGATGTCCAGGCTGAAGTCCTCCATGGCCGAGTAGAGGATCTCCTCGACCGAAGGCTGGAGGCGGTGGATCTCGTCGATGAAAAGCACCTCCCGCGTCTGCATGTTGGTCAGGATGGCCGAGAGGTCGCCCGTCCGCTCGATGACCGGTCCCGCGGTCGGCTTGATGGTGACGCCCATCTCCTTGGCAATGAGGTAGGCCAGGCTCGTCTTGCCGAGCCCGGGCGGGCCGTAGAGGAGGACATGGTCGAGCTGTTCGCCCCGCTTCTTGGCCGCCTCGATGAAGACCTTAAGGTTGGCCTTGACCGTCTCCTGGCCGACGAACTCGGCGAAGCTCTGCGGCCGGAGACTGTCCTCGAACAGGACGTCCTCTTTTGTCCGGATGGGGCTGAGGATCGCGGGCATCGGCTTTCTCTATGTTATTTTAGCCAACGGGGGCGGGAAAGCAACCGCAAAGATCGATAGGGACTGTCCCCGCAGGGGACTGTCCCACTTGAATTATAGTCTGGCCAACCGGCGCAGGCAGTCCCGGAGGAGCTTCTCGAAGCCCGCATCCGTCTTGAGGGCGGCGATGGACTGGTCCGCGACCCGCTCCGCCTCCTTGCGCCGGAAGCCCATATTGAGGAGGGCGGAGACGAGGTCCTCCTTTTCGGGCGAACCCTTGGCCGCGAGGAGCCTCTCCTTCGACTCGAGCTTGTCCTGCAGCTCCATGGTGATGCGCAGGGCCGTCTTCTTGCCTATGCCGGGCACGAGGGCGAGCCGGGCCAGGTCGCTCTTGCGGACGGCCTCGGCCAGGTCGGCCGGGCCGATGCCGGAGAGGATGTTCATGGCCAGCTTCGGGCCGATCCCGGAGATCCCGATGAGCTTGAGGAACATGTTCTTCTCTTCCTGGGAGTCGAAGCCGAAGAGGGTCAGGGCGTCGTCGGTGACATGGGTGTGGATGAGGAGCTCGACCGTCTCGCCGACCTCGCCGAGCTTGAAGTAGGTGCCGAGCGGCACGGCCGCGGCGTACCCCACGCCGCCGGTGTCGACGATGACGCGCCCCGGAGTCTTGTGGATGAGCGTTCCCTTGAGGTAGGCGATCATGACGGTTCCGGTCCCTCCGCCTTGAGGTGGGTCAGCCGCGCGTTGAGGTGGCAGATGGCCGCGGCCAGGGCGTCCGAGGCGTCGAGGGGGAGCCGGTCGTCATCGAGGCCGAGGAGGGCCTTGACCATGGTCTGGACCTGCTCCTTCTCCGCCTGGCCGTAGCCGGTCACGGCCTTCTTGATCTCCAGGGCCGAGTATTCATGGAAGCCGCAGTCCGTGGCGGCAATGCCGACGAGGACCGCCCCCCGGACCTGGCCGAGGAGGATGGCCGTCTTGACGTTGCGGGCGTAGAAGGGATTCTCGATGGCGGCCTCGTCCGGCCCGTAATCGCGGATGATCTTCTCGATCTCGGCGCGGATCTCGGCCAGCTTCTTGAAGAAAGGCAGTCCGGCCGTCGGCCGGATAACGCCGTAGGCGACCGGCCGGGCCCCGCCGCCGGCGTCCTCGATGATCCCGAAGCCGGTCGACTGGAGGCTGGGATCGATGCCGAGGACCCGCATGGACCTGCGGCGGCCGTCAGCCGGCCTGGGAGAAGCTGGCGATCTCCTCTTCGGAGATGTCGAAGTTGGACGAGACGTTTTGGACGTCGTCATGGTCCTCGAGCTCCTCCAGCAGCCGCAGGACCTGCTGGGCTTCCTTGCCCTCGACCTTGACATAGTTCTGGGGGAGGAAGCCGACCTCGGAGGCGGCGACCTCGATGCCGCTCTTCTTGACGGCCTCGAGGACCGCCTCGTATGTCGCGGGCGTCGTGACGATCTCGAAGTTGGAGCCGTCGTCCTTGATGTCGTCGGCGCCGGCGGCCAGGGCGACGTCCATAAGGATGTCCTCCGAGGCCTTGGCCTTCTCGACGCTGATCGAGCCCATCCGCTTGAACATCCAGGCGACGGAGTTGGACTCGCCGATGCGGCCCCCGTTCTTGGCGAAGATGTGGCGGAGCTCGGAGACGGTCCGGTTCTTGTTGTCGGTCACCGCTTGGAGGTAGATGGCGACGCCGCCCGGCCCGTAGCCCTCGTAGGCGACCTCTTCGTAGCTGGCGCCCTCGAGCTGGCCGGTCCCCTTCATGATGGCCCGCTTGATGTTGTCGGCAGGCATGTTCGCGGCCCGGGCGTCGTTGATGCACTTCCGGAGGGCCGCGTTCTTGTCGGGGTCGCCGCCGCCGGCCCGGGCGGCCATGCTGATCTCGCGGATGAGCCGGGTGAAGATCTTGCCGCGCTTGGCGTCCGTGGCTGCTTTTTTATGCTTGATCGAAGCCCATTTTGAATGTCCGGACATGGTCCTCTCCTGCGTCCTTTGAGAATCATGATAGTAGCATAAACGGCGAACGGGCGCAAACCCCCGCCGGCCGTCAGGGCGGTCCGCACGGCCGGCCGAAGGGGGCGCGGCCGGGGCCGGGAACGGAAGAGCCCGCGAAGGGCGCGCAAGAGACTCCGCTCGATCGAAGTCGATACGACAAGGACGACGCTTGTGCTATAATCACAGCGTAGGAGGGCAAGTCATATGAAGTGCAACATGAGCAGTCTTGACCGGATCCTGCGCATCATCGTCGCCGCGGCCATCGCCGTCTTCTTTTTCCTGGGCATGCTGAAGGGCCCGGCGGCCATCGTCCTCGGCGTCCTGGCCGTGATCCTCTTTCTGACAAGCGTCGTTGGGTTCTGCCCGGTCTACGCCGTTTTTTCGACGGGAACGAAAAAGGCCTGCGAGGCCGAACCCAAGGGGCCGGACAAGGCCTAGACCGGAACCTGTTTAGCGCCGCGGCCTTTCGAGTCCGCGCCAGGGGGGGCGGAGGCGCGCCCTCCGGTTGTGAGCCGGCCCGCGCTGGAGCCGTTCTCGGGCGAGCCCGGATAAGAGCGCTTCCAGGGAGCATGCATTGCCGAAGGATCCTGTCTGCGGCATGAATGTCGGGGAAGCGAACGCCGAGCGGGCCGACCTCCCGGTGCTGGGCATGAGCTGCGCCGGCTGCGTCTCGAGGGTCGAGGGCGGCCTGCGGGAGGTTGCCGGCGTCTGGGAGGCGAACGTCAACCTGGCCACGAACCGGGCCACGGTCCTCTTCGACCCGGCCTTCACCGGTATGGGCGAGCTCATCGAGGCCGTCCGGAAGGCCGGCTACGACGTCGCCGTCGCCAAGGCCGAGCTCCAGGTCGAGGGCATTTCCTGCGCCTCCTGCGTCCTGAAGATCGAGACGGCCCTCCTTGCCCTTCATGGGGTCGTCAGGGCCGCCGTCAACCTCGCCTCGGGCAAGGTCGCCGTCGATTACATTCCGAATGCCGTCGACCTCGCCAGCATCCGGAAGGCGGTCGAGGGCGTGGGATATGCGGTCCACGTCATGCCCGCGGGCGAGGCCGGGGCCGACGCCGAGCGCCGGATCCGGGAGAGGGAGTACCGGACGCTCCGGACCAAGGTCCTCTGGGGCGGCCTGCTGGCCGTGCTCATCTTCCTCGGCAGCATGCCCGGCTGGTTCCCCTGGGTCCCGGCCTTCCTCCGGAATTTCTTCGTCCTCTGGGCCCTGGCGACGCCTGTTCAGTTCGCCATCGGCGGCCAGTTCTACCGCTCTGCCTGGACCGCCTTCCGGCATCGGACCGCGGACATGAACACGCTGATCGCCGTCGGCACCTCGGCGGCCTATTTCTACAGCGCGGCCGTGACCCTCTTCCCCTCGCTCCTCGGCTCGACCGGGGTCGCCCGCAATGTCTACTTCGACACCGCGGCCGTCATCATCGTCCTCATCCTCTTCGGCCGGATGCTCGAGGCCAGGGCCAAGGGCCGGACTTCCGAGGCCATCGTGGCCATGATGGGGCTCCGGCCGGCGACCGCCCGCGTCCTGCGGGACGGCGCCGAGCGGGAGGTCCCCGTCGACGAGGTCCTCGTCGGCGACGCGGTCGTCGTCAGGCCGGGCGAGCGGGTCCCCGTCGACGGGACCGTCGTCGACGGCCGGTCCTCGGTCGACGAGTCCATGATCTCCGGCGAGAGCCTTCCCGTCGACAAGGGACCGGGGGACGAGGTCGTCGGGGCGACCATCAACAAGTGGGGCCGCCTCGTTTTCCGGGCCCGGAAGGTGGGGAAGGACACGGCCCTGGCCCAGGTCATCAAGCTCGTCCAGGACGCCCAGGGCGCCAAAGCCCCGATCCAGCGGCTGGCCGACCGCATTGCCGCCTATTTCGTGCCGGTCGTCATCTCCATCGCCATCCTGACCTTCGTTGCCTGGTTCGACTTCGGGCCGGCGCCGCGGCTGACCTTCGCCCTGCTCAACTTCGTCGCCGTGATGATCATCGCCTGCCCCTGCGCCCTTGGCCTGGCGACACCGACGGCGGTCATGGTCGGGACGGGGAAGGGGGCCGAGCGCGGCATCCTCATCAAGAGCGGCGAGAGCCTCGAGACGGCCCACGCCATCGACACGGTCATCTTCGACAAGACCGGGACGCTGACCGAGGGGCGGCCGGATGTCATAGACGTCCTGCCCGCCCCGGGCTTCACCGTCGACGAAGTCCTTGCTCTCGCAGCAGGCGCCGAGAAAGGCTCGGAGCATCCCCTGGGTCAAGCCATCGTCCGCCGGGCCGAGGCCGCCGGGCTCGCCTCTGAGACGCCGGCCGGCTTCCGGGCCCTCGAAGGGCTCGGCGTCGAGGCCGCGGTCAAGGGGAGGAAAGTCCTCGTCGGCAGCCGGGCCCTCGTCGGTCAGGCCGGGCTCGACTTCGGCAGTCTCGTCCTCCAGGCCGGGGACCTCGCCCTCGAAGGCAAGACCAGCGCCTTCGTCGCCGCCGACGGCCGGCCGGCCGGCCTCCTGGCCCTGGCTGACACGCTCAAGGGAACGGCGGCCTCGGCCGTGGCCAGGCTGAAGAGGATGGGCCTCGAGGTTATCATGCTGACGGGAGACGACCGGCGGACGGCTCAGGCCATCGCCCGGGCGGCCGGGATCGAACGCGTCGTCGCGGAAGTCCTGCCCGGCGGCAAGGCCGAAGTGGTGCGCAGCCTCCGGGCGGAAGGGAGGAAGGTGGCCATGGTCGGCGACGGCATCAACGACGCTCCCGCCTTGGTCGAGGCCGACCTGGGCATCGCCCTCGGCACGGGCACCGACGTGGCCATGGAGTCCTCTGACATCACCCTCATCTCCGGCGACCCGGAGGGTGTCCCCACGGCCGTCGGGCTCAGCCGCAGGACCTTCCGGACGATCCGGCAGAACCTCTTCTGGGCCTTCTTTTACAATATCGTCGGCATCCCCGTCGCGGCGGGCGTCCTCTATCCCTTCCTCCACATCCTCCTCAACCCCATGATCGCCTCGACGGCCATGGCCTTCAGCTCCGTCTCCGTCGTCTCCAATTCGCTGCGGCTGCGGCGGGCCAGGGTCTGAGGGAAGGACAAACCATGGCGGCAAGGATCATCGTCACGGCGGTCGGCCTGCTTCTCGTCGTCGCGGTCAACGCCTATTTCCTCGGCCGCCGCCGGAGGAAGGCGCCGCCGGGCTGATCAGAACCGGAAGCGCAGGATCAGGCCCAGCCGCAGGTAGGACGGGTCGACCCGGATCGTGCCCAGGTTGAGGGCGGCGGCGATCGGCTCGATGGGGTCCGTCAGGCCCTCGTTCGGCGTGACGTTCATCCTGAAGTCGGTCCTGGCGCTCAGGAAGTAACGGACGTCGAGGGCGAGGACCATCATCCGCATGACGGTGTAGGACAGCTCCCCGCCAAGGTTGAAGCCGGCCGTCGTCCGCGCCGGGAGTTCGTAGACCAGCTGGTAGGTCTTGATGTCGAGCAGATAGCCGCCGCTCGTCTGGTCGAGCCGGAAACTCGTGAAGCCCATCGGCATCGCCTGTCCCTTGAGGGAATAGAGGCTGGGCCCGCCCGAGACGCTCAGGGCGAGGTCCGGGCCGACGGGGAAGCGAACGAGGCCGTTCAGGCTGTAGGTCGTCTCCGTGAAATCGCCCCGCGACGAGGGCCAGGCCGTTTGCTTCGCGTAGGAGTACTGGTCGGCCGGGTCGGTCAGGTAATAGGTCAGGCTCACGTCGTAGGTCGAGTTCGTCCCGCCGAGGCCGGGGCGGAAGTAGTCCACCAGGACCTGGACCCCGAAGCGGTCATTGATGAGGACGTTGAAGAAGCCGGACATGCCGGAGGCGATCTTCCCCTTCAGGCGGACGGTCTGCGAGGCCGAGCTGGACAGGGCGTTGGCCGACGGGGTCATGGGCGGCGTGAAGCGGTTCTGGTAGGCCGTGCTGAAGGCCGGCGCGGCCAGGGACCAGCCGAAACCGAGCTCGGCCTTGACGTCGGCCCCCAGGGGAACGGCCGCGGCGAGACAGGACAAGGCCAGAAGAGCCCCCAAGGCACGGGTATATCTCATGTGCTCCGCCTCCTTCCTCGGCCGGAAGGTTAGCATGGCCGGAGGGGTCAAGTCAACGGCGCCGGGCCGGGGCTGGGAGGGTCGCGCGCTCAGCCGAAGAAGACCTTGGCGATGTCGTAGAGGTCCCGGTCAACCGTCTTGGGCTCGGCCAGGGCCTCGGCGAACGGCACGGCGACGATCCGGTTGCCCCGCAGGCCCGCCATGTAGCCGAACTTCTCCTGCGTGACGAAGTCGATCGCGGCGATGCCCAGGCGGGTTGCCAGGACCCGGTCGAAGGCCGTCGGCGTGCCGCCGCGCTGGGTGTGGCCGAGGACGGTGACGCGCGTCTCGATGCCCGTGCCATTCTCGATCTCGCGGGCCAGGACGTTGCCGATGCCGCCGAGCCGGACGTGGCCGAAGGCGTCGCGCTCCTCGGTCTGGACGATGAGCGTGGCGTCCTTGGGCTGGGCGCCCTCGGCCACGACGACGATGCTGAAGAGCTTGCCGCGCTCGCGGCGCCGGAGGATCTGGCCGCAGATCTCGGGCATGTCGAAGGGGAACTCGGGGATGAGGATGATGTCGGCGCCGCCGGCGATGCCGCCCTCGACGGCGATCCAGCCGGCGTGCCGGCCCATGACCTCGACGACCATGACCCGGTGGTGGGCCTCGGCCGTGGTGTGGAGCCGGTCCAGGGCCTCGGTGACGACGGTGATGGCCGTGTCGAAGCCGAAAGTGTAGTCGGTTCCGGAGAGGTCGTTGTCGATCGTCTTCGGCACGCCGACGCAGCGCAGCCCGCGCTCGTGGAGCTTCTGGGCGACGCCGAGCGTGTCCTCGCCGCCGACGGCGATGACCGCGTCGACCTCGAACTTCTCGACCTGGGAGAAGATCTTCCCGATCCCGTCCTCGACCTTGAAGGGGTTGGTCCGGGAGGTGCCGAGGATGGTCCCTCCGCGGGGCAGGATGCCCGAGATGGCCCCCAGGTCGAGCGGGATGATGCGCCCCTCGATGAGCCCCTCCCAGCCGTTCTTGATGCCCAGGACGTCGCAGCCATAGACCGTGATGCCCTTGCGGACGACGGCCCGGATGACCGCGTTGAGCCCTGGGCAGTCGCCGCCGCCGGTCAGGATTCCGACTCTCATCTCCGTGTCCTCCTCGTCAGGCAAGTGGCGGGGCGCGCGCCCGGGGACGGCCCCGCATCGTCGTTTCCGACGGCGAAAAACCGCCGCGATTATACACTCCGCGCGGGCGCGTTTTCAAGCGACGGAGACGGGCGGCGGCCGCGGGCCTTGACCGTCCCGGCGGAATCCTTTATACCTAGGACGTTCGCGGCCCCCTAAGGCGCTCGCGGGCCCGCGGCGCGATGCGGGCGGCGGGCGCGAATCGCTTCCGACGGAGGACAGGATGCCAGCCAAGATCATCAGCGGAAAGGAGGTTTCGGCGCTGATCCGCGAAGAGCTCAAGGGCCGCGCCGCCCGTCTCAAGGAGAAGGGGGTCGTCCCGGGCCTGGCCGTGGTCCTGGTCGGGGAGGACCCGGCCTCTGTCTCCTACGTCACGGCGAAGGCCAAGGCGGCCGAGGAGATCGGTCTCTTCGAGACGACGCTGAGGCTGCCTGCAACGACGTCCGAGGCGGATGTATTGAAGGTCGTGGCCGACCTGAACCGCGACGAGAGGTACCACGGCTTCCTCGTGCAAGTCCCTCTGCCGAAGCATGTCAGCGCGGAGAAGGTCGTCAACTTGATCTGCCCGGAGAAAGACGTCGACGGCTGGCATCCCATGAACGTCGGCAAGATGCTCCGCGGCGAGCCCTGCCCGCTGCCCTGCACTCCTTACGGCGTTGTCCAGCTCCTCGTCCGGAGCGGGTACAGCCCCGAGGGGAAGCACGTCGTCATCTGCGGCCGGAGCAACATCGTCGGGAAGCCCCTGGCCGCGATGCTCATCCAGAAAAAGAAGGGGGCCAACGCGACGGTGACGGTCTGCCATACAGGCACGCCGAGCATGTCCAAATACACCCTTCAGGCCGACATCCTCGTCGCGGCCATGGGCGTCCCCCGGTTCATCACGGCGGAGATGGTCCCTCCCGGTTGCGTCGTCATCGATGTCGGCAACACGCGCGTGGAAGACCCGGCGGCGGCAAAGGGGTTCCGGTTCGTGGGCGATTGCGATTTCGAGCCGATCAAGGAGAAGGCCGAGGCCATCACCCCCGTCCCCGGCGGCGTCGGGCCGATGACCGTGACCATGCTCATGATGAACACGATCGAGGCCGCCGAGAGGATGGCCGGCCTAGCCGCCGGATGAGAGGCCAGGCGAGATGAAGATCGGCAAGATCGACGGCGCCGTTTTCCGCGCCCTCGTCCTGAGGCGGCTGGGGAAGCGGGACCGGACTGTCCTCGTGCCTCCCCGGGCCGGCGTCGACGCGGGCGTCATCGACCTCGGCGGCGGCAAGGTGCTGGTCGTGGCCGAGGACCCCATCTTCACCATGCCGCGCCTCCCTCTCGAGACGTTCGGCTGGTTCACCGTCCACATCGGCGCGAGCGACGTCGCCGTCATGGGCGTCCGGCCGCGGTACATGACCTACTCTCTTCTCCTGCCGCCGGAGACGGCGGCCGGGGAGCTCAAGACGATCGTCGATTCCATCCACCGTGCGGCCCGCGACCTCGGCATTGCCATTGTCGGCGGCCACACCGGTTTCTACCCGGGCTTTCAGGCGCCGACGATCGGCGGCATCACGGTCTTCGCCGTGGCCCGCAGGAGCGAGTTCGTGACGCCTGCCGGAGCGCGGCCCGGCGACGAGGTCCTGCTGACCAAGGGGCCGGCCATCGAGACGGCCGGGCTGCTGGCCGCCCTGCGCGAGGAGGAGCTCCTGGCCTCGCATCCCGCGGCGCTCGTCGCCTCGGCCAAGGGGCTTTGCTTCCAGATGAGCGTCGTCGAGGACGCCCTGACGGCCAAGGCCGCGGGCGGGGTGACGGCCATGCACGACGCTACCGAGGGCGGGGTCATGGGCGGGCTTTGCGAGATCGCCGCGGCCAGCGGCGTGGGCATGGAGGTCGACGAGAGGCTCTTCGTCTATCCGGACGAGGTCCGGATGGTCTGCGAAGCCTTCGGACTCGACCCGGCCGCCGCGATCGCCGAGGGCAGCCTGCTCGTCACGGCCCGGCCAGGCTCGTCCGGCCGGATCATCGCGCGCCTGGGGAGGAAGGGGATCGCGGCGTCCGTCGTCGGCCGCGTCGTCGTGGACCGGCGCTGCCGGACCCTGAAGCGGCGGGACGGCCGCGTCGTGCCCCTGGCCATCCCGGAGCAGGACCCTTTTTGGCCCGCCTTCTTTGAGGGACTGAAGAAGGCCTGATGGGGAGGGAAGAGGAGGATCCCTTTCAAAAAGACGGGGGCGAAGGTGTCCGCGTCTTGCCGGTTAGCGGGCTTTGGGCTTGGGCCTGGGTTTCTTTTGCTTCTTCTCCGCGGTGGTCAGGACATCGCGGAGGGTGATGCCGGTGAAGTAGTTTTTCAGGAGCTCCGAGGCCCCCTTCCAGATCTCGAAGGTCGGGCAGGTCTCGATCCGGCTGCAAAAGCTCTCGTCCTCCATGCACTCGACAAGGCAGCACGTCCCCTCGAGGGCGTGGAGGATCTCGGCCAGGGTGACCTCCTCGGGCCTGCGGGCCAGGGTGTAGCCGCCGCCGGCGCCCCGGACGCTCTTGACCAGACGGTTGATCTTGAGGGGGATGATGATCTGCTCGAGGTAGCGGATGGAGATCTCCTCCTCCGCCGAAACGTCCTTGAGGATGACCGTCCGCTGGCCGTCCCCGTAGTGGCGGGCCAGGTTGAGCATCAAGCGGGCGCCGTAGCGTCCCTTGGTCGATAGTCTGAGCATGCCGGGCTCCTTCGCCGCGAACGGCCGGAATCTCTTTTTCCAGCTTCCATCTTACCTTGCCCGGCGGGCCATTTCAACATAATATTATAGGAATTGTCAGTTTAGGGGCGGCCGGCCCAGCTTGACACCCTCCGGAGCGGGTTGTATCCTACTCCTTCAATCCGCATCCGGCGACCCCATCCATCCGCACCGCGGGGGGACCTTCCGGATGACTCTCGCGACGGGGGAGGCCCATGGCACGACAAGTCCTGCTCGGAGACGAGGCGCTGGCCCTGGGGGCCGTCCACGCCGGCCTGTCCGCCGCCTACTCCTATCCCGGCACCCCCGCCTCGGAGATCATGGAGTTCCTCATCCGCTTGGCCAAGAAGGAGGGCGGCTTCAAGGCGACTTGGTCCGTCAATGAGAAGGTCGCCTACGAGGAGGCCCTCGGCGCCTCGTTCGCCGGCAAGCGGGCCATGGTCTCCTTCAAGCACGTCGGGCTCAACGTCGCCGCCGACCCGTTCATGAACTCGGCCATGACCGGCGCCAACGGCGGCCTGGTCGTCGTCAGCGCCGACGACCCCGGCATGCACAGCTCGCAGAACGAGCAGGACAGCCGGTTCTACGCCCAGTTCGCCCGCGTCCTCTGCCTCGAGCCGGCCGACCACCAGGAGTGCTACGACCTGGCCCGCCGGGCCTTCGATCTCTCCGAGGCGACGGGCTTGCCCGTCCTCATCCGGCTCGTCACCCGGCTCTCCCACAGCCGCTCCTCGGTCGAGACGGGGGAGCCCCGGCCGCAGAATCCGCTCCGCACGGGCGACTGGAAGGACTGGACGCTTCTCCCGGTCAACGCCCGGCGGAGGTTCCGCCTTCTCATCGACCGCCAGGCCGAGCTCCTCCGGCTGGCCGAGGCGCTGCCGGCGAACGCGCTCATCCTCAATGACAAGGACCGCTCACTCGGCGTCATCGCCTCGGGCATCGCCGCGAACTACTTCCGCGAGGCCGCGGCCAAGGAGGAGAGCGCGCCGTCGTTCCTCAAGGTCTCGAGCTTCCCCCTGCCGGAAAAGCTCGTCCGGGCCCTCGTCGGCCACGTGGAGACGGTCCTCGTCCTCGAGGACGGCTACCCGCTCATCGAGAAGGAGCTCCAGGGGTTCTTCGGCGTGCCCGGGAAGAGGGTCGTCGGCCGGACGAGCGGGGCGGTCCCGGCCTCGGGCGAGCTCAACCCGGACATCGTCCGCACCGCCCTTGGCCTCGCGCCCCTCCCGTCCCGGGCGCCGAGCGGCGTGCCGCTCGCCGGCCGCCCGCCTCAGCTCTGCGTCGGCTGCCCCCACGCCGACACCTTCAAGGCCCTGAACGAGGCCCGCGCCGCCTATCCCGGGACGAGCGTCTTCAGCGATATCGGCTGTTACACCCTCGGCGCCCTGCCGCCTTACAATGCCATCCAGAGCTGCGTCTGCATGGGGGCGAGCGTGGGCATGGCCCGCGGCGCCTCCGACGTCGGCGTCCGGCCGGCTGTGGCCGTCATCGGCGACTCGACCTTCGCCCATTCGGGCATGACCCCGCTCCTCGGCGCCGCGGACGCGAACGCCGACATGACCCTCATCATCCTCGACAACGCGACCGTGGCCATGACCGGCGGCCAGCCGACCTACGGCTCCGGCGAGCGCCTCCTGCGGATCGTCGAGGCGCTCGGCGTGCCGAAGGAGCACCTCCGGACGATCGAGCCCCTGCCGAAGAACCACGGGAAGAACGTCCAAGTCATGAAAGAGGAGTTCGAATACCGGGGACTGTCCGTCATCGTCGCCGTCCGCGAGTGCGTCCAGGAACAGCGGAAGAGAAGGAGCTAGGCCATGAAGCAGGACATCATTCTCGCGGGCGTCGGCGGCCAGGGGATCCTGTCCATCGCCTACGTCATCGACAACGCGGCCCTGGCCGACGGCCTCCAGTTCAAGCAGGCCGAGGTCCACGGCATGGCCCAGCGCGGCGGCGCCGTCCAGTCCCACCTCCGGCTCTCGAGCGGGCGGATCTGGAGCGACCTCATCCCCAAGGGCGAGGCCGACATGATCCTCAGCGTCGAGCCCCTGGAGGCCCTGCGCTACTTCGACCAGATGCGGCCCGCCGGCATCGTCGTCACGAGCTCGACGCCCTACAGGAACATCCCCGACTACCCCGACCTCGACAGGGTCCTCGGCGAGGTGGCCAAGGCCGGCGGGAGCGTCATCGTCGATTCCGAGAAGCTGGCCAAAGAGGCCGGCACCATCAAGGCCCAGAACATCGTCATGCTCGGGGCCGCCTCGCGCTTCCTCATCCTGAAGGAGGAGAGCCTGCGGACGGTCGTCGAAACGCTCTTCAAGCCGCGCGGCGCGGCCGTCGTCGAGGCCAACCTCAGGGCCTTCGACCTCGGCCGCAAAGCCGCCGGCGCCGCCTGACCCGAGGACGGCCATGAAGACGAACCTCCGCCGCGTCGACCGCATCTTCGAGGCCGCCGAGAAGGACGGCCGCTCCTTCCTCCTCGAGCCCGAGGTCTACGATCTCCTCCGGCTGGCGGGCATCGTCCCGCCCCGCTTCCTCTTCGCCGCCGCCGGGGCGAAGGTCACGCGGGCGCAGCTCTCGGCCCTGGGGGCGGACGAGGTCGCGGTCAAGGTCGTCTCGCCGCTCATCCAGCACAAGTCCGACGTCGGGGGGGTCGACTTCGTCAAGGCCGACGCGGCCGCGGTCAATCGGGCCTGCGCCCGCATGCTCCGGACTGTCCCCCTGCGGTACCTTCGCTGGGAGGCCGGGACGCGGCAGGCCGGCGCCGGGCCGGGCCCGAGCCTCGCATCGGTCCGCGCCTCGATCCGCGGCTTCCTGGTCATGGAGAAGGTCCGCTTCGAGAACGTCGGCTTCGGCTCCGAGATCCTCCTCGGCGTCCGCAACACCCGGGAGTTCGGCCCCGTCTTGACCATGGGCGGCGGCGGGCTGGATGTCGAGTACATGAACGCGCGGCTCAAGGAGGGGAGGGCCGTGCTCATGAGCTCGGCCCATCTCGTCGCGGACGGCGCCGTGCCCGGGCTGCTCGAGCCCCTGGCCTTCTTCGGCAAGCTTGCGGCGGAGTTCCGCGGCCGCAGACCGCTCGTCGCGCCCCGCGCGCTCGCCGGGACGTTCCTCCGCTTCCGCGACCTGGCCGCGGCCTACTCGCCTTTCGCCGGCGGCTCTCCCTTCGTCATCGAGGAGGCCGAGGTCAACCCGTTCGTCGTCGCCTCGGGACGGCTCGTGCCCCTCGACGGCGTCTGCCGCTTCTCGAGGGACAAGCGGGCCGCCGGAAGCCGCGCCGTCGAGGACATCCGGCGGCTGCTCCGGCCGGCGACGATCGGCATCATCGGCGTCTCGGAGAAGATGAACATCGGCCACCTCATCCTCTCGAACGTCCTCAAGAACGGCTTCCCCCGGGAGGGGGTCTTCGTCGTCAAGCCCGGCCCCGCCGAGATCGATGGCTGCCGGTGCGTGCCGTCGGTCGCGGACCTGCCGGAGACGGTCGACCTCTTCGTCCTGACCCTCGGCGCCGACCAGTGCGCCCCGGTCATGAAAGACCTCGTCGACCACGGCAAGGCCCGCTCGGTCATCATCATCGCCGGCGGCATGGGCGAGAAGTCCGGAGGGGCCTCGATCGAGGACGAGATCCGCGGCATCCTCGCGCGCGGCCGCGCCGAAGGCCGGACGACCCCCATCGTCAACGGCGGCAACTGCCTGGGCATCGCCTCCGCCCCCGGCCGCTACGACACGACGTTCATCCCGGACTATAAGCTGCCGAGGCCGAAGGGCCCGGCCTCGGGGCTGGCCGTGGTCAGCCAGAGCGGCGCCTTCATGATCTGCCGCATGAGCAAGCTACCCATGATCCGGCCGGTCTACGCCGTCTCATTCGGCAACCAGCTCGACCTGACGGCCTCGGACTACATGAACTGCCTCAAGGACGACCCGGACGTCCGGTCGGTCGCCGTCTATATGGAGGGCTTCAAGCCCGGGGACGGCCTGGCCTTCGCCGGCGCGGTCCGCGAGATGGCCGCCTCCGGCCGCAAGGTCCTCGTCTACAAGGCCGGCCGCAGCCCCGAGGGCCGGGCCGCGACCTCGAGCCACACGGCTTCCGTCGCCGGGGATTATCCGGTCTTCCGCTCGGTCCTCGAGCAGGCCGGGGCCGTCGTCGCCGCCGACCTGTTCGATTTCGAGACGTACATGAAAGCCCTCGTCTTCTTCGAAGGGAAGAAGGTGCGCGGCCGCCGGGCCGGGCTCATCAGCAATGCCGGCTTCGAGTGCGTCGTCCTGGCCGACAACCTGAAGGACGGGGCCGGGCTGGAGCTCGCCGCGTTCACCCCGGAGACGCAGGGCCGGATCGTCGCCGCCCTCAGGCCCTTGGGCATCGACCGCCTCCAGGACGTCCACAACCCGCTCGACGTGACGCCCGTCGCCGACGACACGGTCTTCTCGGACTGCGCCCGGGCCGTCGTCGAGGACCCCGGCGTCGACTGCGCCGTCATCTCCAACGTCCCGCTGACGGCGGCCCAGCAGACGCTCGCCGCCGGCGAGGGCCACGGCGAGGACTTCCTGCGCCCGGGCGCGTTCGCCCGGCGGACGGTCGAGCTCTTCCGGTCCACGGACAAGCCTTTCGTCGTCTGTATCGACGCCGGGGAGCTCTACACGCCGCTCGCCGCGCACCTCGAGAGCGAGGGAGTGCCTGTTTTCCGGCGGGCCGACGAGGCCGTCCGTTTCCTGCGCTCCTATGTCGGGCACGAGCTCCGGGCGGCAAAATAACGCCCGCGCAGTTCCGCGTTCCTCCAGGGGAAACGGGAAACGGAGCAAGGCCGGGTGGGCGAATCGAGCGGAGGGAGGGATGCGGATGGACATGAACCTGAAAAGTACGTTCGAAGAGCTCTGGCGGAAGTATTTCGCCGCGGCCGAGCTGCCCATCATCTTCTATTACACGAACGACGAGACCGTCGGGCGGCGCGCCGCGGCCGACGCCTCGAACCGCTGCCTTGTCGCGAACCTCGTCCGGGTCCGGGGAGGGGAGGCGCTCCGCTTCGACGCCGGGTCGATCGGATGCCCCGGCGGGAGGAGATACACCGGCTTCTCGGACGCCCTGCAGCCCGGGTTCGAGCATTTTCTTTCCTGCGGCATTCCCGGCAAAGTAGAGGGGGAGCGCTACAAGAAGACGCCGGAGCTCGTCCGCGAGCTCCTGGCCCGCGCCCCGGTCTTTAAGGCCCCGGCCGCCTCCATCGTCTTCAAGCGCTGGGACCTCCTCGAGGCGGCGGAGGCGCCGGACGCCGTTGTCTTCTTCGCCACACCCGATGTGCTGGCCGGCCTCTTCACCCTGGCCAGCTTCGACGAGGCGGAGTCGAGCGGCGTCATCGCCCCCTTTTCGGCCGGTTGCGGCTCGGTCGTCGAGTACCCTTACCTTGAGAAGGGGTCCCCGTCGCCCCGCTGCGTCATCGGCTTGTTCGATCCCTCGGCCCGGCCCTACGTCGAGCCGGACCGGGTCACCTTCGCCGCCCCTTGGGAGAAGTTCGTCCGCATGGCCGGGAACATGGAGGAGAGCTTCCTCACGACGCCGACCTGGGCTAGGATCCGGGAGCGGATCGCCCGCGCCTCTTAGGGCCGTGGCTTCCGGCCTCTCTTGCCACCCCGGAGGCCGCGTGATAGAATCTTCCCAATGAAAAGGGCGTCCGTCCTCGTCGCGCTCGCCATCCTTTTCGCTGGAGGTGCCGGCTTGCTGACCGCCCAGAAGAACGCCGGGGCGGCGCGCCTGGCTTCGTTCATTCCCCGGACGGCCGGCCCCTGGCTGTCCGAGGCCGACCGCGTCTACGACGCCGCGACGATCTTCCAGTACCTCGACGGCGCCGGCGAGGTCTACCGCTCGTATAACATGAAGCTTCTTGTCTCGCGCCGCTTCCACAAGGACGGCCGGCCCGACATCGTCGTCGACCTCTTCGACATGGGCTCGTCGGACGACGCCTTCGGCGTCTTCACCCACGACCTCGACGGCGAGGACGCCGGGACCGGCCAGGGCTCGAACTACAAAGCCGGGCTCCTCTCGTTCTGGAAGGGGCGCTACTTCGTTTCGGTCCAGACCGAGGAGGAGACGAAGGACACGAAACCCGCCGTCCTCGACCTCGGCCGGAAGATCGCCGCGGCCATTCCCGAGAGCGGGCCGGCGCCGAAGCTCGTGTCCTATCTTCCGCCGGAGGGCCTCGTGGGCGGGCGCGTCTGCTATTTCCATAACTATTCCATCCTCAACTACCACTTCTTCGTCGCCGACACCGACATCCTCCTCCTCGGGGGGAAGGCCTCGGCCGTCCTGGCGTCCTACAAGACGGCGGGCGGCGAAAGCAGGCTCCTCGTCGTTGCCTACCCGGACGAGGCCCAAGCGGTCCGGGCCTACGAGTCCTTCGGCAGGAACTACATGCCGGACGCCAAGAAGCCCGGGCTCGTCCGGACCGAGGATAAGACGTGGACGGCCTCGGCTCGGGCCGGGGACGTCGTCATCGTCGTATTCAACGCCGGCTCGGACGAGTTCGCCATGACCCAGCTCGCGGCGGTCCAGGAGCTGATGGCGGCCGCGGGACCGGTCCGGAAATAGGGAAACGGAGAGGGAGGGGGAATAACCGTGAGCGCGAAGAGCATCACCCGCAGGGACTTCCTCAAGACCGCCTCTGTCGCCCCGCTGGCGGGCGCCCTCGTCCCTGGGCTCAGGTCCGGGCAAGCGGCGCCAGAGCCGAGGGTCCGCGTCGTCCTCGTCCGCGACCCGGCCGCGCTCGACGCCTCCGGCCGGCCCGACGGCGAGGCCATAGGCCGGATGCTCGACGAGGCCGTCGCGGCCCTCGTCGGCGAGAAGGACGCCGCCGGGGCGTGGAAGCGGATCGTTCGGCCCGACGACGTCGTCGGCATCAAGACCAACGTCTGGGACAAGTTGCCGACCACGGCCGCGGTCGAGCAGGCCATCAAGCGCGCCGTCATGAGCGCGGGCGTGCCCGAGGCCAGGCTCGCAATCGACGACCGAGGCGTCCTCCGGAACCCGATCTTCCAGAACGCCACGGCCCTCATCAACGCCCGGCCGGCCCGGACTCACCATTGGGCCGGCATGGGAAGCTGCATCAAGAACTACATCCAATTCGTGCCCAGACCCTCGGATTACCATGGCGATACTTGCGCCGACCTCGCGTCGATCTGGAGCTTGCCGAGCGTCAAGGGCAAGACGCGGCTCAACATCCTCGTCATGCTGACGCCCCTCTTCCACGGCATCGGGCCCAGCAGCTACAGCCAGGAATTCACCTGGCCCTACCGGGGCCTGATCGTCAGCCGGGACCCCGTGGCCGCCGACGCCACGGGGCTGCGCGTCCTGCTGGCCAAGCGGCGCGAGCACTTCGGCGAGGACCGGCCCCTGCCGATGACGCCGCACCACATCTTCCTGGCCGACACGCGCCACCACCTCGGCGTGAGCACAGAGGACCGGATCGAGTTCGTCAAGCTCGGCTGGCGGGAAGGGGCCCTGATCTAGATGCCGATCTACGAGTTCCGCTGCGCGGACTGCGGCCGCAAGACCCAGGTCCTGACCCTGTCCGTGAAGACCGCGGTCGAGCCGAAGTGCCGCCACTGCGGCGGCTCGAACCTCACGAAGCTCGTCTCGCGCGTCGCCTTTCTGCGCTCGGAGGAGAGTCGGCTCGAAGGTTTGGCCGACCCCTCGTCCTTCTCCGGCCTCGACGAGAAAGACCCGAAGAGCGTCGCCCGCTGGATGAAGAAGATGGGCAAGGAAATGGGCGAGGAGGCGGGCGAGGACTTCGACGCCGAGGTCGACCGGGCCGTCGAGGAGATGGGCCAGGAGGGCGGCGGGGCCGAGAGCGCCGGCGGCGGAACGGGCGGGGACGACGATCTTGACTAGGCCGCGGGCGGCGGACGGAGGAGGCGGACGATGACGGCACTCACAGGCGTTTATCTCTTCATCGGCGGCGGCGTCTTCGGCGCCGCGGTCGTCCTCATCATCCAGCTCGTCAAGAGGCGCGAAGCCCGCGACATCGCCCGCGAGCTCGTCAGCGAAACGGAGAGCGAGAAGATCAAGGACCTCGAGGTCTTCCTCGGCCGGGTCAAGGACTCCCTCGGCTCGATGTCTTTCGACGCCTTGAAGAAGACCTCGGAGGAGTTCCTCAAGCTGGCCGAGTCGAAACTGGGTCAGCACACCCAGTCCGGCGAGAAGGAGCTCGAGGGCAAGAAGCAGCTCATCGACCAATCCCTCGAGGCCATGCGCGGCGACATGCGGAAGATCCAGGACCTCGTCTCCTCCTTCGAGCGGGACCGCGTCCTGAAGTACGGAGAGCTCTCGGCCCATCTGCAGATGGCCGCCAGGCAGACGGCCGAGCTCCAGGATACGGCCAACCACCTCCGCCAGGCCCTGGTCAGCACCAAAGCCCGCGGCCTGTGGGGAGAGCGGATGGCCGAGGACGTCCTCCAGCTCGCCGGCTTCGTCGAGGGCGTCAACTATCTCAAGCAGAAGGCCCTCGAGGGGGCCGGCTCCCG
Organism: Terriglobales bacterium; assembly: GCA_035543515.1. Classification (GTDB taxonomy): domain Bacteria; phylum Acidobacteriota; class Aminicenantia; order Aminicenantales; family Saccharicenantaceae; genus DATKJS01. The sequence continues at coordinate 5,869 of DATKJS010000101.1, read as the reverse complement.
CCCGGATTACACCTTCCAGCTGCCGCAGGGCCGGAAGCTCAACATGGACGTCAAGTTCCCCATGAACAGCTACCTCCGCTACCTCGAGACGGAGAACGACATGGAGCGGGACGTCCAGAAGGGCCAGTTCCTGAAGGACGTCCGGGCCCGGATCAAGGAGGTCACGGGCCGGGACTACATCAACCCCGAGGACGAGACGCTCGACTACGTCCTCGTCTTCATCCCCAACGAGCAGGTCTACGCCTTCATCAACCAGAACGACCCGGGCCTCATTGACGACGCCCTCCGCAGCAAGGTCATCCTCTGCTCGCCGTTCACCCTCTTCGCCATCCTGGCCATCATCCGCCAGGCCATGGACAACTTCAGCACGGCCAAGGCCGCCAACGACATGCTCCGGCTGATGGGCGGGTTCAACAAGGAGTGGGAGAAGTTCCGCGATGCGATGGACCGGATGGGCCGCAAGATCGAGGACGCGCGGGACGAGTTCCAGAAGCTCTCCACCACCCGCACGAACAAGCTCGAGCGGCCGCTCCAGAAGCTTGAGGACCTGCGGCGTCTCAAGGGGATCGAGCGAGAGTTCATCATCGGCGAGGCCGAGGTCATGGCCCTCGAGGAGGAGCCCGACAAGACGGGGGAGCGGGGCTGATCGGCCGCACGGGACCTCCGGACCGCCGCGGGGCCGGGCGGCGCCAGTCTTTGGGGGAGCGGGTCCTTTGACCCGGGACTTGTCCGGTCCCAGGGGAAAGTCCCCCGGATTGCCGCCCCCTGTTTCTCAGGGTATCGCGGGCCTCCGTGCGGGACAGGACGTCCCCGCGGGGTGGCATGTTTCTTGATATACATTATGCGCGGAAGAGCATAATGTGGCCGTGTAGGCCGCCGACAGCCGGCCTTGCCGGCATAGAAAGGATGGTGGACCATTCGAGCGTTCGGGACTCCAAAGGGTCTTCGCATGAGAAGGCTGGTCCTACCCCCGCTCCTGGCGTGGCTTTTCCTCGCCTTCAGCGCCGCCGGGGCCCAGGAGGCCGTCAAGCGGGGAGAGACCCTTAGTCTGGACAGGTGCGTCCGGATCGCCCTCGGGCATCTGCCCGCGCTGATAGCGGCCAGGGCCGCCTCCGAGGCCGACAGGGCGCTTATCAGGGAGGCCGAGGCCGCCTATTATCCCCAACTCGGGTGGAGCTCGAGCCTTGGCCGCTCCTACTTCGGCTCACGGACCTCCTCGGGCGTCACCAGGGCGTCCGGAACCTACAATTCCTATTCGACAGGCGTCAGCCTCAGCCAGAATATCTTCGATTTCGGCAAGACCCCGGCCCAGGTCAGGATCCAGAAGCTGAATTACAGCGCCTCCGTCTCCGATGTCGAAACCGCAGTCGAACAGGCCGTCTTCGCCGTCAAGCAGGACTTCTACGGCGTCCTCCAGGCCAAGCGCAACAGGGACGTCACGGACGAAGCCGTCAAGCAATACCAGCTCCATCAGGACCAGGCCCAGGCGCAGTTCGAGGTCGGCCTGGCGCCGAAGTACGACGTGACCAAGGCCGCCGTGGACCTGGGCAACGCCAAGCTGAACCTGATCAAGGCCCAGAACGCCGTTAAGCTGGCCCTGTCCACGCTGAACAACTCCATGGGCGTCGCCGGTGAGCTGGATTACGACGTCGAGGACAACATGTCGTTCGAACCGTACGGGCTGTCCTTCGACGAGGCGCTGTCCGCGGCCTATGGCAACAGGCCCGACCTCGCCTCGATCGTGGCCAAGAGGCAGGCGGCGGAGAGCTCGATCACCCTCGCCAAGACGGGCTTCTTTCCGACGCTCGCCGGCACGGCGTCCTATGATTATTCGGGGAACACGTTCCCGCTGGCAAAAGGCTGGAGCCTGGCCCTCAACCTGAACGTTCCCCTTTTCAACGGATTCATGACCACGGCCCAGGTCGCGCAGGCCAGGGCCAGCCTGAACGTCCTCCGGGCCAACGAGGAGACCCTGAGGCAGTCCATCCGCCTCGCCGTCGAGCAGGCCTACATCACTCTCAAGGAGGCGGAGGAGCTGGTGCCCGTGGCCCAGCTCAACGTGACCGCGGCGCAGGAGAACCTCGACATCGCCAACGGGAGCTACAAGGAAGGCGTGGGCGACCCGATCCAGGTCGCCGACGCCAATGCGGCGCTCGTCAGCGCCAAGATCGCCTATATCCAGGCCCTCTACGATTGCAAGGTCGGCCGGGCGAGCCTCGAGCTGGCCATGGGGTTGAAGAAATGAACATCAACAAGACCGTCGGCATCCTCGCCCTCTCGGGACTCCTTCTCGCGCTCTCCGCCGGATGCAAGAGCGCCGCCTCCAATTACGTGACCGACAAGATCACGCGCGGCGACATCGTCACCACCGTCACGGCGACGGGCACGATCAACCCCGTCAAGAGCGTTAATGTCGGTTCGCAGATCTCCGGCCAGATCACGACGCTCTTCGTGGATTTCAACTCGCCCGTCAAGAAGGGCCAGCTCATCGCCCTGATCGACCCGTCCCTGACCCAGGCTCAGGTGGACCAGGCCCGGGCGAACCTGGGCAACGCCAAGGCCAACGTCGACAAGGCCCTGGCCACCGAGGCCGACGCCAAGAGGACATGGGACCGCTACAAAGACCTTTACGCGCGGAACCTGGTGGCCAAGAGCCTGATGGACGCCTCGGAGACCGCCTACCTGACGGGCCGCGCCTCGACCGCCGCCGCCAGGACGCAGGTCGACCTGTCCACCGCCGCCCTCAAGCAGGCGGAAACGAACCTCATCTACACCAAGATCGTCTCGCCTGTCGACGGCATCGTCATCTCCCGGAACGTCGACGTCGGCCAGACGGTCGCGGCGAGCTTCCAGACGCCGACGCTGTTCGTCATCGCCGCCGACCTGACCAAGATGCAGATCGACACGACCGTGGACGAGGCCGACATCAGCAACGTCAAGGTCGGCCAGGACGCCGAGTTCACCGTCGACGCCTATCCGGACGTGACGTTCAGGGGGACGGTCTTCCAGGTCAGGAACGCGGCCACCACCGTCCAGAACGTGGTCACCTACGACGTCGTCGTTTCGGTCGACAACAAGGACTTGAGGCTCATGCCCGGCATGATGGTCGAAGTCTCGATCATCACCTCGGTCGTCAGGAACGTCGTGCGCGTCCCGAACGCGGCCCTGAGGTTCAGGCCGACGACGGCCGGGAGCCGTCCCGCGACCACTGCCGCGCGTCCGGCGGGCGCCGCCCAGGCGGGCCAGAACCGCCCCGCCGCGGGCACCGCGGCCGCCCCGGGCCAGCGCGGTCCCGCAGTTTACATCCTCGAGAACGGCAAGCCGCGGCGCGTCCCGGTCAAGATCGGCATGAGCGACGGGTCATTCGCGGAGCTCCTTTCGAGCGACCTCAAGGAGGGCCAGGAGGTCATCATCGAATCCCTCGCTAAGCCGGGGGCCGCGAGTTCCGGATTCAGGATGTTCTGAGATGGCGCTCATCGACGTCCGCGACATCGGCAAGGTTTACGATGTCGGCGACATCAAGGTCAATGCCCTCGAGAACGTGACCCTGACCATCGGGGAATCGGAGTTCGTCTCGATCATGGGGCCTTCCGGCTCCGGCAAGTCGACCTTCATGAACCTCCTCGGCTGCCTGGACACCCCGACCTCCGGCACTTATCTCCTGGACGGCCGGGACGTCAGCCGGCTGGACCGCGACCAGCGCGCCGAGATCCGGAACAAGAAAGTCGGCTTCGTTTTTCAGGGGTTCAACCTCCTCTCTCGGTCCACCGCCGTCGAGAACGTCGAGCTCCCCCTGCTCTATGACGGCATCCCGCCGCGCGACAGGAGGTCCCTGGCCGAGGCGTCGCTTCGGAACGTCGGACTGGCGGGCCGGGAGGCGCACCGCCCTAACCAGCTGTCGGGCGGCGAGCAGCAGCGGGTGGCCATCGCCCGGGCCCTGGTCAAGGGGGCGCCGATCATCCTGGCCGACGAGCCCACGGGAAATCTCGACACCAAGATGAGCGTCGGGGTCATGGAGCTGTTCGTCAAGCTGAACGAGGAAAACCACATCACGATCGTGCTCGTCACGCACGAGCCGGACATCGCCGCTTACTCCCGGCGGATCATCCGCTTCCGGGACGGCCGGGTCACGAGCGACATGAAGACGGTCGGCACGCGGGCCGAGCGGACCTCGGCGGCCTGGGCCAAGGAGGCCTCCCGGTGATCAGCTTCATCTCGACGCTTAAGGTCGCTCTCAACGCCCTCCGGTCGAACAAGATGCGCTCGGCCCTGACCATGCTCGGCGTCATCATCGGCGTCGCCGCCGTCATCGCCATGCTCGCGGTGGGGACCGGGGCGAGCCGCAGGATCGCCGACCAGATCCAGAGCATCGGCAGCAACATCCTGATCATCCTGCCCGGGTCGACGACGTCCGGGGGGGCGCGGATGGGGGCCGGGACGCAGCCGACGCTGACCCTTCGCGACGCGGAGGCCATCAAGAAGGAATGCCCGGCGGTGCTCTACGTGGCTCCTATTCTCAACGGCGTGGCCCAAGTCGTCTACGGCCACACCAACTGGTCGACCAGCGTCCTGGGCTCGACCCAGGACCTCCTGGACGTGAGGAACTGGCCTCTCTCGAGCGGCCGGGCATTCACCGACCAGGATATCCGCAGCGCGACCAAGGTCTGCCTGCTCGGCCAAACCGTCGTCGACAACCTGTTCGGGGCCGAGGACCCCGTCGGTCAAGTCGTCCGGATCAAGAACCTTCCCTTTAAGGTCGTGGGCGTCCTCGCCGTGAAGGGGCAGTCGGCCGTGGGCCAGGACCAGGACGACACCGCTCTCATTCCCGTGACGACCGCACAGAAGAGGCTCTTCGGGACGAGCTTCCCGGGCATGGTCCGGACGATCATGGTCGAGGCCCGCAGCCTCGAGGAGATGGACGCCGCGCAACAGCAGATCGAGCCGCTCCTCAGGCAACGCCACCACCTCGGTCAGAAGCAGGACGACGACTTCACCGTGCGCAACCTGACCCAGTTCATGCAGGCGGCCGAAGAATCGTCCCATGTCATGACGCTCCTCCTCGGCGCCATCGCCTCCGTCTCGCTCCTCGTCGGCGGCATCGGCATCATGAACATCATGCTCGTCACCGTCACCGAACGCACCCGCGAAATCGGCACCCGCAAGGCCATCGGCGCCAAGAACCGCGACATCCTCCTCCAGTTCCTCGTCGAATCCATCGTCATGTCCGGCGTCGGTGGAACCCTCGGCGCGCTCATGGGCATCGGCCTCGCCAAGGGAATCCCCCTGATCCCCATCTTCAACCGATTCCTCACGATCGTTGAGCCCGCGGTCGTCATCCTGGCGATTTCCGTCGCCGCTTTCGTCGGTATTTTCTTCGGACTCTATCCGGCCTATCGGGCCAGCCGGCTCGACCCGATTGAAGCGCTGCGATATGAGTAATGCTCTTTTCCACTTCGTTCTTCGATTTTGATTTCGCGTCGGGGGCTTGATTGGAAGGCTGGAATGAATAAGCGGTGCGTGGTGTCGGGTCTGATGTTGTCGGTCGCGGCGGCCGTGGCAGGATGTTCTTCTCTCGATCTCGGGCCGGAACCCTCAAATGTCGTGAGCCCCAGCGATCGCGGCGCAGTCTCGCTGACCGATCCGAATCTCAATGCCGTCACGCCACTCGCCGCGCCGGAAGTGGCCCAGGGCGTCATCGAATACGGCGCCGCAACCATGCCCGCCCAGGGACAGTCGCCGCAGACCATGCCCGCGGCGACGCAGCCCGCCACCACACAACCGGCTGCCACCACCAACCCATCCCGGAACTTGGGCCTCGGCAACGCCCCCGCTTCCCAGCCCACCCCCACGCGCAACGCCCTCGGCCACA
>DATKJS010000100.1:0-8976 GCA_035543515.1 Terriglobales bacterium | reverse complement strand
GACGCGGCGTTGAGGGCCGCGGCGAGCTTTTCGTGGTCGAAGGCCGGCTTCTTGGTCAGAGCGTCCGCGTCGACGAGCTCAAACTCGAAGCCGCCCTTAACGGTCTTCCGGTACCAGAAGCGGTGCGTCTTCTCGATCCAGGCGATGCGGCCCGGGACGTTGAGGGCCAGGGCCTGGAATTTCTCGCGCAGGCCGTCGGCCCTTTCGTAGTCGGCCGGACGACCCTGGGCGGAAAGCAGGATGGGCGTAGCCAGCAAGGCGACAATAAGCATGAGCAAAAACGAGGAAGGTTGGCGTTTCATGGGACCTCCGTGAAACAAATCATGCCCCGGATTATAGGTCGCAGACGGGCGGGATACAATCTCGGCGACTCCTTGAATCGCGGGTCGCCGCGAAGGGACGTCGGGCCGGCCAAAGACCGATAGATGCTCTCACCGCTTGATGATGTCGATATTCGTGACCGGGTTGACTTCGTTCCAACCGCGGCCCGGCTGGGAGTCGAAGCGCGCTATACCATAGACGCGGACCCGGCTACCCTGTTGGGGGATGGCCATGCGGCCCGGGCTGCGGACCTCGCAGATCACGAAGGGCTCGGGCTTCTCTTCGTTGTCAACGAGCTTAATGTGGAGGGTTTTTTCCTTCTCGTCGAAATAGACGCCGCGCACCAGTCCTTCCGTGACCACGGGGGACTTGGTGTTCGGCTCGAAGGCCGCGATGCGCAGGGGCGTGAACCCGCCTGAGCGGCCCGCTCCGGCCCGGGACAAGGCCCGCTCGGCGGACCGGGGCGGCGACGTCCGTCGCGACACGGCAGAGAGCGCGACGAGCACCAGGAGAGACAGAGCGATCGCGGGCAGGGCCACGGGCGCCGCAAGCAGGCGAAAGGCGGCCGGCCGCCCGCGCGCCCCATCCTTCCGGGCCCAGAGCTCGTCGAACCCTAGAGGCCGCGGCTCGCCCTCCGGACCGAGCCGGCCGAACTCGCGGCCCGCCTCATGTCCGGCCTTGACTCTGGCCAGAAGCTCGCGGCAGTTCAGGCAGCGGACGAGGTGTCTCTCCAGCCGCTCCTCCGCGCCCGGGGAAAGCTCTCCCTCGATGTAGGGAACAAACCTCCGTCTCAGGAAGAAGCAGCGGCCGGTCATCGTCCCTTCTCCATGTTCTCGCCGCCGCCTCCCGAGCCTGGCCGGCCGTCCCATCGGTCCTGGCTCTGCCTCAGCCGCGCCTCGAGCTCGGCCAGGGCCCTGGCGAGCCGCGAGGCCACCGTGCCGGCCGGGCAGCCGAGGACGCGGCTCATCTCCTTATAAGAAAGGTCCTCCATGTACTTAAGGACGACGACCTCGCGCATCCTGTAAGGCAGGCCCGCGACGGCGCGCCGGAGCGCCGCCCGGCGCTCCCGCTCCCCGTCCGGGACGAGACGCGCGTCGATCTCGGCCCGGCTGCCCAGAACCGCACCCATGGGGAGGCAGGCGACACCCCGCCTCCGGGCGTGGTTGCCGCATTCGTTGCGTGCGATCCGGTAAAGCCAGGTGAAAAGGCGGGACTGGAAACGGAACCCCGGGAGGCCGCGGAAGGCCTTGAAGAAGACGTTCTGGAGGACGTCCTGGGCCTGGACCGGGTCGCCGACGAGGGCGACGACGAGGTTCCAGACCGGCTCGCGATAAGCCAGGTAGAGCTGCCGGAACGCCTCCTCGTCCCCGCGCCGGGCGGCGAGGACCAGGGCCCGCTCCGCGTCGCCGGCCGGAAGCGGCAGGGCGACGGCCTGCTCGGGCGAGGTGTTCGGGGCCACGCAGTCAATTTATCCGCCGCCCGGGGGGATGTCAAGCGGGGGGCGGGCATGCCGGGCGAAATTTCCGGCCGATGGAAGAATCATCCTTTTCCGCGTGTCTAATTAGTCTTAGGAGTTATTCTATGCATCAAACCTCCCCGAGAACCACCCTTCTTTCGACGGCCCTCATTCTCCTCGTCATCGCCTTCCTGGCGACCTCGTCCGCCCTGGCCGCGCCCGCGACGGACAAGGACCCGGCGGCGGCCACGTCGGCCCCGCAGGAGAAGTCCGGCCAGCAGGCCAAAGAGAGCGAGGCGGCCCGCCCGGACCAGAACATCGAGATCACCGTTACGGCCCCTCGCGTCGAGATCCCTCTCAAGAAGAACCCCGCCGCGACCACCGTCGTCGAAACCCCGGTCCTCCGGACGATGGCGCGGACGATCTGCATCGAAGAGGCCCTCAAGCTCGTCCCGGGCGTCAAGGTCGACAACCAGGCCGACGGCGAGCGCGTCCATATCTCCATCCGCGGCGAGGGCATCCTGACCGAGCGCGGGACGCGCGGCATCGCGACGCTCGTCGACGGGATCCCCCTCAACGACCCCTCCGGCTACATCTCCGATTTCTATGACATCGACTGGGCGACCGTCCGCCGCATCGAGGTCCTGCGCGGCCCGGCCGCGGCCTTCTATGGCAGCAGCTCGTCGGGCGGCATCCTCAACGTCCTGACGCGCGACGGCGGACCGGAGCCGGTCTCCGGCGACGCCGAGCTCATCCGGAGCGCCTACGGCCTCAAGAAGGGCCTGGGCGAGATCGGCGGGACGACCGGGATCATGAATTACAGCGTCACGGGCTCCGTGCTTTCCGGAGACGGATACCGCCAGCATGCCGCCTACAATGCCGACAACGCCCGCGGCAAGTTCACCTTCACCCTCAACCCGAGGGTCAAGATCACGGCCATCGTCGGCTGGACGAATTTCTTCAACCAGAACCCGGAGGGCCTCAACCTCGCCTGGTTCGCGGCCGATCCCAAGGTCCTGCGCCGGCTGGCCAACCCCGATTCGTACACGTACAACGAGTACATGAAAACGAAGCGCGCGACCGGCGGGGTGACGGGGACGGTCGACCTCGGCTCGGGCTTCGACCTGGCCATGGCGGCCTATTACCGTTCGACCAAGTATGCAGAGGCCGTCCCGTCCGCCGTCGACCATCGCGACTACGACCTGCCGGGTTTCCGGTTCCAGGTCAACAACAAGGCCGGCGAGGGCTGGCTCAAGAACCACCTGAGCGTCGGGACGGACATGGCCTGGCAGTCGTTCGACGAGATCAAGCACCCGAACCTGGGCGGGGCTGTCGAGGGCCCGGAACTCCTGGCCGACCAGAACGTGCTGCAGACGGCCGCGGGTGTCTTCGTCCTCGACCGGGTCGAGCTCGGCCCCGCCTGGGGCGTTTCGGGGAGCGTCCGGTACGACCGCGTCACCGACAAGCTCACCGACAACCTCCAGGCCGACGGGATCGACCTCTCGAGCCGGGTCGCCTACAATCGGGCGACCGGCCGGCTCGGCGTGACCTGGAACCCGCGCTCCGACTTCGGACTCTACGCCAGCTGGGGCACGGGGTTCCTCCCGCCCGGGACCGAGGAGCTCATCAACAATCCCTACGCCCAAGGCGGTTTCAACTCCCATCTCGTCGCCGCGACGTCCATGGGCGAGGAAATCGGGGCGCGGGGCTCGATCACCAGGACCTTCACCTACGACCTCGCCCTGTTCCACCTGGCCACGAAGAACGATTTCGGCCGCTACCGGATGGTCGACCGTCCTCTCGAGACCTTCTACGGCAACGTCGGTCCGACCAAGAGGTACGGGGTCGAGGCGGCGCTGGCCTGGTTCCCGGTCGAGCCGCTGGCCCTGAGGCTGGCCTACACCTACTCCCATTACAAGTACGGCACCGTCGAAACGCTGACCGGGGAGACGTTCGACGGCACCTGGCTCCCCGACATCCCCCAGCACCAACTCTACCTCGACGGCGAGTACCATATCACCCCGGGCTTGACCGTGGGCGCCGCCCTCGAGTACGTCAGCGCCTGGTACGTCGACGCGACGAACGTGATCACCCCCAACGGTTACGGCCGGACCGACCCGTACACCCTCGTCCACGTCCGTGTCGGGTACAAGTTCACGGCCGGCGGGATGCCCATGGAACTGCGCCTCTCGGGCCACAACATCTTCAACGTCCTCTATTATGGGTTCACGGAGCCCGACCCGGACGGCAACTCCTACCAGCCGGCGGCGACGGCGGAATGGACGCTGGGCCTGCGCCTCGGCTTCAACTAAGAGCCTGAGCGGTCGCCGGCTTCAGCGGACCCGGCCGAGGCCCCTGATCTCGGTCACGACGAGCCGCACCGGTCCGAGCAGGCCGGACGGAACGAGCGGGTCGCCCTTTTTCCAGAGGCGCCAGCTGGTGAAGGTGAACCGGCCCGTCGGGCTCGGCTTCCCCGCCTGGAGCCAGGCGGGCCATTCCTTGAGCGTCCCGTCCTTGTTGCGCCGGCTGTCCTCGGGGAGAGACTCGTCGCCGATCATCCGGTTCGGCCAGAGGTTCGTGACCCCGATCTCCAGAGCGTTCGGGCCGGCTTTCAAGGCGTCCGTGACGTCCACGCGATAGGGAGGCTTCCAAAGAAGGCCGATGTCGCGGCCGTTCACCTTGACTTGGGCCATGACCCGGACTTCGCCGAGGTCGAGATAGACCCGGCGGTCTTTCCCACCGGCCGCGAAGCCCTCGGGCGCGGTCACCGTCCCAAGATAGGTCGCTGTTCCCGAAAAGAACCTGACGCCGGGGTCCGCGGAATCCGTCCACGAGCCGAGCCGTTCGAACGTCGTCCGCTCCGGCGCACCGGATCCGGCCGGGAAGCGGACTTTCCACGGGCCGCCGACCTCGACCGGCGTCGGCATGGACGCGACGGCGCTCCGCAGCGTCTTTCCGGACGCGGTCTTGAGCTCGTAGGCGCCTGGCCGCCACATCTCGGCGAGGAGACGGCCGTCGGCGCCGCGGCGGAGGTCGAGGACCTCTTCGGTCCGCTCGGTCGGCCTCAGGTCGACCGTTTCCGGGTCCGTGGCCGTGACCGACAGGGCTTTCCCGCCCACCCGGTAAACGAGGGCGAGCGTCTTGACGACGTTCACGGCCGGGTCGTCACCCTCCGCGAGCCGCGCGACGCGGAAGCTCGTCTCGCCCGAATCGGCCAGCCGCTGGACCCTCTCGCGCACGTCGCGGGTGCGCGCGGCGTCGCCCGGGACGCCGTAGGCAGCCTTATCCACGACGAGAGCCTCCGGCGTCGCAGGGGCCGTCGCCCAGAGGGACTTCCCATCGCGAGAGGCCGCGACGACGCCCGCCTCCCCGGCCATGGGCTCGCGGAAGACGACAAAGACCGAGCCGCTCGGCCCGAGCGGGAGCAGCACGCTCGTACCGCCGTCACGCCGCTCGAAGGCCGCGGCGCGCTCGACGCGCCCCGTCTCGGGCCACCAGAGCTCCGGGACCTTGCCCTCGACGCGGAACTCGGCCGCCGCCGTCACCTCGAGGGGCTCGGGATTGGAGACGAAGTAGATGTCCGCGCCGCCGTCGACGCGGTGGATGTATCGCCAGCGGGGCGCGGCCGCGAAGTCGGGCCCGACACCCATCGCGGCGAGGACCTGCTCGGGCGCCTCGCCCCAAACGACCCTCCCCTGCCCGAGGCGATGCTCCTTGACCGTTTTCCCGTCGCAGCCGGCCCAGAGCTCGTCCGCCAGCCGCTTGATTTCGTCGTCGCACGCCGGATAGCGGGAGAGGCTGGGCGATCGTTCCGGCCGCGGCCCGACGACCGTCGCCCCGTCCTTGACGAGGGCGACGACCTTGCGCAGGAGGGCCGGGGTCATGACCGGTGAATCCGAAAGCGCGAGGACCCGGTAGCTCATGCCTCCGGCGAGGACGAGCCGTCCGTCCTTCGCCGTCATCCGCTCGATGACGACCTCGGCCGAGGCCTCGTCCCAGTCGTAGCCGCGGCGCGGGTGGTCGGCGAAGCTCTGCGGCGGCGCCTCCGGCTGGAGATAACAGATATCGGCCGCGAAGGTCCCGCGGCGGAGCATGAACTGGCAGCGGGCCAGGTATTCGTGCCAGCCCGGCGTCAGCTCCCACCAGGTGTTGGTCCGCTCGTAATGAAGACCCCACGGGCCCATGGTCATGCCGGGCCGGCGGTCGAGCCAGGGCTGCATCGCATAGCGATGGAAGACGAAGCGGTTAACGCCGTCGGTGAAGGCGCGGTCGCCGAGGGACTTGATCGAGGCCGGATGCTCCAGCCACTTTTCCTGGTCGCCGGCCGTGAACGACTCGGCGCCGAGGACAGGCTTGCCGTAGGTGTGGACGGCGGAGGCCATGCCCTTGACCGTCTCGAGGGCGCCGCCGCCCATCCAGAACTCGCACATCGGCTCGTCGGCCTCGCCGGCATAGGGCAGGTCGTCGCAGGGGCCGCCGTAGGCCTCGATGGAGAGGCGCAGGCCGCGGACGCGGGCCAGCTCGCCGAGGCCGCGAGCGTAGTTCTCGACGACGAGCTCGGAGACCGTCCGACGCAGGTCCCACAAGAAGCGCTCGGAGATCTCCAGGCTTCCGACGACCCGCCCCGTGAATACCGGCAGATAGGGGTGGAGGTCGTAGCCGCGGCGCTTGGCGAATTCGGCCGCCATCGCCGCGGTCCAATTCTGCGAGCCGTTCTCCCAGCTGTCGATGTGGGTCGAAACGAGGACCTTTCCGGCCGCCGGGCCGGCGTCGGCGATGAGCTTCTCCATCATGCCGCGATAATTGGCCTCGATCCCGGCCCGGGAAAGCTTGTCGCACTCGAGGCCGCGTCCGCTCTTCGGCGCCGGGGCGTTCTCGACGCCCGTCGTGGTGTGGCCGAAGCGCAGGACGGTCCACTTGCCGGCGGGCACGTCCCAAGTCAGGCGGCCGTTCGCGTCCAGCCGTTCCTTGAGGTCGGCGATCTTGGCCGGGTCGATGACGTCCGCGGGGGGAAGGTCGCGGCGGGCGGGCGGGCCGACGGCGCCGGTCTCGTAGGCCGCCTTAGCCTTGATGTCCGCGATGCGGTAGGCGCCAGGCGTCGGAAAGGCCAGGACGGCGATGTCGCGGTAGAAGCCGGCCGTCGCCTGCGGCCGGGCCAGCGTCCCGGCGAACTTGCGCGGCCCCGCGACCTCCGTCTCGTTCCAGACGACCTTCTGCATCGACTCCTCGGGCTTGATCCATGGGCCGCCGCTGCCGTTCCAGCCGGCGTCGTCGTTCATGTTGATCTCGAGCCCGAGGCGCCCGGCCTCGGCCACGGCATGGCTGAAGAGCGTGCGCCAGTCGCCGGACATGAAGCCGACCGGACCGACCGGAGCGCCCTGGTCCACTTCCATGATCAGGACGCCGCCGATGCCGGCGCGCTTCATCGCCTCGAGGTCGGCCGTGATGCCCTCGCGGGTGATGTTGCCGTTGAGCCAGAACCAATAGACCCATGGCCGGGCAGAAAGTGGCGGATTGACGAAGCCGTTCTCGAGGTCAGCCGAAGCCACGGGAGCGGGCGCGGCGGCCCGGCGCCCGCACGCGGCGGAGCCGAAAAGTGTCGAAACGAGGACGATGCCGAGGACGGCCAGGCGGGAATAACGGACGGTCTTCATGCGGACCTCCTCATAGCGGCTGTTCACGGTCCCGGCTCCGGGGATCGGGGTGGGGCCTCTCCGCCGCCGCAGTCTATCTCGGTCCTTGGGCCATGGCCCGGACGAGCGCGAAAATGACCGCCGGCGTCGAGGGGCCGGCACGGCGCGCCCGTCCGAGCGCGGTCCTCAGACGAGAGCGCCCTTCCTGACGATCGCCTCCATGACGTCGGCGAACGTGTCGATCTCCCGGACCGTCAGCGAGACGTTGACGACGATGCGGATGCCGTCGATGAGGCCGTCCGGGTGCTTGATGCCCGAAACGATGATGCCGTACTTGTCGAGAAGGTGCGCGGCGAGCTTGTCCATCTCCAGGCCCTCGACGCCGATGGTGGCGATGGCGCAGGACTCGGCCGGGTCGAGGCTCGTGTAAAAGCGGACCTTCGGCAGCTGGCGCAGCCGGTTGGCCCAGCGCCCCTTGAGGTAGCGGAGCCGGGCCGACTTGCGCTCGATGCCGATGCCCTCGTTGAAGGTGATGGCCTCGGCGATGGCGATGCGGTTGGCCGGGGTGCGCGTCCCGACGTCCTCGAAGCGGCGGATGTCGTTCGGCGTGTCCGTCCAGGGCGGGGTCAGCGGATAGAGCTTGGGGATGCGGTCCTTGGGGATGCGGAGGCAGCCGTTTCCCGGGGGCGCCATCAGCCACTTGTGGAGGCTCGCCGTGTAGTAATCGCAGCCGAGGTCGGCCAGCTTGAACGGGACGTGCATGAACCCGTGGGCGCCGTCGACGAGGACCTCGATGCCTTTCGCGTGGGCCATGTCCGAGATCCGCCGGACGGGCGACATCTGCCCGGTCCAATGCGTGAAATGGCAGACATGGATCAGCTTGGTGCGAGGGGTCACCTGCTGAACGACCATATCATAGAACTTGTCGAGAGGCACGGGCGGGGCCGGGAGGGGCACGATCTTGAGGACGATCCCGTCGCGCTTCTGGCGCTGCTTCCAGGTGCTGAGGAGCCGCGGGTAATCCTGGTTCGTGATGACGACCTCGTCGCCGGGTTTGAGGTCGAGGCCGAGGATGGCGATCTGTCCCGCCTCCGAGCCGCCGCGGCAGATGACGAGCTCTTCAGGGTCGCAGCCGAGGTGCGCGCCCAGCCGGCGCCGGCAGCTCTCGATCTCCTTGTTCAGGACGGTCATCGACTGCCAGGCCGCGTTGCTCGAAAAATCGGTGTGCCTGTTGACCGCTTCCTGGACGATGCGGAGGCTGTTCTGGATCGTGCCGTTGTTGAAATTGATGTAATTGCGGTCGAGGGCGAAGGCCTGCTGGACCTCGAACCAGAAGTCCTCGTCGGCCGCGACTTCGTCCGGGGTCATGTCGGCCGTGTCGCGGCCTGCGGCCAGGATGCGCTCGAGGGCGTTCGCGGGGGTCGCGGCCAGAGCGCCCACGCCGACGGCGCAGTTGCGGATGAAGTCGCGCCGGTTCAGGTTATCCTTGGATGCCATGTTCCCTCCTCGTGAGCGGGCCGATGGCGAGGGCGCCCGCACTGTCCCGCTCAATTTAACCCAGGTCGA
>DATKJS010000099.1:0-6801 GCA_035543515.1 Terriglobales bacterium | reverse complement strand
TCTCATGAGGGCGGCGAGGATGTCTGAGCCTGATCCAGCAGGGGGCGAGGAGATCGAGCCAGCTTGAGACGCGGGGCGGGTCGGGAAATGCTGAGCGAGTTCCGCAGACGCTCGGAAAGAACGCTTCGGGGAGGCGTGAAGAACCGCGCTCTGGAGTGGAGGCCAACCCCGAGGCCCCGGAGGCCGGACGGGGACGCACGCGGACAGGACCCCTCCGACTTTAAGGAGCGCGCGGGAAGCATCATACGGTGTAGGGGCAACCGCGTTGCACTTTGGCCCGGTTTCCGATATAATCAGTCGTCCCCGGGTCCCGCCGGCGGCCATATAGAGAACGACCGATGAAAGTCAACGTCTGGAATACGATCCTCCAGCTCAGCAAGGAGCGGGACGTCGAGCCGCGCATCATCGTCCAGGCCATCGAGGAATCCCTGAGGGTCGCCTCGGCCAAGTTCTTCTCCCGCAACGAGGACGTCCAGATCCATTTCAAGCCGGAAAAGGGCGAGTTACGGGTTTTCGCCGTCAAGCGGGTCGCCGAAAAGCCCCAGGACCCGAGCCGGGAGATGTCCCTCGACGAGGCGCGGCGGATCCGGCCAGAGGCCAAGGAGGGCGACGCGATCGAGCTCGACCTGCCCGCGGACACCCTCGGCCGCATCTCCGCCCAGGCCGCGAAGCAGGTCATCTTCCAGAAGGTCCGCGACGCCGAACAGGAGAAGGTCTACGAGGAGTTCGCGCCGCGGCTCGGCGAGATCGTCACCGGCGTCGTCCGGCGCGCCGAGGGCGGGGCCTACGTCCTCGAGGTCAACAGGACCGAGGTCACCTTCCCCCTGCGGGATGCCATCCCCGGCGAGGAATTCCAGCGCGGCGACATGGTCAAGGCCGTTATCAGCCAGGTCCTCCGCGGCCCCAAGGGGCCCCAGGTCCTTGTCTCGCGTTCGAGCCCCCGCTTCCTGGCCAAGCTCCTCGAGCTCGAGATCCCAGAGATCGCCAACGGGACGATCGAGGTCAAGGACATCGTCCGCCAGCCGGGCGAGCGGGCCAAGGTCGCCGTGGCCAGCCGGGAGCGGGACATCGACGCCGTCGGCGCGTGCATCGGCGTCAGGGGCAACCGCATCCTGGCCATCTCCAAGGAGCTGGCCGGGGAAAAGGTCGACGTCATCGAGTGGTCGCCGAACGCCGGCGCCTACGCCCGGGCCGCCCTGAGCCCGGCCAAGGTCGAGCGCCTCGACGTCCTCGACCGCAACGACAAGTCCATGGAGGCCGTCGTGGCCAAGGACCAGTTGTCCCTGGCCATCGGCAAGAAAGGCATCAACGTCAAGCTCGCGTCCAGACTCGTGGGCTGGAAAATCTCCATCGTGCAAGAAAAAACGAATGACTGATCAAGCCAAGAAACCCGTCGTCAAGAAGCCGGCCAAAGAGGCCGCCCCCGCCCTCAAGAAACCGGTCAAAGAGGCTGCCCCCAAGCCCCGCCTGAAGCTCGTCATCTGGGAGGGCCTGTCCCTCAAGGACGTGGCCGAGCGGATGAAGGTCAAGCCCCGCGACCTCGTCGAGAAGCTCGCCGCCAAGGGCTACGCCGCCGACCTCGACGACTACGCCGACGAGGCCATGGCCGCGGCCATCACCAAGTCCACCGACTTCGACGCCGAGTTCACGCCCTTCGAGCGGGCCATGCGGCAGCTGGCCGAGGCCCGCACGGTTGACCTCGTCCCGCGCCCCCCGGTCGTCACGATCATGGGGCATGTCGACCACGGCAAGACGACGCTCCTCGATGCCATCCGCTCGTCGAACCTCGTCGACAAGGAGTCGGGCGGCATCACCCAACACATCGGCGCCTATCGCGTCGCGGTGAAGAACCGGCCCATCACCTTCGTCGACACGCCGGGCCACGAGGCCTTCACCCGCCTCCGGGCCCGCGGCGCCCAGGTCACAGACATCGTCGTCCTCGTCATCGCCGCCGACGACGGCATCATGCCCCAAACCAAGGAGGCCATCGACCACGCCCGGGCGGCCAACGTCCCCATCATCGTCGCCATCAACAAGATCGACAAGCCCGAGGCCAACGTCGACCGCGTCAAGCAGCAGCTGGCCAAGGAGAACCTCCTCGTCGAGGACTGGGGCGGCAAGACGATCAGCGTCTCCGTCTCCGCCCGCGACAAGAAGAACGTCGACGACCTTCTCGAGATGATCCTCCTCCTCGCCGACGTCCTCGAGCTCAAGGGCAATCCCAAGGTCCCAGCCCAGGGCGTCGTCCTCGAGGCCCGCCTCGACAGCCAGAAGGGCCCCCTGGCGACGGTCATCATCCAGCACGGCACCCTCGTCCCCGGGCAGGCCTTCGTCTCGGGCACGGCCTCCGGCAAGGTCCGGGCGATGTTCGACGACCGGGGCAAGGCCCTCAAGAGCGCCGGCCCGTCCATGCCCGCCGAGATCATGGGCTTCACCGAGGTCCCCGAGGCCGGCGATTTTTTCCAGGTCGCCGAGGATATCGTCGCGGCCAAGAAGATCGCCGACTTCCGCCGCTTGCGAGCCAAGAAGCCCGAGGCGGCGCCGCCCGAGCACGTCACCCTCGACGACCTCTTCAAGCGCATCGAGGGCGGCCGGGCCAAGGAGCTGGGCCTGATCGTCAAGGCCGACGTCCAAGGCTCGGTCGAAGTCCTCTCTGAGATCCTCCCCCCGCTCAGCACCGACAAGGTCACCGTCAAGATCATCCACCAGTCGACCGGGACGATCACGGAGGCCGACGTCCTCCTGGCCTCGGCCTCGAACGCGATCATCATCGGCTACAACGTCAAGCCGAGCCCAAAGGTCGCCGAGCTGGCCAAGAAGGAAGAGGTCGAGATACGGACGTACACGATCATCTACCAGGTCACCGACGACATCAAGAAGGCCGTCATCGGCCTCCTCGAGCCCGTCATCAAGGAGACGTACCAGGGCCGAGCCGAGGTCCGCAAGGTCTTCCAGATCCCAAAGGTCGGGACGATCGCGGGCTGCTATGTCCAGGACGGCCGGATCACCCGCAACTCCGAGGTCCGCGTCCTGCGGGGCAAGGAGGTCGTCCACCAGGGCCGCATTTCGTCCCTCAAGCACCTCAAGGAGAACGTCTCCGAGGTCAAGAAGGACTATGAGTGCGGCATCGGGCTCGCCAGCTTCGGCGACTTCCAACCCGGCGACGTCATCGAGGCCTTCATCAAGGAGAAGGTCCGGGCGGCCTAGCCGGCGTTCTAGCGAGGTTCGGATGATCGTTGGCGTCCTGACCGTCGACCTCTTCTTCCCCCACGCCCGCTCCCTCAAGGACAAGCGGCGCATCCTGCACGGCCTCAAGGAGCGGCTCAAGGGCCGCCACAACGTGGCCGTGGCCGAGCTCGATTTCCAGGACAAATGGCAGCGGGCCAGGCTCGGCATCGTCACCGTGAACAGCCAGGCTTCGGTCGTCGAGGACGTCCTCGCCCGCATCCTGGCCGACGCACGGGGGCTCGGGGAGGGGGAGGTCGTCGGGCACGAGGTCAGCTATCTCTGACGCCCGCCGCGGAAGGAGGAGCCATGAGCCAGACGGGGCTGCGGGCCCGCCGCGTCGCCGAACTCATCCAGGAAGAGCTCGGCCGCCTCTTCATCCGGGAATTCCGCGAACCCGGCACCGGGATCGTCACCGTCACCCGGGTCGAGATGAGCCCCGACCTTCTCGCCGCCCGGGTCTTCCTGAGCGTCTTCGGCTCGCCCGACCCAGAGGGGGTCCTGGCCGGCCTCGAATCCCGCAAGGGGTTTTTCCGCAGGGCCCTTGCCTCCCGCGTCAAGTTGAAGTATAATCCCGCACTATTTTTCGCCCTGGACCCGGGTCCGGAGCACGCGGACAAGATCGATCGGATCATCGAACGGACGAGGAAGGATGGGCACTGAACCGAAGGATAGGATCATCGCCCGGATATGGGCCTCGCGGCGGATCGCCGTGACCTCGCACCTCCGGCCCGACGGGGATTCCCTGTGCACGGGACTGGCCCTCAGCCGGCTCGGGGACCTGCTGGGGATCGAGACGACGGTCATCAACCACGACCCGACCCCCTTCCCCTTCGTCGATTTCCCCGACGCCTCCCGCATCCGCGTCGGCGAGATCGACGGCTCCGCCTTCGACACCGTCATCCTCCTCGAGTGCGCGGACGTTTCGCGGTCCGGCCAGGAGCGCCTGGGCGACGTCTTCAAGGTCAACATCGATCACCATTATTCGAACACGCCCTATGCGGACATCAATTGGATCGACCCCGGCGCCTCGGCCGTCGGCGAGATGGTCTTCGAGCTGGCGAGCGGCCTGGGCGTGGCGCTGACCCCCGAGATCGCCGAGCACCTGTACTGCGCGATCGTCTCCGACACCGGCTGCTTCCAGTTCTCGAACACCACGGCTGCCGCCCTGGAGGCGTGCACGAAGCTGGCCCGGCTCGGGGCCAGTCCCATCCGCATTTCGGAGCGGCTCTATAACAACAATCCGCCCGAGAAGATCAAGCTCCTCGGCCGGGTCCTGTCCACGCTGACCATGAACGCCAGGGGCAATATCGCGGTCATCACCATGTTCAAGCGGGACCTCGAGGCCCTGCGCCTCACCGAGATCGACACCGAGGACATCACGACCCTGGCCCGCTCCATCAAGGGCACGGAGATGGTCCTGTTCTTCAAGGAGATGGGCAAGGATACCTTCCGCGTCAGCCTCAGGTCGAAGGGCCGGGCCAACGCGGCCCGCATCGCCGAGCGCTTCGGCGGCGGCGGCCACATCCATGCCTCGGGGTTCACGGTCTACGGCCCTTACGAGGAGCTCATCCGGGACGTCCCGAAGACCGTCGAGGCCCTCCTCGAGGCCGACGCCGACGGCGCCCCCGAATGAGCGGCGGGGACGGCCCGGAGCCCCATGGACGGACTGCTCATCATCGACAAGCCCGCCGGCTGCACCTCCCACGACGTCGTCCTGCGCGTCCGGCGTCTCCTCCGGCTCCGCCGGGTCGGCCATGGCGGAACGCTCGACCCCGACGCGACGGGCGTCCTGCTCATCGCTCTCGGCCAGGCGACGAGGTTTTTCCCCTTCCTCTCCGGAGAGGACAAGGCGTATGACGGCCTGATCCGGCTCGGCTACGCGACCGACACCTATGACGCTTCGGGCCGGCCGGCGTCCCCGGACAGGGCTTCGGGCCTGCCCACGGCCGACGAAGTGGCGGCAGCCATGCACGGGTTCGAGGGCGAGCTCCTCCAGGTCCCTCCGCCCTATTCGGCCAAGAAGGTCGGCGGCCGGCGCGCCTACGAACTGGCCCGGACCCGTAAGGCTTTCTCCCTGGAGCCCGTCCGGGTCAGGGTCGCCGCCTTCACCATGGCGGGCTACGCGCCGCCCCTGGTCCGCTTCGAGGTCCGCTGCTCCCCGGGGACCTACGTGCGGGCCTTGGCCCACGACCTCGGCGCGAAGCTCGGATGCGGCGCCCACCTCCAGGAGCTCCGGCGAACGGCCTCGGGTTCCTATGGCCTCCGCCGGGCGGTCCCTCTGAGGGCTCTGGAGGAAGCGGTGGAGCGGGGCCGAATGGGCGGCCTCCTCGTTCCCCTCGAGGACCTGCTCCCGGACGCCCCCTCGGTCGTCGTCGCCCCGGAGGCCGTGGACCGGGCCCGGAACGGTACGCCGCTGTTCGCCGCGCACCTGGCCGCGCCCCTAGCCGCGCCCCCCGCCGACAACCTGTCCGGCGGGCGTTTCTCTCTTTTCCGGCTCCTCGACCCCTCGGGCCGGCTGCTGGGACTGGCCCGGCCCTCGCCCGGCGACGGCTCCCTCCATCCCTTCCTCATCCTGCGCTAAAGGGCACGGCCGACCCCCGCCAGGGGACAAAAAAGGTCCGCCGACGCTTGAATTTCGGACCGACCTATTGTATGTTAGTGCGGTTATGAGGCTAACGAGAGGTCAAATCGAGCACCTGGCGTCCTCGGTGCTGAGGAACCTGACCAAGGAGGGCAAGATCCTGGTCGAGGACCGGACGCTCCTCCTCGAGGAGGTCGCGAACCTCATGACCGACGAGTTCCAGAAGGAGGACCGTCTGGACCAGGAGGTCCGGGAGATCCTCAATAAGCACATGGAGAAGATCCGCCGGGAGAACATCGAGTACCAGACGATGTTCCGGATGATCAAGACCAAGCTGGCCAAGGAGAAGGGGATCGTCCTGTGAGCAGCCGCCTCTCCCGAGAGAAGATCAACTACCTCTCCCGCCAGATCCTCAACGTCCTCGAAAAGAACGACCGGGTCGAGTTCCTGGACGACCCGAACGAGATCCGGCTCGTCATCGTCCGGACGATCGAGGACGAGATGAAGCTCTACGAGGCGCTCGACAAGAAGGCCATCGACAAGATCCAGTCGCAGAAGAAGCCCATCGAGGAAGGCAGCCGGGAGTGGGAAATCCTCTACCGGAAATACTACAACGATGAGCTTGCCAAGCTCGGCAAGCTCAGCGACTGACGCCCCTTTCTCCGCCCTGCGCACTCCCTTCCTGGCCAAATCCGTTCGCCCGGGGTCTTCCAGAGGAAGCTGAGGAGGGCGGCCTCCACTCCAGAGTGCGATTTGCGCTAAACCGCACATGACGTTCCGACCGCCCTCCTCAGCTTCCTCTTCGTCGTGCAGCGCGGCGGGGAAAAAAAGGGTTCTTCTCCCGATTCCGGGAGAATCTCTCTCCCCGGCTTCGCTCAGGGCATCGCCTCCAGCTCCCCGGCCGTCCGACCGAAGCGAACCAACGTGGGCGGAGGGCAGATATCCCCGGAGAGACACGGAGGGGATTTCTGCGAAATATCCGAAGAGAGGGA
>DATKJS010000098.1:0-3124 GCA_035543515.1 Terriglobales bacterium | reverse complement strand
CGGCCAAGCGCGTGCCGACGGTCGAGGACCTCATGGCCCTGAAGTCCGCCGGTTCCCCCGCCATTTCTCCGGACGGAACGAAAGTCGCCTACACCGTGACCGAAACGGACTTCGAGCAGGACGCCTACGTCACTCAGGTCTGGCTGGCTGACGTCGCCACCGGCCAGTGCTTCCAGCTCACCCGCGGCAAGAAGTCCTCGTCCGGGCCCGCCTGGTCGCCCGACGGCCGCTGGCTGGCCTTCACCTCGAGCCGGACCGACGACAAGTCCCAGCTCTTCGTCATCAATCCCGCCGCGGGCGAAGCCATCCAGCTGACCAAGAGCGAAACCGGCGTCAACGGCTACGCCTGGTCGCCCGACGGCAAGACCATCGCTTTCACCGCGACCGACCCCGAGTCCAAGGAGACGAAGGACCGCCGCGACTTCTACGGGGACTACGAGGTCGTGCGCGAGGAATACCACTTCGCCCACCTCTGGACGGTCGACCTCGCCGAGGCCCTCCAGGCGCCGCAGGCCGGGCGCCGCCGCACCTCCGGCAAGGACTGGACGGTCAACGGCTTCGACTGGTCGCCCGACGGGACGAGGATCGCCTTCGGCGCGACGGTCAACTCCGACCTCATCAACGGCGGCACGGCCGACATCTACGTTCTCGACCTCGCCGCGGACACGGTCAGGAAAGTCGTCGCCCAGCCCGGCCCCGACAACAGCCCCGTCTGGTCGCCCGACGGCCGCTCCGTCCTCTTCTCGAGCGCCATGGGGAAGCCCGACTATTTCGCCAGGAACACGCGCCTGGCCGTCGTCCCGGCCGGGGGCGGCGCCGTCCGCTCGCTGACCGACGCCTTCGACGAGAACCCCTATGGCGCCGTCTGGACGGCCGACGGGATCTATTTCTCCGCGGCCCAGAAGACGGCCGGCCATCTCTTCCGCCTCGACCCGGCTTCCCTCAAGGTCGAGCGGGTCTCCTCCCCCGACGACGCCATGGTCTCCTCGTTCTCCTTCTCCAAGGACGGCCGGCGGATGGCCTTCATGATGACCTCCCCGACGTCGCTGAGCGAGGTCTGCGTCTCGGACTTCCCCTTCAAGCCCCGGGCGCTGACCCGGATGACGGACCAGGCGGCGCCCTTCGTCCTCGGCACGCGCGAGGTCATCTCTTGGCAGAGCAAGGACGGGACGGCGATCGACGGCGTGCTCATCAAGCCGGCCGACTTCGACCCGGCGAAAAAGTGCGCCCTGCTCTGCGTCATCCACGGCGGCCCGACGGGCACGGATCGTCCGGTGCTCCTCTCGCCCGACGCCCGCTACTACCCGTCCGACATCTGGGCGGCGCGCGGCGCCCTCATCCTCAAGGTCAACTACCGCGGCAGCGCCGGCTACGGCGAGAAGTTCCGTATGCTCAACGTCCGCAACCTCGGCGTCGGCGACGCCTGGGACGTCCTTTCGGGCGTCGACTTCCTGGTCAAGAAGGGCTGGGCCGACCCGGCCCGCGTCGGCTGCATGGGTTGGAGCCAGGGAGGCTACATCTCGGCCTTCCTGACGACTTCGAGCCGGGCCTTCAAGGCCATTTCCGTCGGGGCCGGGATCTCGGACTGGGCCACCTATTACTACAACACCGACATCACCCCGTTCACCATCAACTACCTCGGCGCCGACCCGGTCAAGGACCCGCAGATCTACGCCAAGACCTCGCCCATGACTTACATCAAGAGCGCGGCGACGCCGACTCTCATCCAGCACGGCGAGAATGATAAGCGCGTGCCGATCCCCAACGCCTACGAGCTGCGCCAGGGGCTCGTCGACCGCGGCGTTCCGGTCGAGATGGTCGTCTACAAAGGGTTCGGCCACGGCATCAGCAAGCCGAAGGCCATGCGCGCCGTCATGCAGCACAACCTGGCCTGGTTCGGCCACTACATCTTCAACGACCCGTGGCCGGACCTCGCCGCGCCGCCGCTTAAAAAATGAACGCCAGGCCGGCCTGGGCATAGACATCCACGCCGAACCTGAACGCAGAACGCCCGAGTTTGCGGCTCAGAAGACAGTCGATGCTCCCGCCGGGTCGCCGGCCCTGGCGAACCGTCGGGAGAACGTTCTCGACCTTGTGCTATACTTGGGGCCGTTCAGGGAGGAAGGGGAATGAAACACGACATTGGCAACATCGGGCGGAATGGGAGACTCACGCTTGTCGTCCTGGCCTTCGCCGCGCTCACGGCCGGCGTGGCCGCGGCCGCAGGAGCGGGCGGCCGGCAACGCGGCGCCGACCCCCAGGCCGCCCGCGACCAGACATCGGCGCCCCTCCTCATCCGCCCGGCGCGCGTCTTCGACGCCGAGGACGGCAAGACCCACGAGGGCTGGGCGGTCCTGGTCAAGGGCGAGAGGATCGCCGCCGTCGGGCCGGCGGCCGGCATCGCCGCGCCGGCCGGCGCCCGCACGATCAACCTCCCCGGCCTGACCCTTCTCCCCGGGCTCATGGACATCCACTCCCACATCTTCCTCCATCCGTACAACGAAACGCTCTGGAACGACCAGGTCCTGAAAGAGCCCCTCGCCTTCCGAACGATCGAGGCCGTGCGCCACTGCGAAAGCACGCTCATGGCGGGCTTCACCCTCCTCCGCGACCTCGGCACCGAGGGCGCGGGCTACGCCGACGTCTCGGTCCAGCGCGCCATCCGCGAGGGCCTCATCCCCGGGCCTCGCCTGCTCGTGGCGACGCTGGCCATCGTCGCTACGGCGAGCTACGGGCCCGGGCCGGCCGGTTTCGCCCCGGACCTTGTCCTGCCGAAGGGCGGCCAGGAGGCGAGCGGCACGGCCGAGGTCATCAAGGCCGTGCGCGAGCAGGTCGGCCACGGCGCCGACTGGGTCAAGGTCTACGCCGACTACCACCACGGCGTCGGCGGAACCGTGCCGACCTTCAGCGAGGAAGAGCTGCGGGCGCTCGTGGCCGAGGCCCGGTCCGCGGGCCGTCCCGTGTCAGCCCACGCCACGACCGCCGAGGGGATGCGGCGGGCGACCGTGGCCGGCGTCGACACCATCGAGCACGGCTACGGCGGCACGGCGGACGTCTTCCGGCTGATGGCTCAGCAGGGGGTCGCGTACCTCCCGACCCTGACGGCCGAGGAGGCCTACGCGGA
>DATKJS010000097.1:0-4356 GCA_035543515.1 Terriglobales bacterium | reverse complement strand
GGGTAGCGGTCGAGCTCCTCGACGCTCGTGAGGCGCTTCATCGGATGCTCGAGGTGGATGAAGTGGTGCATCGAGCCGTCGGTGACGCCGACCCCCCACTCCCCCACCTCCCAGCCGGCCGGGTTCCAGAACCTCGGCAGGCCGTCGGGATAGTAGGCGCGGAAATCGGCTGTTTCCGTCGGCGGGGCGAAGAAGACGTCGCGCATCTCGAGCGAGAAATATTCGGCGGAGTCGCTCGAACCGGTGCGGCGCTCGAGCTCCCCGAGGAGCGGCGGCGTCAGCTTGAGCTCGCGCGGCAGCTTGTCCGGCCGCTCCCGCCGGAGGACGGCCAGGACGCGCTCGCGCGGGGTCATCCGATCTGCTCCTCGACGAGCCGGCGGACGGCGTCGAGCGAGCCGATGGCCCGGTGGCTGAGGGCGGTCGTGCACAGGGCGCCGGCGGCGTTCCCCAAGCGGACCGACTCGTCGAGCGGCCGGCCCGACGCTGCGCCCAGCAGGAATCCGGCGGCGAAGGCGTCCCCGGCGCAGGTCGTGTCCCGGACCTCGACGCGGTAGGCGGGGAACTCGGTGACGCCGTCGCGCGTCGCCAGCAGCGCGCCCTTCTCTCCGCGCTTGACGGCCACGGCCCTCGAGCCGTGGGTCAGGAGCTCGCGGGCCGCGGCGTCGGGGGCCCCGCGGCCGCTGAGCATGGCCGCTTCCTCCTCGTTCGTGATGAGGTAGTCGATCCGGGCGAGAGCGGGTCCGACCTTCCGCATCCAGTTGCCGTAGATGTCCCAGTCGGTGTCGAGCGAGGTCGCGCAGCCGAAGGACTTGGCCCGGGCCACGAGCTCGGCCAGGTCGAGGTCGAGCATCTTCATGGCGCCGCCGACATGGACGAGGCGCGCCGTTTTCAGGGCGTCATCCGGGACGTGCCGGTTGGCCATCTTCTCGAGACTGCCCGGCCGATAGTAGAAGGACCTCTGCCCGGCGCTGTCGACGAGGACGATGGCCACGGAGGTCCGTGTCTCCCCGCAGCGGACGACGGCCGAGATGTCGACGCCGGCCGCCGCCTGGTCGGCCAGGGCCGCGTCGCCGAGCGCGTCACGGCCGATGAGCGCCGCCAGGCGCGCGTCCGCCCCGAGCTTGGCCAGGACGGCCGCCGTGTTGGCCGCGCAGCCCCCGGAAAAGAGCTCGATCTCCTCGACCGGCCGCGTCCGGCCGACCGGAGGCAGAGAATCGACAGGGCGGACGACGATGTCCGCGACGAGCTGCCCGACGCACAAGATGGGGGTCTTCATCTCCGCTCCATGTTACTCGCGGCAGGGCCAAAAATAAAGTCGCTTCCACAAGGTCGGACGGATCCTGTCACGGCACGTCACCATATGAGGCGTCGCCGAGGCCGTCCTTATCCCCCGACCCCGGGAACCTGTCCCGGTTCCCCCGTCGGAAATCCCGCCGGGCCCCCCTCCAAACGGGGGCTTTCGGGCGGCCTCGGCGCCACCTGCGCGAGTTGGTGCCCGATTGCCCGAGGGGCCTCGGGGATTGGCCGGAACGTCATGTGCGGCCTAGCGCAAGCCGCACTCTGGAGTGAAAGCCAACCCCGAGGCCCCACGGGCCCAAAGGTGATGCGCACGGACAGGACCCGTCCGACCTTTTTCGGGAATCGAAAGTCAGCGCAGCTCCGGTTCATACATCGCCAGGATGTTCTCGGGCGGGGTGTCGGCGCTGATGTCGTGTGTCGCGGCCAGGATATAGCCGCCGCCCGAACCGAGCGCCGCGACGGTCTCGCGCACGGCCCGGCGCACCTCGTCCGGCGTCCCGAAGGGCAGCGTCCGCTGCGTGCTGATGCCGCCGTGAAAGGCCAGCCGGTCGCCGAAATCGCGTTTGAGCCCGGCCGGCTCCATCCCCGCCGCCGTGACCTGGATCGGGTCGAGGATGTCGACGCCAAGGGCGATGAGCTCGGGAATGACGGGCCGGATGGCGCCGCAGCTGTGAGCCATGAACTTGACGCCGCCGGCGTGGCAGACGTCGATGAGCCGCTTGAGGTAGGGCGCGATGAACTCGCGGAACATCCCGACCGAGATGAGCATGGCCCGCTGGGTCCCGTAATCGCTCCATTCGCAGTAGAGATCGAAGCCGCCGTCGGTCGCCTCGAGCGCTCGGGTGATGTCCTCGACGTAGAAGTCCGTGAACTTGCCGAAAAGATAATGGGCCATCTCGGGCCGCTCGACCATGTCGACGAGGACGTTCTCCATGTTCCGCAGGATGCAGGGCCGGGTGAAGAGGTCGGCGCCCTCGTACATCACGGCATAGCCCTCCGCCCGGGCGCACTGCTCGTGCATGACCGAGTAGTCGAAGATGTCGGGCGTCGGCCAGGGGTGGCGGGCCAGGTCCTCAAGCGACTGGGCATCCCAGAGAGGCGTCCGGACGTGCATGTCGTAGCTCGCCCGGCCGGCCGGGAGGCGCTTCGAGCGTATCCCCCAATAATCCTCGAAAACGCCGCCCTCGAACGTGCGACAGGGCGGCCCGACGTAGCGCGGCTCGAGCCGCCGGACGTCGGATTCGAGGCGCCTCAGCAGGTCCTCGCGCGTTCCGAGCCGGAGGTATTCCATCATGTAGCGGTCGACTTCGGGCTCGGCCTTGAAATCGGCCGGAGTCCGGTCGGAGGGTTTCCGGGCGGCTGCGGCGAGGACCCGTTCGCGGGACGTCATGGAACCCGGATCACGCCCGTTCGCGGGGGCTCACATATTCGACGCCGAGGAGCGTGCAGAGCATCCGGACGTCCTCGGTGATGTCGCCCATGGCCACGGCGAGGTGATGGGGAAAGCCGCCCTCGAGGACGAGCCGGTCGAGCCGAGCGTGGTCGGGGACGAGGACGTCGGCCGCGCTGTAGGCGACACCCCGCGCCGTCTTCGGGCTGCTCTCGCCGCGGAAGGCCAACAGCTTGAACTTCCCCGACGGGTCGCGGACGAGACAGAGGCCGGTCTTGGGGCCGTACTCGAACTGACCGATGAGGACCGGCCCGTTCTTCCCGCCGGCCTGCCGGACGACCGGGTGGACGGCGATGGCGTCGCAGACCGCGCCGTGGCCGTTGCCCGAGGCCATCTCGCCGCAAATGCCCATGCCGCAGTGGCCGAGCTGCACGATCTCCGAGCCGCCGGCATAATTGACCCAGTCGAGGCAGGCCGCAGGCCGCCCCGAGAGGAGCGTGCCGATCGACTGGGCCACGGCCGTCGGCCAGTCCGCTTCGCAGCCGGCCGCGGCGAGGTCGCCGTTCCCCATGAGCAGGCCCATGGCCAGGCAGGCGCTAATGCCGATGAAGGGCTCGTTATGCTCCGGCCAGCAGCGGAAGGCGCCCGAGGTGTATCCGTTGGCCCGGATGATGGCCCGGTAGGCGTGGTAGAGGCGGGCGCCCCGCTCGAGCATGGCCGCGTCGACCTGGACCTTGCGCCCACGAGTGAGGCGGGCGACCGTGCGGCGGACATCGGCATCGGTGAAGGATTCTTCGCCGAGGTAGCCCTTGGCCTTGCCGCTGTGGTAGGCGTCCATCACGGCGGTGAGGTCGATCGTCTCGACCCGCGTCCCGAAGACCTTGGCGAAGGCGAGCTGATCGCCGGTCGCGGAGTGAAAGCCGCTCGGAGCGTCGCCGAAGCGGCCGAGGAGGTCGCGGCGAAGGAAGCGGATCGTGCCCGCGACGCGCAGCAGCCGGCCGAAGGCGGCGCGGAAGCCGTCGCTCGCGAACGGGCCGGGGATGGCGACGACCGGCCGGCCGATCTGGCGCGCCAGGTAGTTGTTCATGATGACGCCGCACCAGGCGTTCGTCGCCCACTCCGTCTCGGAGGGCTCCGGCTCGGCCACGACAGCGAGCGGGGTGCGGGCCAAGTGCGGGTGCGAGGCCACGGTCAGGAAGACCTGCCCGTTGGGGAAGGCAACGTTGGCCAGGACGACGAGGTCGACCCGCGCCTCGGCGAAGCGGTCGGCCGCCGCCAGGGCCTCGTGGGGGGTGAAGACGCGCCCGGTGATGACCGACCCGGGGTCGATCTCGCCCGCGGCGAGGAGCGACTCGAAGAGGCGGCGGATGGCCTTCTCCCCGGCGTCCTTGGCCTTGGGGTTGAAGCCCTCGATGGAGTTGACGAGGAGCCCGATCTTGGGCACGGGCCGGAGCGTCGGCGCGGCTTTCGGGGAGGATTCCTGGATCTTGGGCTTGGGGCTCATGTCTGCCTCTCACTCACGAATTGCCGGACTCGAAGCAAAGAGCTTTCCCCAGATTCTCCCAAGCGGGGCGAGGCCTGTCAAGACCTCGCGCTTGACACCCCCCCGACGCTGGAGAATAATTGACCTCCCAGCTCATGCGTCCCACGACCCCCCGACGCCGCTT
>DATKJS010000096.1:0-2117 GCA_035543515.1 Terriglobales bacterium | reverse complement strand
AGAATCGAGAATCCATTCCCCCGAGGAATGAGTTTAACGATACGGAACACACAGGAGGTTGTCATGAGAAACGCCAGAACCATCGCCGTCCTCGCGGCCGTCCTCGTCCTCGTGCCCGCCGCGGCCCTGTTCGCCCAGCAGCCGCAGGTCAAGATCGTGGTCGTCGACTCCGCCAGGGCCTTCCAGACCTCGTCCGAGGGGAAAAAGGCCTTCACCCAGATGCAGGAACGGGATAGCAAGATCAAGGGAGACATCCAGAAGCTCGACGACTCCATCCGGGCCCTCGAGAACCGGCTGAATACAGGCCGGCTGACCATGACCCCGGAAGCCATTCTGGCCACCCAGGCCGACCTCGAAAAGAAGAACACCGAGCGCAAGCGCTATGAAGAGGACGCCACCCGCGACTTCCAGCAGCTCCAGCAGAACATCATGAGCCGGGTCCGGGGCGAGATGATCACCATCATCGACGCCCTGGCCAAGGAACGGGGCTACGACCTCGTCCTCGACCTGCAGACGAGCGGCGCCGCCTACTTCAATCCGGCCATCGACATCACCGACGAGGTCATCCGCCGTTACGACGCTGTCAAGGCCGCCGTTCCCCCGGTCAAGAAGTAACGGCCTGAGCGCGCGGTCCGCCTAGTAGCGGACCTCCGTCTCGACGACGAAGAATTTGTAGTCCTTGGGGCCCTCAGCCCTTCGCCCGGATGACGAGGTCCCGCCTCAAGAATTCCCCGGGCTTTCCGGCCGGGAAGGCGACCGTCAGGCGCCGGCCGTCGAAGGCGCCGCCGGCGACCGCATCGACCCGGCCGGAGTTCGCGATTTCGAGGACATAGGCCTCTCCCGACAATCCTTCGACCGTGACCCTAAGCTCGAGCCCTTCCCGCTTTACCCGGACGATCTTCAGGCCGCGGTCGACGTCGCCCGGCCGCGGCCCCGCGCCGGGCGGCACGATCTCCGGGGCGGGGACGAACTCGAGCTCGACCGTGTCGTCTCCCCTGAGCGGAAGCTCCATCGAGGGCCGCACTGCCTGGCCGGAGACGGAGGTGTCGGGCCGGAAGGCGAGCGCCGCGCCGTTCAGCCTGGCGGCGCGGACGACGGTGCCCGGGCCCAGAGCCGGCCGGAAGACCAGCCTCAGGCCGGAGTTCCCCTCCGACCGGACGCGGAGGAGGACCTTCGATTCCCGCCGTTCATAATCGAGGGACAGCGTCCGGCCGCCGGCCTTCCAGTTCGTGACGGAGACCGTCGGCCAATCGGCGGGGAAGGCCGGCTCGAAGCGAAGTTCCTTCGCGAGCGCGTCCGCGTCGAGCCCGAGGAGCCCCCGGACGAAGGGCAGGACGATGCTGGTCGTCGAGAAGCCCTGGTGCGGAACTCCCTCCTGCGGCCAGATGTCCAGGGCGCCCGAGTAGAGTTCGGTCGCGGCGCCCAGGGCGTTGTCGGAACCGTGCCGGACGTTGGCCCTGAGCAGGCCGAAGGCCTGGGCGGTGAAATCGTACTTGAAGAGCGCCATCGAAACCCAGCCGTTGAGGAACGGCCAGACGGCGCCGTAGTCGTAGTTGAGCGGCTCGAAAAGCGGGCTGCGGGCCGAGAGCATCCGGACGCCCCAGTCCGTGGTCATGTCCGGACCGTTCAGCGCGGCCATCGTCTCCACCCCCCGCCCCGGCGCGCCCAGGCCCCAGGCCACCCCGACGGCGCTCCAAGGTGTAAGCTCCTGGACGAGCCGACTGTCCTTGGCGAAGGCGTAGGAATACCAGCCCCGCTCCGCGTCCCAGAACTTCGCGTCGAAGGCCCGCGCCGCGCGGACGGCGGCCTTGTCCGCGGCGGCCCGGACCGTCCCGTCCCCCATGGCCCCCGCCAGGGTCCTCATCGCCGCGGCGGCCCGCGCCCAGACCGCGGCGAGATAGATATCGGTCTGGATCCCCGTCAGCGAGCCGAACTCGAGCGCCCCGAGCCCGGCCCGGGCGTTGTCCATGAGCCCGTCGCCGTCGGCGTCCGTGGTCAGGCACCACTCGTAGGCCTTGAGAAGCGACGGCCAGCTCACCCTGAGGAACTCGAAGTCGCCGGTCGAGCGGACGTAATCCTCGACGGCGACGATGTAGTAGGGCGTCGTGTCGCCGTGG
>DATKJS010000095.1:0-99316 GCA_035543515.1 Terriglobales bacterium | reverse complement strand
AAACAGAGGACTTCGACGAGGAGGGAGAGAAGCCGTTGATCATCGCTGTCACCAACCAAAAAGGCGGAGTCGGAAAGACGACCACATCCATCAACGTTTCGGCGGCCCTCGCACTCCTGGGCAAGAAGGTGCTGCTCATCGACATGGACCCCCAGGCTCACAGCACCATCTCCACCGTCGCCGACCCATCGAGCCACGAGAAGTCGCTCTACGATGTCCTTATGAACAAGGACGAAAAGATCGAGGACATCATCGTCCGCTCGACCATCCCAGGCCTGGACATGGCCATGGCCAAGATCTCGATGGCCAAGGTCGAGCCGTCCCTGATCGGCGAATTTGACGCTCATTTCCGGCTTAAGGACGCCGTCGAACCCATTAAGCACAAGTACCAGTACATTCTCATCGACACTCCGCCCACCCTGGGGCTGATCACCCTCAACGCGCTGGTCGCCGCCTCGGCCATCCTCATCCCGATCCAGTCTTCGTACCTTTGCCTCGAGGGCACGGACGACCTTCTCGAGACGATCGAGAAAGTCCGGCGCATCGCCAATCCGCAACTAAAGATCATCGGCGTCTTAATCACGCTCTACGACAAGAGGACCAACCTGGCCCGGGACGTTGTCGAGCGCATCAAGCGTGTCTTCGGCAACAAGCTCTTTAAAACCTACATCTCAAAGAGCGTCAAGCTCGAGGAAAGCCCGGCTTATAAGGAATCGATCTTCACCTACGCTCCGGGTTCGATCGGGGCGGAGCAATACAGGAAAGTCGCCGAGGAGATATTGGACCGTGCAAAAAGTTAAGCGATCCGGCCTCCCAGATTCCGTCGGCATGAGGCACGACGGCCACTTTGTCGACCTGATCTCGGCCCGCGCCCTGGGCCCGCGCATCCGCATGCTCCATCTCGACCAGATCGACCCCAACCCTCATCAGGCGCGTAGCGAGCTCGGTAACATCGGCGAGCTCATGGAGTCCATCCGCTCCAAGGGCGTGCTCGAGCCCATCCTCGTCCGGGCCAAGGGCAACCGTTTCGAGATCATCGCCGGTGAAAGGCGGTTCATCGCTTCGAAGAACCTCGGCCTCAAGGAGATCCCGGCGATCGAGATGGATGTAGAGGAGAACGAGGCCATGGAGATCGCGCTCATCGAGAACCTGCAGCGCAAAGACCTCGACCTCTTCGAGGAGTCCGAGGGACTCCAGTCCCTGATCGAGCTCTATGGCTACAACCACCAACAGGTCTCGGAAAAGATCGGCAAGGCCCGCTCGACGATCACCGAGATCTTGACCATCGCCAAGATTCCGCACCCCGTCCGGGACCTCATCAAGTCCTCGGGCGTCTTCAGCCGGAGTACCATCATCGAGGTCGCCAAGCAGCAGACCGAAGACGACATGCTGCGCCTTGTCAAGGACATCAGCGAGCGCCACCTGACCCGCGAAGACACCCGCGACCTGTCCAAGGTCTTAAAGGGAAAAACAAAGAAGGTCAAGTACTACGCTTATAATTATGTTCCAGAGGGAAGCGACCGCTACCGTCTGAGACTCGAATTCAAGAAGCAGGCCATCACCAAGCAAGAAATCATCGCCATTTTGGAGGAGATCATCCAGGCCCTCAGGCAGGAAAGAAAATTGGCCTAAGGCTGAAGGACCCCCCGGTTTGGCCAGAGGGCAACCGCGCCAGAGGAGCGCGAGAGGCTCGCGTGCCTTGGGGCTCAATTAATCCGTTCTGGATAGGGGGAAAAACGAAGCAAACGGAGCGCCCTTTGGCTGCGTTCCGCCGTTCTGTATTAGTTTACATAATAACTCTTATGCGACGCATTGCTCAGCCTTTTCTTATTCCTTTTCTTTTCAATAAGATACCGATTCCCACACCCTGAGGAAAACCCCGCCGCCCATTTCTTGTGCAGGTGAGGAAATCTCCACCGGCCTCCATCACCCGTATCCGTTTAACTCCTTTGCCCATGGGCTGTTGTTTTTGCCGTTCCCGCACCAGATCGGACGGCAATCACCGGACACCCATTGTTTTTCCGGTTGCTCCGAAAATAGCCAGACCCGCGGTTGATTCGCTTTGCCTTTTCGCCCGCGCCGCTCTTGAGCCCCCCGTCACCCCGTGCCGCGGCCGAACACGCCAGTCGACATTCGTTTTGACCCAGGCGTGCCCAGTCTCCTTTATCGCCTCCGCTCGGCACCTTCCCCCCGGGAGTGTTCTTCTCCGGGAGCATTGATAGCCCTGAATAGTGTTGGTGATCGTAAACGCCGCGTGTACATGGACGGACTCGAGCCAATAAATAATACATAACAGTATGGTTAGCCCTAGGTACCACGTAACCATCTGATTATAATAACGTTAACCAGAGGCTGGCACTTGCTGATGGCGAACGCTTGGCTTGGGACGATTTGCGGTATGAGGATCGATTCCCTTGGGGAGTTATTTGAGCGGCGTCCGCGGCGCCCGCAGCGCCGCTTCAGCCCGCCAGGGCGAAATCGACCGCCGCCGCGGCGTGGAGGGCCGTCGTGTCGAAGACCGGGACTGGGCTGTCCTTATCCTTTATGAGGAGCGGGATCTCGGTGCAGCCGAGAATGACCCCCTCGGCGCCGCCTCGGACCAGCTTCTCGATGATGGCCACGTAAGCCCGCCGCGATTCCTCGCGGATAACCCCCTGGCCGAGCTCCTCGTAAATGACTCTGTGCACGACCGCCCGGTCGGCGGCATCCGGGATCAAGACCTTCAAGCCGTGCCGCGACTCCAGGCGCGTCCGGTAGAAGTCCATCTCCATCGTGAAACGCGTGCCCAGAAGGCCGACCGTGCCCAAGCCCTGCTTCTTGACCTCGGCCGCCGTGGCGTCCGCGATGTGGATGAGAGGGATGCGCACGGCGGCGGTGACGTCCTCCGCCAGCTGGTGCATGGTATTGGCGCAGATAACGACGGCCTCGGCCCCGGCCGTTTCCAGGGTCCGCGCCGCTCCGACCATCAGGCGGCCCAGGGCCCTCCAGTCTCCCTTATTCTGGAGATCCTCGACCGGGGCGAAATCCACCGAGACGAGCACCATGTGCGCCGAGCGATAGCCGCCGAGGCGCTCGTGAACGCCCTGGTTGATGAGCCGGTAGTAGTCGACGGTCGAGTGCCAGGTCATCCCCCCGATGAGGCCGAGTGTCCTCACGGCGCCGGTCCCCTACAAGGCCTTGCTCATCTGGTTGAGGAAATCCTGGTTGGTCTTGGTCTTGCCCAGCTTGTCGATGAGGAGCTCGACGGCCTCGACCTCGTTCATCTGGCTGAGGACCTTCCGCAGGACCCAGATTCGGTTCAGGTCGGCCTCCTCGATCAGCAGCTCCTCCTTGCGGGTCCCGGACCGGCTGATGTCGATGGCCGGAAAGACGCGCTTGTCGACGAGCCGGCGGTCGAGGTTGATCTCCATGTTGCCCGTGCCCTTGAACTCCTCGAAGATGACCTCGTCCATCCGGCTGCCGGTATCGACGAGGGCCGTGGCCAGGATCGTCAGCGAGCCGCCCTCCTCGACCTTGCGGGCCGAGCCGAAGAACTTCTTGGGCTTGTGCAGGGCGTTGGCGTCGATGCCTCCCGAGAGGACCTTGCCCGAGGGCGGGACGATGGCGTTGTGGGCCCGGGCCAGCCGGGTGATCGAATCGAGGAGGATGACGACGTCGCGCTTGATCTCGACGAGCCGCTTGGCCTTCTCGAGGACGATGTTCGCGACCTGGGCGTTCCGGGTCGGGGGCTCGTCGAAGGTCGAGGCGACGACCTCGCCGTTGACGCTGCGCTTGAAGTCCGTGACCTCCTCGGGCCGCTCGGCGATGAGCAGGACGATGAGGAAGATCTCCGGGTGGTTCTTCTCGATACTCTTGGCGATCGTCTTGAGGATGGTCGTCTTGCCGGCCCGCGGCGGCGAGACAATCAGGCCGCGCTGGCCCTTGCCGATGGGCGTCAGGAGCTCCATGACGCGGGCGTTCATGTTCTTCGGGTTGCCGTCCTGGAGCTTGATCATCTCGAAGGGATAGAGAGGGGTCAGGCTCTCGAAATTGACGTTCCGGCGCTCCTCGATGATGACGTCCGGATGCATGAAATTGACGGCTTCGATCTTGATCAGGGCGAAGTACTTCTCCCCGTTCTTGGGGGCCCGGACGTGGCCCGAGATGGTGTCCCCGGTCCGGAGCTGGAACTTCCGGATCTGGGAGGGTGAGACATAGATGTCGTCCTGGCTGGGCAGGTAGCTGAATTCCGGGGCCCGCAGGAAGCCGAAGCCGTCCTCCAGGCACTCCAGGACGCCCTCGGAGAACAGCAGGCCTTGCTTCTTGGCCTGGGCCTCGAGGATCTTGAAGATCAGATGATGCTTGCTGTCCCCCTCGATCTCGCTCTCCTCGATGCCCGTCGCCGCGGCGAGCTTGACCAGGGCGGGGACCTCTTTTTCCTCGAGCTCGACCAGGTTGTACTCTTTCATCTCTTGACCTCTCTCTGGACTGATTTATCCGCCATTGTGGGGCCGGCGCTCGGGCGCCGGCCGCGGAGGACTGGCCGGGGGTGTCGTCAGGGGCGCGGGGCTCAGTTGGTCAGCGGCGGCTCCTTGGACGCCTCCTCCTCGCCCGCCAGGGCCGTCCGCTCGGCCTCGGCCGGCTTCGGCTCCCGGCCCTCGCCCGTCTTCTTCGGCAGCTCCCGGGTCAGGGCGATCTTGAGGACCTCGTCCATCGATTCGACGAGATGGATGGTCATGCTCTGGCGGAGGACTTTCGGCATGTCCTTCAGGTCCGGCTTGTTGTCGAGCGGCAGGACGGCCTCCCGGATCCCCTCGCGGTAGGCCGCCAGGAGCTTCTCCTTGATGCCGCCCACGGGCAGGACCTTGCCCTTGAGGGTGATCTCGCCGCTCATGGCGACCTTCTTGCTGACGGGGATGTCGGTCAGCAGCGACAGGATGGCCGTGGCGATGGTGATGCCCGCCGACGGCCCCTCCTTCGGCGTCGAGCCCTCGGGGACGTGGACGTGGATGTCGAAGTTGCGGTGGAGGTCCCGGGCGATG
Source organism: Terriglobales bacterium (assembly GCA_035543515.1). Lineage (GTDB taxonomy): Bacteria > Acidobacteriota > Aminicenantia > Aminicenantales > Saccharicenantaceae > DATKJS01. Next base: position 94,295 of record DATKJS010000095.1, on the reverse strand, counting down.
TCGAGCTCATAGATCTTGCCGCGGACGAAGCTGAAGGCCGCCTGGGCGGATTCCTGCATGATCTCGCCCAGCTGGCCTGTCAGGGTGAAGTTCCCCTTGCCGTGGATCTTATTGGCCTCGAACCTCAGGAGCTCGCCGCCGAACTCCGTCCAGGCCATGCCGGTGGCGACGCCGACCTCGTCCCGCTTGTCGAACTCGGAGCGCCGGAACTTGGGGATGCCCAGGAACGACTCGAGGTTCTTGGGCGTGACCCGCTCGGCGTGCTCCTTGCCCTGCTCGACGACCCTCTTGACGACCTTCCGGCAGATCGTCGTGATCTCCCGCTCGAGGTTCCGGACGCCGGCCTCCCGGGTATAGCCTCGGATGAGCTTGAGCAGGGACTGATCGGAGACCTTGAGGTTGGCCTCGGTCAGGCCGTGGGCCGCCATTTGCTTGGAGACGAGGAAGCGCTTGGCGATCTGGAGCTTCTCGTCCTCGGTGTATCCGGGCAGGCGGATGATCTCCATGCGGTCGATGAGGGGCTTGGGGATCGGGTCGACCATGTTCGCGGTGACGATGAACATGACCTGGGAGAGGTCGAAGTCGGTGTCGATGTAGTGGTCGAGGAAGGTGCTGTTCTGCTCGGGGTCGAGGACCTCCATCAGGGCCGAGGCCGGGTCGCCCCGGAAGTCCATGCTCATCTTGTCGACCTCGTCGAGGAGGAAGACGGGGTTGCGCGTCCCGGCCCGCTTGATCATCTGAATGATCCGGCCGGGGTAGGCGCCGATGTAGGTCCGGCGATGGCCGCGGATCTCGGCCTCGTCGCGGACGCCGCCCAGGGAGAGGCGGACGAACTTCCGTCCCGTGGCCCGGGCGATGGACTTGCCCAGCGAGCTCTTGCCGACGCCCGGCGGCCCGATGAAGCCGAGGATGACGCCCCGGGGGTTCTTGACGAGCTGCCGGATGGAGAGGTACTCGAGGATCCTCTCCTTGACCTTGTCCAGGCCGTGGTGGTCCTCGTTGAGGATCCGCTCGGCCTCGCCGAGGTCGCGCTTCTCGCGCGATTTCTTGTTCCAGGGGAGCGAGATGAGCCAGTCGAGGTAGTTCCGGCTGACCGTGGCCTCGGCCGACATCGGCGGCATCGCCTCGAGCCGCTCGACCTCCTTATAGGCCTTCTCCTCGGCGTCGGCCGGCATCTTGGCCCGGGCGACCTTCTGGCGGAGCTCTTCGATCTCGTTCGGCTGGTCCTCCTTGCGGAAAGACGGGGGCGCCCCGGGCGGAAACCCCTTCTGGCCCGGCTCCTTGAGCGTCACCCGGCGCCGGTTCGCCGCCCTCTGGGGGTCCTTCTGGTAGGAGGCATGGATCTTCAGGATCTCGTTCTCCAGGACGTAGTTCAGGCGGCGGAGGCGCTCCAGGCTGTTGGCCGTCTCGAGGAGATTCTGCTTCTCGTCGAGGGGCATGTAGACGTGCGAGGCGATGATGTCGGTGATCCGGTCCGGCGTGTTCTCCCGGAGGGCCGGGATGATCGAGTCGAGGTTGGCGTTCTGGATGAGCTTGAGGTAGTCCTCGAAGAGGGCCAGGACACGCTTCAGGAGGTCGCGGCCCTCCGGGGCCGGGTCATCGACCTCCTTGATGACCTTGGCCAGGATCTGGTAATAAGGGTACGTGCTGAGGTACTCGACGATCCGGGCCCGGCTCTTGCCCTCGACGATGACCTTCATGTTCCGTTCGTCCGACTTGATCGTCCGGATGATCTTGGCCGTGACCCCTACCGAGTAGATGTCCTTCGGGGTGGGGTTGTCGACGGAGGCGTCCATCTGGGCCGACAGGAAGATCATCTTGTCCTTCTCCGCCGCCTTTTCCAGGGCCTGGATGGAGGAGGACCGGCCGACGATGAACGGCACGAGCGTCCCGGGGAAGACGACGAGGTCCCTCAACGGGATGAGGGGGATGTTCCTGAGGACCTCGGAATGCTCGTTGGAATCCTGCATGAATGATGCTCCGGGATTTCCGGCGGCGGGCTCAAGACATGATTTTGGCGCCCGCTTTATTGGCTATATTATTGAGCTCAAGGAAGATCTGAGCCTGTGAGCGCTCGACTCACTTAATTATAGCGCTTTTCACCAAAAAGTCAACTGTTTTGCGGAAGAGCAGAGTTTCCTCGACTTCCCCCCGGCGGTTCTCCCTGGCGATCATCTCCCCCAGGGCCTTTTCCGGCACCCCGTTGGCCCGGGCCAGGGCCCGGACCTCTTCGGCGAACTCCTCCTCGGTGACCTGGAGTCCTTCTTTCCGGGCGATCTTCTCGAGGATAAGGTGGTTCCTCAGGTGTTCGACGGCCTGGGCCCGGGCCTGGGCCTTGAGCCCCTCTAGGGCCTCGGCCGGGACCCGTCCCTGGCGGGCAGAGCTCAGCATCCGCCTGAGGACCGAGAGGGTCTCCTGCTCGACGACGGATTCGGGAAGCTCGAGCGAGATCCGCGCCCCGACCTCCTTGAGGACGGCCGAAGCGGTGGCGTTCCGCCGCGCCCTCTCCTTGGCTTCGAAGAGCTCCTTGCGGACCTTGTCCCGAAGGTCGTCGAGCCCGGCGTAGCTGCCGACGGACTTGGCGAACTCGTCCCCGAGCGCCGGGAGCCTCTTCTCCTTGATCTCGGCCACCTTGAGGGTGTACTCGACCTCCCGCCCGGCCACGCGCTTGTTGGCGTGGTCCCTGGGGTACGCGACCTTGAACAGGCGGGTCTCGCCGGCCGCCTGGCCCCTGATGGCCTCGTTCAGGGCCGGCTCGTTCTCGGCGTGGCCGGCCAGGACGACGGCCTTTTCCACGGGCAGCAGGCGCTTCGTCCGGACGTCCCGGCCCTGCATCTCCACGACGACGTAGTCCCCCTCCCCCACCCCGCGGCCCGAGACGGGAACGTACTCGGCGGCCCTGGCCCGGATGTCCTCGAGCGCCTTCTCCACGTCGGCCTCGTCGACGGCCGCGGGCGCCTCGGGGACGTGGATGCTGCGGTAGTCGGGCAGCTCGAAGTCGGGCAGGACCTCGAACGCGACGGTGCAGGTTAGGGGCTGCCCGTGTTCGTGCTTGAGGTCGCGGACCTCGGGCACGTTGACGGGGACCAGGCCGCGGGCCTTGATCTCCGCGTCGACGGCCTTGGGGATGACCGCGTCGTAGACGTCGTGGAGGATGTCGTGGTCGAAGAGCTTGCGGACCATGTCCTGGGGCGCGTGCCCCTTGCGGAAGCCGGGAAGCTTGACCCGGGCGGCGTAGCCGGCCAGGACCTGTGCGTATTCCCTCTCGACCTCGTCGGCGGGGACCTCGAGGGCGATCTCCTTGCGGCTCGGGCCGAGGTCGATGAGGCGGGCTTTCGTTTCCTGTTCGCTCATGGGTCGTCTCTCTATTCGTTACAGGGAGGGGCAGGCGGGCGCTGCGCCGGCCCTGCGCCGGACCTTGGGAATAGGCAGGGCGGGACTCGAACCCGCACTCCCTCATCAGGAACTAGGTCCTAAGCCTAGCGCGTCTGCCAGTTCCGCCACCTGCCCATCGCGGCCGGCCCGTTCCCGCCGGCGCTCGGCCGGCTCTCCATGAAGGAGGCGGGATCCGGACGTGCGTCTTCTCGGGGGGAGGTCCGGCCATCTATCTTTGCACAAGACCCCCCGGCTGTCAATTTGCGGGGGACGGGACGGATCAGCGGAGGTACTTCTTCAGCTTCTCCGCCAGGGCCGGGTCGAGGGTCGTGAGCTTCCTGTAAACCTCGCGGGCGCTCAGGTAGTCCTTTAGGTTGATGTAGACGATGGCCAGGTTGAACTGGGCCGCCGCGTTATCGGGCCGGAGGTCGACGCACTTCTTCAGCGGCTCGAGGGCGCCCTCATAATTCTTCAGGTACATCTCGGAAACGCCCAGGCTTAGCCAGCCGTTCGGGTCGTCCGGCGCGAGCGCCGCGTACTTCTTATAGGCCTCGGCGGCCTCCGTGTATTTCTTCTGCTGGAAATAGGCGCTGCCCAGCTGGAACCAGGCATTGCTCAGGTCGGGCTTGATGGCCAGGCACTGCTTGAAGGCGTCGATGGCCTCGTCGTACTTCTGCTGCTTGAAGTACATCAGGCCCAGGTAGAAGATGTTCGTATCGTTCTTCGGGTCGAGGTCCACGATCTTCTTGGCGGGGCCGACGGCCTTGTCGGGCTTTCCGGCCGCGTCGTACATGGTCATTTCCTGCCGATAGTAGATGCGGGCATTGGCCGGGTCGAGGGCGGCCAGCGAATTGTAGACCTCCTCGGCCTTCTCGGGTTGGCCGGCCTTCTCATAGGCTTCGGCCAGGGTCTTGTTGACCTTGAGGTCCCGGGGCTGGGCCTTCCGGGCCTCGAGCAGGGCGGCGATGGCGGCGTCGTACTGCTGGAGGTTCATCCGGCAGACGCCCAGGCGCAGATAGCCGTTCCACTTGATTTCCGGGTTGAGGGACAGGTATTTCTCGTAGGCCGCGGCGGCCTTGGCCCAGCTCTCGACAGCCTCGTAGGCCTCGCCGAGCTCCGTGTAGACCTCCTTTTTGTCGAAGTTCAGGGAGACGGCCTTCTCGTAGGCCTCGGCCGCCTCGCCGTACTTCGTCATCCGCATCAGGACCCCGCCCAGGCCGTAGAACATGTCGGCGCGGTTCGGGTCGAGGGTCGTCGCCTTGCGGTACGCCTCGACGGCCGTCGAAAAGTCGCGCTGCTTGTCGCAGACGCCGGCCAGCAGGGCCCAGCCGTCGGCGAACGAGGGGTTGAGCTTGACGGCCCGCTCGAGGAAGGTCCGGGCCGACATCAGGTCGTCCGTGGCGACCGCGACGCGGCCGGCGAAGGAGGCGCCCTCAAAGAGACTGAAGTAGTCCTCCCGGGCCAGGCTCTTGAAATCGGCGACCTTGCCGCTCTGGCCGATCTTCTGGACGATGTCGATCGGCAGGCCGACCTTGAGCCCGCGTTCGAGGACGAGCAGCATCCCCACGACCTGCCCGCCTACGTCGAGGATCGGCGCGCCGGAGGCCTGCTGGGACGTCACGAGCGACAGCTCCATGACATTCTCGCCGCCGCCGATGTCGACGAACCGGCGTAGCGTCCCCTCGGACACGACGATCAAGCCGAGCTCGTTCGACCCGACGGTGAAGAGACGGGTCCCGGGGGCCAGGGCCTGGGGGCCGGAAACGCTGATGTTCAGCGCCTGGAGCTTGCCCTTGAGCCTGAGGAGGGCCACGTCGTGGGCCCGGTCGATGCCGACGATCCCCTCGACCTTGATCTTCTTCTGCTTGGCCGTCAGGACCTCGACGTCATGGGCCTGCGAGATGACGTGGTAGGAGGTGGCCAGGAGGTCCGCCGCCAGGGCCATGGCCGTGCCCTGGGGACCGCCCGTCTTGTCCTCCCCGTAGACGGTCAAGGCCGCGGTGCCGGGGGCGGCCCGGGTGAGGACCTTTGTCGCGTCATCCGTCTGGGCCGATACGGGCGCGCGCGAAAAGAGAAGGACCCCGGCCAGGGCCAGGAGCAACGTTCGGGATTTGGTCATCGTCTCCTCCTCGTCGTCGAGCGGTCTCGCGTTCTCTGCCGATTGGACTTAATTTACTCAAGGATGAACCGCCCTGTCAAATCGAAAGTGCGTCCGTCCGGGACTTGTTGGCCATGGCGGGTGACAGCGGCGGCGGAAAGGCCTAGAATACATCTCCGTGGAGGCCGCATGTCCGAACCGTCCGCAACCGCTCGAGAGCGTCCCGTCCGCCGGGCCGCCCTCCCCGTCTTCGTCCTCGCCCTCGCCGCGAGCCTGGCTTGGCTCTCGGCCATCCTCCTGGCCCCCTATCTTCGCAGCCGCGGGGACGCCGCCGCCTCCTCCTTCCTCTACGCCGTTTTCGCCCCGGTCTGCCATCAGATACCGAGCCGGTCGTTCTTTGTCCGCGGTTTCCCGCTGGCGGTCTGCGCCCGCTGCCTGGGGATCTACGCCGGCGCCCTGGCCGGGCTCCTCGCGTACCCCTTCGTCCGGGGTTTCTCCAGGATCGGGCTGCCGGCGGGGCGGCTCTTCCTCCTCCTCTCGCTCCCCATCAGCCTCGATTTCGCCGGCGGCGCGTTCGGCCTCTGGAGCTCGCCGAACGGGCTGCGGGCCGCCACGGGCTTTGCCTGGGGCCTCATCCTGCCTTTCTATTTCGTCACGGGGGTCGTCGAGCTCGTCCTGTGGCGCTCGGGCCGGCCTCTTGCCAACCGGGGAGAAAAAACGTAGAATAGGGCGTCATGAACGGTTCAGCATCGACGACGGACGGGAGGGGGCCGGACTATCTCGTCCCTGCCCTGATCGCGGGCGCCGCGGCTGGCGTCCTGTCGGCCGTCCCGCTCGTCAACTGCCTGTGCTGCCTTTGGATCATCGGCGGCGGCGTCCTGGCCGCCTATCTCCTGGCCGACCGGACACCCGGCTCGCTCACGGCCGGGGATGGGGCCCTCGTGGGGGCCCTGACAGGCATGGCGGCGGCCGTCGTCTCTTCCATCATCGAGCTCCCCCTCCGCCCCTTCAACGAGGCCTTCGTCCGCAGGCTGGCCGCCGGCCTCTCCCGCTTCACCCAGCAGATGCCCAGCCAATGGCGGGACCTCGTCGAGCGCGGCAACACGCCGCGCGTCTTCTCCCCCGGGCTGTTCCTGCTCAACCTGTTCATTACGGCCGCCATCTTCGCCGCCCTCGGCGTCCTGGGCGGGGTCATCGGCGTCTCCATCTTCGGCCGGAAGAAGGCGCCTCTCCCCTCGCCAACCCGTCCGACTGAGCCCCCGCAAGGACCCCCTCCCGATGGGACGGTTTAAGACCCACGTCATCGTCAACCCGGAGTCGAACCGCGGCCGGACCCGGAAGCGCTGGGGCCACATCCGCGAGGCCCTGAAGAACGTCCTCCGCGAATACAAGTGCGAGTTCACCGAGAAGCCGCTCCAGGCGACGGAGATCACCCGCCAGGTCATCAAGGACGGGACCGAGCTCGTCATCGGCGTCGGCGGCGACGGGACGATGAACGAGATCGCCAACGGGTTCTTCGAGGACCGGAGGATCATCAACCCCGAGGCGACCCTCGGCCTGGTGCCCTCGGGGACGGGCTGCGACCTGACCAAGAGCCTGAACATCCCGCCCGGACTGACGAACGCCCTCAAGGTCATCACCGGCGCCCCGTCGGTCCGCATGGACGTCGGCCGCGTCCGCTTCGAGACCCCCGAGGGCGGAAGAGACGAGCGGTTCTTCCTTAACGTCGCCGACTTCGGCCTGGGGGGCGAGGTCGTCCGCAAGGTCAACCAGCGCCGGCTCGAGCGCCGGGCCTCCTCGTACCTCCGATGCCTGGTCACGACGATGCTGCAATACCGGAGCAAGCGGGTCCGGATCCGCGTCGACGGGCAGAACCTGCCCCAGGGCGAATACCTCATCGGCGCCGTGGCCAACGGCCGCATCTTCGGCAAGGGAATGAAGGTCGCCCCCCTGGCCCGGCTCGATGACGGCCTGTTCGACGCCGTCCTCGTCCGGAGCATGAAGTTCCTCGAGTTTTGCCTTCAGGGATGGAAGCTGGCCAACGGCACCCACCTCTCTTATTCGAAGGTGGGCTTCGTCCGCGGCCGGAGGGTCGAGGCCGTCCCCGAGGCAGGGGACGAGGTCCTGCTCGAGCTCGACGGGGAACAGCTGGGCCGGCTGCCGGCGACGTTCGACATCCTGCCGCGGCGCCTGGCCATCAAGGGTTTCCTGGGATAGGCGCCGGCTCCGGCACGGTCCGCCGTCAGTCCTTCTTCAGGCCGAAGTAATCCGGGTCGTTCGTCAGGACGACCTTGCCCGAGGCATCTCGGAGCTTGACGACGGAGCGGCCGAGCCTCGGCTTCTTGTAGGTGGCCATGACCCGGCTGATATAATCCCGAGTTTCCTGGTAGGGCGGGATCCGCCTCCCGTATCTCTTGACCGCCTCCTGCCCGGCGTTGTACGCGGCCAGGACGAGCCGGGTGTCGCCCTTGAAGAGAGCGATCAGATCCTTCAGGTATCTCACCCCGCCCTCGATGTTCTGGGCCGCGTCGAAGACATTCCGGACCTTGTACTGCTCGGCCGTCTCAGGCATGAGCTGCATCAGCCCCATCGCCCCCTTTTCCGAGAGAGCGAAGCTGTCATAGTTCGACTCGGCCAGGATGACGGCGTGGATGAAGCCCGCGTCCAGGCCGTAGGCCCCGGCCAGGCGCCTGACGATGGGGTCATAGAGATTCTTGAGGTCGGCGGTCGTGGCCGCGGGCACGGCGGACGCCAGGGCGGCGGCCGCCATGGCGGTCAACGCGGCCTTACGGACATTCATCGTCCCTCCGGGCCCGATTCTCGCCCGGCGCCCCGCATCGCGCAATCCCCCCGAGGGGTGAATCGCGGGGGGTCAGGCGGCCATCTTCTCGATGAGGCCGGGAACCATCCCGAGGGCCTTGTCAAGCTCCCCCGGCCGCGAGCCACCGGCCTGGGCAAAATCGGGGCGGCCCCCTCCCCCGCCGCCGATGACCGGGGCGGCCTCCTTGACGAGGGCCCCGGCCTGGATGCGCGAGGTGAGGTCCTTGCTGACGGAAACGACGAGGAGCGCCTTGCCCCCGTCCGTCCCGCCCAGCACGACGATGCCGCTCTTCATGTTGTTCCTCAACCCGTCGGCGGCGTCCCGCAGCTCGGCTATGGTCAACCCGTCCATCCTCTGAACGTGAACGGCCATGCCCTTGACCTTCTGGGCGACGGTCGGAGTCCCGAGTTCCACGCCCGAAGCGATGTCCCCGCCTCCGCCGATCATCTTCTTCCGGAGCTCCCTGTTGGCCTTCTCGAGTTCCTCGACCCGCCCGAGGAGCTTCTCGACTGCCGCCGGGAGGTCGCGGCGCGAAGCCCTGAGGCTTTTTTCGAGGCCGGAGACCTCGTCCTCGAGGCCGCGGACGTAGCGGAGGGCCTCCTCCCCCGTCACGGCCTCGATGCGGCGCATGCCCGAGGCGATGCCGGCCTCCGACAGGATCTTGAAGAGCCCGATCTGGCCCGTCGACCTGGCGTGAACGCCGCCGCAGAGCTCCTTGCTGAAATCGCCGACGCCCACCACCCGGACCGTCTCGGCATACTTCTCCTCGAAAATGGCCATGGCCCCTTCGCGGACGCCCTCCTCGAGCGACATCACCCGGGTCTCGACGGGCAGGTCCTCGCGGATCTTCCCGTTGACGAGGGCCTCGACCTGCGCCACTTCCTCCTTCGAAAGGTGCGAGAAATGCGTGAAGTCGAAGCGAAGCCGGAGGGGAGAGACGAGCGACCCGGCCTGCTTGACGTGGTCCCCGAGGACCTGGCGCAGGGCGGCGTGCAGGAGATGGGTCGCGGTGTGGTTGTTCGCGACGGCCTGACGGCGGGCGGCGTCGACGGCGGCGTCGGCCGCCGCGCCCTTGAGGAGCTCCCCCGCCAGGACGCGGACCTTATGGGCAGCGACTTCGGGCGCGAGGTAGTGGGTGTTCTCGACGAGGGCCGAGAAGCCGGCCCCCTTGAGCGTCCCGGTATCTCCGACCTGGCCGCCGGCCCCGGCGTAGAACGGCGTTTCGTCGAGGACGACCTCGCCTTCCTCCCCCGCCGCCAGGGCCTCGACCTCCCGGCCGTCCTTGAGCACGGCGAGGACCCTCGCCTCGCGGAGCTCGGTCCCGCGGTGGGCGCACGAAACGGTCCGGAGGTCCCTGAGCCCGTCGCAAACGGCCTTCTCCTTCTGCTTGAGGTCGCCCTTCCAGGACTGGCGCGCCTTCTCCCTCTGGGCTTCGAGCTGCCGCAAGAACTCCGCCTCGTCGACATCGAGCCCCTTTTCTCGGGCCAGGTCCTGGGACAGGTCCAGGGGGAAGCCGAACGTGTCATAGAGCCGGAAAACCGTGTCCCCGGCGAGGACGCGACCGCCGTTGTCGACCGTCTCGCGGGCGGCCTCGTCGAAATAGCGAAGGCCGGAGGTCAGGGTGTGGGCGAACCTTTCCTCCTCGGACAGGCAGACCTTGGAGACGTACTCGATCGAGGCCAGCAGCTCGGGGTAGGCGTCCTTCATGATGTCGGCGACGCGGCCGACGAGCTCGAAGAGGAACGGCCGGTCGATGCCGAGGAGATTCCCCTGGCGGTAGGCCCGGCGGATGAGCCGGCGGAGCACGTAGCCGCGGCCGGCGTTCGCCGGCGTCACGCCGTCGCCGACGAGGAAGGCCATGGCCCGGAGGTGGTCGGCGATGATGCGGACCGAAACGTCGCCCTCGTCGCCCGAGGGATACTCCCTCTGGGCGAGGGAGGTCACGGCCTCGATGAGGGGCATGAAGAGGTCCGTGTCGAAGTTGCTCCGCTTTCCCTGCAGGACGGCGGCCATCCGCTCGAGCCCCATGCCCGTGTCGATCGAGGGGGCCGGGAGCGGTCGCAGGACGCCCGCCTCGTCGCGGTCGAACTCCATGAAGACGAGGTTCCAGAGTTCGAGGAAGCGGTCGCTGCCGGCCTCGATGAGGGCCTCGGGCCGTCCCGCCCCGAGGCCCTCGCCGAGGTCGTAGTGGAGCTCCGAGCACGGGCCGCAGGGGCCGGTGTCGCCCATAGCCCAGAAGTTGTCCTTCTTGCCGAAGCGGAAGATCCGGTCGGCCGGGACACCGACCTCCTCAGCCCAGACCCGGTAGGCCTGGTCATCCTCGATGTAGACCGTTGCGTAGAGCCGGTCCGCGGGCAGGCCGAAGACGCCGGTGACGAGCTCCCAGGCTAACCCGATGGCCTCCCGCTTGAAATAATCGCCGAAGGAGAAGTTGCCGAGCATCTCGAAGAAGGTGTGGTGCTTGGCCGTCCGGCCGACGGTCTCGAGGTCGTTGTGCTTGCCGCTGACGCGCATACACTTCTGGCAGGACGTGGCCCGCCTGTAGCTCCGCTTCTCGAGGCCGAGGAAGACGTTCTTGAACTGGTTCATCCCCGCGTTCGTGAACAGGATGGTCGGGTCGTCCTTGGGCAGGAGCGGCGAGCTCGGGACGATCTTATGGCCGCGCGCCGCGAAGAACTGGAGGAAGGATTCGCGGATCTCGGGCGATCTCATTTGGGCTCTTCTTCGGGACCCCCCTCGACCCGCTCGACCTTGCCCATGCCCTTTTCCATCTCCTCCGTGGCGATGTCGAGGGTGGACTGGATGCCCATGACGCGCAGCTTGAAATTGTCCGGGTTGGACGAGTATTTCATGCCCTGCTCGAAGGAGATGTAGCCGTCGCGGTAGAGCTGATAGATCGACTGGTCGAACGTCTGCATCCCATACTGGGAGACGCCGGCGGTGATGGCGTCCTTGATCATGCCCGTCTTGTCCTTGTCCGCGACGCACTCCTGGAGGTAGGGCGTCGTGATCATGACCTCGACGGCCGGCACGCGGCCCTGGCCGTCCATGCGGGGGATGAGGCGCATGGAGATGATGGCCTTGAGGATCGAGGCCAGCTGGAGCCGGATCTGCCGCTGGTGGTGGGGGGCGAAGACGGAGATGATGCGGTTGATGCTCTCCGGGGCGTCCAGGGTGTGGAGGGTGCTCAGGACGAGGTGGCCGGTCTCGGCCGCGAGGAGGGCCGTCTCGATCGTGTCGAGGTCGCGCATCTCGCCGACGAGGATGATGTCCGGGTCCTCTCGCAGGCACGCCCGCAGGCCGCGCGAGAAGCTCGTCACGTCCATGCCGACCTCGCGCTGGCTGATCGTGCTCTTCTTGTCCTTGTGGAGGTACTCGATGGGGTCCTCGATGGTGATGATGTTCTCCCGGCGGAAGGTGTTGATGTACTCGATCATGGCCGCCAGGGTCGTCGTCTTGCCGCTGCCGGTCGTCCCGGTCACCAGGACGAGGCCGCGTTGGTAGAAGGCGACCTTCTCCAGGACCTCGGGGAGGAGGAGCTGGCGGATCGTCTTGACCTCGAGCGGGATGATGCGCAGGGCGATGGCCAGCGAGCCGCGCTGGTAGTAGATGCTGCCGCGGAAACGGCCGAAGCCGGGCAGGCTGTAGGCGAGGTCGATGTCGAGGTCCTCGCGGAGCCGCTTGCGCTGGAAGTCCGTCATCATCTGGTTGGAGAGCTCCTCGCAGTCGGCCGTCGTCAGGCGGGGGAATCCGGTCAGGGGGGTGAGCGTGCCGTGGACCCGGATCATGGGGTGGTTGCCGGCCTTGAAGTGGAGGTCCGAAGCATCCCGCTCGATGGCGATTTTCAGGAATTCATCGATGACCATGCTGATGTCCTCCCTTGGCTTCAGTCCACGAAGGTGAACCAACCGTAGGCGTCCTCGCGCTTCCCGTTGACATAGGCGAAGAACGCCTCTTGGAGCTTCTTCGTCAGCGGCCCCCGCTTGCCGCTGCCGATGACGATCCTGTCGATCGAGCGGATGGGGGTGATCTCGGCCGCCGACCCCGTGAAGAAGACCTCGTCGGCGATGTAGAGCATCTCTCGCGGGATGGTGTCCTCGACGACACGGACGCCCATCTCGCCGAGGAGGGTCATGGCGGAGGCCCGGGTGATGCCGGGCAGGACCGAGGACGAGAGGGGCGGGGTGTAGACGTCCCCGTCGCGGACGAGAAAGAGGTTCTCGCCGCTGCCCTCGCTGATGTGGCCGCGGATGTTCAGGGCGATGCCCTCGGCGTAGCCGTCGAGCAGGGCCTCCATCTTGATGAGCTGCGAGTTCATGTAGTTCGCCCCCGACTTGGCCAGGGCCGGGAAGGTGTTCGGGGCCATGCGCCACCAGGACGAGATGCAGACGTCCACGCCGCTTTCCTGGGCTTCCGGTCCCAGGTACTGACCCCACTCCCAGACGAGGATGGCGCAGTCGACGGGATTCGGGAAGGGGTCGACGCCGAGGGTCTTGTAGCCCCGGTAGACGATGGGCCGGACGTAGCACGACTTGAGGCCGTTGGCCTTGATCGTCTCGACCACGGCGCGGTTGAACTGCTCCTGGGTGTACGGGACCTCGATGCGGTAGATCTTGCAGGAGTTGTAGAGCCGCCGGGTATGGTCCACCAGGCGGAAGACGCCGGTGCCGCGGGGCGTTTCGTAGGCCCGCAGGCCCTCAAAAATGGAGCTCCCATAGTGGACGACATGGGAAGCGACATGGATCTGGGCGTCCTTCCAGGGGACGAGTCGGCCGTTCATCCATACGAAGCCGGTCTCGGCAAATGGGCTCATCGGCGACTCCTTCGCTCGCTCCGTCCTGAGCTTCCCGCCCGGGGCGCATGCTCCTCCCCGTTCGAGGGCTCATCGTATATCAAGCCGGGAGCCGAAGTCAAACCGCGGGCCTCCCGGCGAGGGCCTAGACGGTCTCACCGCAGTGCGGGCAGAGCCGGGACTTGGGGGGCAGCGGACGGCGGCAGTTCCAGCACTGGCCGGAGGCCGTCTGCTCCCGGGCCTTGATCCGCAGCCGGATGTCGTCGATCTCCGCCGTCCTGGGGACCTTCCCCTTGTAGAGGGAGAGGTCGCGGGTGATCTCGGCCGCGCCCTGGTAGCGGTCCTCGACCTTGGGGGCCAGGGCCTTCATGATGATGGCGTCGATCTCCTTGGGGACCTTGCTGTTGCGGATCCGCGGCGGGGTGATCTTGCCCTGCTGGGCCCTCTCCAGGATCTTGAATGGGTCGGGGTCGAAGATCGGCGGCCGGCCGATGATCATCTCGTAGAAGATGCATCCGATCGAATAGACGTCCGAGGCGTAGCTGGCCTTCCCCAGGAACTGCTCGGGGGCCATGTACGGCGGGGAGCCGATGCGCGTCGAGGCATAAGGCACGGTGTTGAGCCACGCCGAGGTGCCGAAATCGGTGATCTTGGCCGTGCCGTCCTCCGAGACGATGATGTTCGACGGCCGGAGGTCCCGGTGGATGATCTTGTTCTTGTGCGCGTGGTCGATGCCGAAGGCGACCTGCTTGATGTAGTCCAGGGCCTGCTCGCAGCCGAGGACCCGCTCCTTCTCGAGGATCTTTTCCAGGGTCGGCCCCTTGATGTACTCCATGACCATGAAGAAGACGCTCTTCTCCTTTTCGGCCGCCAGCATCCGGACGATGTTCGGGTGGTTGAGGGCCGCCTGGAGGCGCGGCTCCTTGAGGAGCTTGTAGAGCTCCGCCGACTGCTTGTGAGGGACCTTGATGGCGACCTTGATGTCGAGCCAGGTATCCTTGGCCAGATAGACGGAGCCGAACCCGCCGCTGCCGAGCGAGCGGAGAATCTCGTACTTCCCGACCTTCTGTCCCTGGAGGAACATGTCACCCGTCCCAGGCGTGCGCGATGATGGCCACCGCCGCCAGAGCGGCCGTCTCGCTCTTCAGGATCCGGCGGCCGAGGCTCGCGGCCCGGAAGCCGGCCGCCCGCAGGTCCCGCTCCTCGCCGTCCGTCCATCCGCCCGTCGGCCCGATGGCTACGACCGCGGCTGCCGGCGGGTGGCCGGCGCCCTCGGCCGGGTCGCAGAGGATGTCGCGGAGGGGGGTCCCGCCCCGCTCGCTGAGGAAGATCCGCCGTCCCTCCCCGGGCGCGGCCAGCCAGTCCCTCAGCCGGCGGGGCGGCTCGACGGCGGGGACCCTGGTCCCCTTGGATTGCTTGGTCGCCTCTCGGGCGATGCGGGCCCACCGCTCCGCCCTGCGGCCCGGGTCCCCCGCGGGCATCCGGAGCGACCGCGACGTCTCGACGGGGACGAACCCGGCGACGCCGAGCTCGGCGGACTTCTCCAGGATGAACTCCATCTTCTTCCCCGGAAGAAGGGCCTGGGCCAGGACGAGCCGCAATCCGTCCGCCTCGGGCTCGTCCCATTCGGCGATGGTTAGAACAGTGCGGTCCCGGCCAACCGATTCGACCCTAGCCAGGACCCGGCGGCCTTCGCCATCGAAGAGCCGGACCATCTCCCCCGCCCGGACCCTGGCCGACCTGGCCAAGTGGCGGTGCTCGTCGCCCTCGAGGAGGATGCGGCCCGCGTCCTTGTCGATGCGCGGCACGTAAAACTGGTTCGCGGTCAATGCGGTCTCTCGGACGGCTCGAACAGCGCCTTCAGCTTCTGCAGAACGCTCCTGTCGACGGCGTCGACCGCCTCCCCCCTGTGCTCGGCCAGCTTCGAGAAGAGCGCCTTCTCCTCCTTGGACAGGTTCGACGGCGTCCGGACCTGGACCGTGACGTAAAGGTCGCCCTTGCCGCGCCCGGACACGTCCGGCATTCCGCGCCCCCTGAGCTTGAAGCTCTCTCCCGACTGGGTCCCGGCCGGGACCTTGAGGACTTCGCTCCCGTCGAGCGTGGGGACTTCGATCCTGGCCCCGAGCGCGGCCTGGGCGAAGGAGATCTCGATGCGGCAGGAGAGGTCGTCGCCATCGCGTTCGAAGAAGGGATGCGGCTGGACCCGGGTCACGATGTAAAGGTCCCCGGCCGGCATGCCTCCGTCCCCCGCCTCCCCCTCCCCCACGAGCCTCAGCCGGGCCCCGTCGGCGACGCCGGCGGGGATGCGGACGCGCAGGGTCCTTTTCTCCTTGACGCGGCCCTTGCCTTCGCAGGCCGGGCAGGGCTCGGCGACGACCTCGCCCCGGCCCTGGCACCTCGGACAGGTCCTGGCCACGGTGAAGAAGCCCTGCTGGTAGCGGACCTGGCCCTTGCCGCCGCAGGACGGACAGGCCGAGGGCCGGGTCCCGGGCCTGCTCTTCGAGCCGCGGCAGTCGGGGCAGGCCTCGGCCCGGGTGAGCTTGATCTCTTTGTCGGCGCCCGCGGCGGCCTCGGCGAGGCCGACCTCGACCTCGAGGGCCAGGTCGCGGCCCCTCTGGCGGCCGCGGCCCGACGGCCGTTCCCTCCCGCCGAAGAAGTCCCCGAAGCTGAAGCCGAAGAAGTTCCCCAAGATGTCCTCGAAATCCTCGAAGACGGAGGAGTCGAAGCCCGAGAAGCCCTGGAAGCCCTCCCCCCGCAGGCCGTCATGGCCGAAGCGGTCGTAGACGCCGCGCTTCTGGGGGTCGACGAGGACGCTGTAGGCCTCGGCCGCCTCCTTGAACCGCTCCTCGGACGCCTCGTCCCCGGGATTGCGGTCGGGGTGGTGCTTCAGGGCCATCCGTCGGTAGGCCTTCTTGATCTCCTCGGCCGGGGCGTCGCGGGGGACGCCGAGGACGTCATAATAGTCCTTCCTAGCCATTCGGATGGGCCCCCAGCGACTCCGCCTTCTGTTTCTCGATGAGGGCCTCGAGCTCGCCCGGCATGAGCCCCGAGGAGGGCCGGACCTCGATCTTCTGCTGCAGCCCCGTCGCCGCGTCCCGCGCCGAGACCTTGACCAGCCCGTCGGCGTCGACCTCGAAGGTGACGTCGATCTGCGGCACGCCGGCCGGTGCCGGCTCGATGCCGACGAGCTCGAAGACGGCCAGGGACTTGTTCATCGAGGCCAGGGGGTTCTCCCCCTGGAGGACGTGGAGCCGGACACGCCGCTGGTTGTGCTCGACCGTCGTGAAGGCCTTGGATTTCCGCAGCGGGATCGTCGAGTTCTTCTCGATGACTTCCTCGTAGCCGTCGCTCTCGGTCTCGATGCCGAGGGCGAAGGGCGTGACGTCGAGGAGAAGGACGAGCCCCCGGACCTGGCCTTGGAGGATGCCGGACTGGACGGCCGCCCCCATGGCCACGATCTCGTCGGGGTTGATGTGCTCGGCCGGGCTCTTCCGGAAGAACTCGCCGATCCTCTTCTTGACGAGCGGCATGCGGGTCTGCCCGCCGACGAGGATGATGTCGTCGACCCGCTCGGGGTCGAGCCGGGCCTCGCCGAAGGCCTCCTCGATGAGCGGGATCGTCCGCTCGACGAGGTCGGCCGTCAGCCCCTCGAGCTCCTGGCGGGTCAGGAGCCGCCGGAGGTGCTTGGAGCTCGTCTGGTCCGAGCAAATGAAGGGCAGGTTGATCTCGGTCTCCATGGTGAAGGACAGCTCGCGCTTGGCGCGCTCGGCGGCCTCCTTGATCCTCTGGAGGGCGAGCTTGTCATGGTGGAGGTCGATGCCGGTCTCCTTCCGGAAGCCCTCGACCAGCCACTCGATGATGCGCATGTCGAAGTCCTCGCCGCCGAGGTAGGAGTCCCCGTTCGTGGCCAGGACATTGAAGACCCCGTCGCGGATCTCCATCAGGGTGATGTCGAAGGTGCCGCCGCCGAGGTCGAAGACCGCCGCGACGCCGTTCCTCTTGCTGTTCAGCCCGTAGGCCAGGCCCGCCGCCGTCGGCTCGTTGATGACGCGCTGGACGTTGAAGCCGCAGATGAGGGCGGCGTCCTTGGTCGCCTGCCGCTGGTGGTCGTTGAAATGGGCCGGCACGGTGATGACGGCGTCGGAGACCTTCTCGCCGAAATAGGACTCCGCGCAGCCCTTGAGGTAGGAGAGGATCATCGCTGAGATCTCCTGGGGCGTCAGGTTCCTCGATTCGAGGGCGACAACGACGTCCCCGTTGGCGGCCGGGGCCAGCCGGTACGGCAGGCGGGCCCGGGCCTCGGCGATCTCGCGGGAATCGTACTTGCGGCCGATCAGGCGCTTGACGGCGAAGATCGTGTTCTGGGGGTTCGTCAGGGCCTGGCGCATGGCCAGGGTCCCGATCAGGCGCTCTCCGGAGGACGTGAACGAGACGACGGACGGCGTCGTCGGCAGTCCCTCGAGGTTCGGGATGACGACGGGGCTGCCCCCGTCCAGGTAGGCGACGCAGGAATAGGTCGTGCCGAGGTCGATGCCGATGAGGTGGTCCATTGCGCTCAGTCCTTTTTCCTGGGGACGACGACCCTGACGAGGGCAGGCCGGAGGAGCCTGCCGTTGAGCAGGTATCCCTTCTGCAGGACCTCGACCACCCGGGGCTCCTCGACGTCCGCCGATTCCTCGACGACCACGGCGTGGTGCAGGGTCGGGTCGAACTTTCCGTCCTTGATCTCGATCGGCTCAACGTCTCGCTTGAGGACGAGGTTCATCAACATCCGATAGATGAGGTCGATCCCTTCCCGGAACGTCTTGCCATCCGCGTCCCCCGCGGAAGCCTGGAGGGCCCGCTCGAAGTTATCCAGGACGCCCAGGAGCTCGAGCAGGACCTCGCCCAGGGCGTACTGGAAATAATCGTTCTTCTCGCGCTCGAGACGCTTGCGCAGGTTCTCCGTGTCGGCGAGCTTCCGCACGTACTGGTCCTTGAGTCCCTCCATCTCCTTCTTGAGCTGCTTCGCCTCGGCCTCGCGCCTCTTGAGCTTCTCCTTCAGGAGCTTGACGGAGGCGGCCTCCTCCTCGCGGGCGGGTGTTTCGGTCGGTGCGGCGGTGTCCGGCCCGGGCGCGGCGGCCGGCTTGGCCGCCTCCTCCCCCGCCGGGCCGGCGGGGGGGATGTACTCGATCTCCTCGGAGGGCTTGCCCTTTTCGTCGTCTATCATATCGAGACCTCTCTGCCGATGACGGTGATCGCCCGGCTCAGACGGCTGGCGACGCGGTCGACGAGCGGGATGATGCGGTCGTAGGGGATGCGCTTGGGGCCGAGGATGCCCAGGGAGCCGAGGACCTGATGGCTCGTGCCGTAGTGCGACAGGACGAGGGAGCAGTCCTGGACTCCGGGGAACTCGATCTCGGCGCCGATCAGGACCTTGACCCGGTCCAGGCTGATGAAATCGGCCAGGAGCTTGACTAGGGTGGCCTTCTCCTCGATGTTCTGGAAGAGCGCCCTCAGCCGGCCCATGTCGAAGAGCTCGGCCTTGCCCAGGAGCCGGGAGCTCCCCTGGATGAAGATCCGGTTTTCGTCCTCCTCGCGATTAACGACGACCTTGACCAGGTCCGTCAGCTTGTTGAGGATGTCCTCGTAGCGGTCACGGGACTTGGGGAGCTCCTGGAGGAGGAGGTCGCGCACAGAGGCCAGGTTCCGGCCGGGGAAGTTCTGATTGATGTACTGCGAGGCGCGGTCGAGCTCGGCCTGCGTCATGGCCATGTCGGACTCGAGCGTCTCGGTCAGGACCATCTGGAACGGCGTGACGAGGACGGCCATGATCCGCCGCGGCGAGATGCGGAGGAAGCGGACGTGCTCGAGCTGGACCCGGGAGACCTGGGGAGAGATGACGAAGCCGAGGTTGTCCGAATAATCCGCCAGAAGGCGCGATGCCTGGACCAGCAGCGAATCAAGGTCGGTCGGCCGGGCCGGGAACTCGTCCGGGAGGACGGGGAGGTCGCTCGGCCCCAAGGTCCGCCCGGAGAGGAGCCCGTTGACGTACGAACGGAGCCCCTTGTCGGTGGGCACGCGTCCAGCCGAGGCGTGGGGCTTCGACAGCAGGTCGTGGTCCTCGAGCTTGGCCATGATGTTGCGGACCGTCGCCGACGAGCCGCGGAACCTCCGGTTCCCGGCGATCGCGCCCGAGCTCACCGGCCGGCCGCTTCGCAGGTAGTCCTCGACGATGAGTTTCAGGACCTCCCGGTCCTTCTCGCACAGGGCAGACTTGGACATCTTCGCCATCTTTTTTTATAGCACTAAGAGTCGCCGCTTGTCAAATGACTGGGAGTTAAGAGTCGTTCCCGGGAAGAATCCTAATTCCTGCGTACCCAACAACTTGGCTGTAATCCCCCGTCCTCTCCCCCGACGTCTGATAGCTAACGAGTTCGGCCCGGGAAGCGCCCAGCCTGACGGCCGCGACGATGGCCGCCGTGGTCGGCTGGAAGCCGCACATCGTGATGCGCTTGTCCCGGACGGTCTTGAAGAGCCCGGGGGCGTCGAGCTCCAGGACCTTGCGGATGGCCAGGGCATCCTGCGCTTCGGCCGTCTTCTGGCTCACATAGTGGCTCATGTCCGTGCTGGCCACGATGAGGACGTCGCGGCCGAAGGCCCGGACCGCGTCGGCCAGGGCTCGGCCGAAGGCCTCGAGCTCGTCGTAGGCCGCCTCGTGCGAGACGCAGACGGGCACGATCGCGACGTCCGGCTCGAAATACTGAAGGAACGGGAGCTCGACCTCGAGCGAGTGCTCCCCGAGATGGGACCGCGCGTCGTTTGAAGCGAGAGGCGACTTTTCCAGGATGAGGTCGGCCAGGCCGCTCTCGACCGGCGATTCGCCGAGCGGCGTCTGCCAGCTTCCCTCCCTCTGGACGGCGAGGAGCGAGCCGATCTCCTTATGGGCAGGGCCCAGGATGACGGCTGTCCGCGGCACCTCGACCGACGAGAAGACGGCGCCCGCGACCGGCCCGGAATAGACGTAGCCGGCGTGGGGGACGACCACGGCCAGAGCTTTCTTCTTGACCGCGGCGCGGTCTGTCATCGACCCGAGCGTCTCGAGGAGCGCCGCTCTCCCTCCCGGATAGAAGCTCCCGGCCACGTACGGTCTTCGTTTCATCGACGGCCCCTAGCTCAACAATACGCACCGGCCTCGACAATGTCAAACCGCGAGAAAAGACGGGGGCCTCCCAAAGGGACACCCCCGTTCTTTCTCTCAAAGCGCGTGACGTTCTTCGCGGAAGCGGATGCCGGCCCCGGCCAGCTCGTCGAGGATCGGGTTGTAGATGTCCGGCGTCACGGGCACGATGACGCCCGTCTCCCGGATCCGCCCCTCGAGGATCATCCGGGCGCCGATGGCCGCCGGTAGCCCGACCGTCCGCGACATCGAGGAATCGCCGTGCGGGATGCCGAAGTCGATGAGCGATGAGGTGATCTTCTCCCGCCGGCCGTCGCGCCTCTCGACCGCGAACTCGTGCTGGAGGATGACCATGTCCCTCTCGCCCGGCGCATAGGCGAGCCGCTCGACCATCCGCGCCGCCAGGGCGTCGAGGACCGAGCCCTTGGCGACAAGGACCGGGTCGTCGGCGAAAAGCCCCAGCCATTCGAGCCTGGCCATGATGTCCGAAGCAGGCTCGAGGCCCAGCCGCCGGGCCACGGCGGCTTTGACGTCCTCCCCCGCCGGGGCCTGGGCCAGCTCCGCGAGGAGGGCCCGGTACGTGATTCCCTTCCATTCCCTTTGCGGCGCGTCCTCGAGCAGCCCGAGCTCGCCCATCCTCATCAGGGTCCGGCACCAGCCCGCGTAGCGCAGGGTTCCCCTGAAGACGTCCGCGGCCTCGGGGATGCCGTAGATTTCTCGGTAAGAGACGGAGTCCCGGTTCGGGTATCCCTCGAAATCCCCGAGCCCCGGGATGGCGATCGTTTCCGGGGCCGCGAAGAGCTGCGCCGCGGGGATGACGACGAGCTCGCCGTGCCGGAGGAACTTGGCCTGGTTCTTCGAGGCCAGCAGGACGCCCTTCGGGCTCCAGGAGAACTTGTAGCCGAAGGGGTTCGTGTTGGCCTCCGGGGACGGCAGCCCGCCGCAGTAGGACGTGAAGCCGACGACGCGCCCGCCCTCGGCGTGGACCTCGCGGATGACCCTCATGGCCTCCATGTGGTCGATGCCCGGGTCGAGGCCGAGCTCGTTGAGGATGACGATGCCGCGCTCCCGGGCCCGCCCGTCGAGCTCCCTCATGGCGGGGCTCACGTAGGACGCGGTCACGACGCTCCGCCCGGCCTCGATGGCGGCGGCGGCGATGACGGGGTGGAACGTGTAGGGGACCATGCTGACGACGATGTCGGCCCGGCCGATCTCGGCCGCCAGGGCCGCCCGGTCCTCGACGGAGAGGGCCTTGGCCTCGCCGCGCGGATGGCCGGCGACGAGCTTTCTGGCCCGATCGACCTCGACGTCGGCCACGGTCACGGCGTAATCGGGCCGGCCGAGCAGGTACTTGACGAGGGGACCGGCGACCAGTCCCGCGCCGCAGACGAGAACTCTTTTCATGGCGTCCTCCCGCAAGACCTCACGTGAGGTAGCGAGCCAGGTAGGCATAGTCGGGGGCGAGCTCTCCCCGGTAGAGGATGACGGCCCGGCGGACGACGTCCGGCAGGCCGCAATCGGCGAAGGGGCGGCTGAAATCGGCCCCGGCGATGGCCGGGACGTACTCCTTGAGCCCCGAGCTGAAATAGGCGGACGACTCGAGCGGCAGCTCGGCCGGCAGGTTGTAGACGGCGAGGACGACGGGGCCCCGCCCCTCGACGCCGCAGACCGCCTTGTCCTGGACGGGGTCGTAGACGTAGACGGGGTTCTCCGAGTCCGTCGCTTCGACCGTGCTCTCGATCGAGCCGTTGATATCGCACGTGATGTCGCCGATGACCCTGAGGCGGGGCCGGGCCGGGCCGCCGTAGAGCTCCCTCAGGAAGGTCTTCGTCACGAACTTGGGGTACTGGGGGGTCCAGTAGATGCCGTTGACGAGGGCCGTCAGATAAGGGACCATGCGGTCGGCGACGGGCCGGTAGCGGCCGGGATTCCTGTAGTAATCCTGAAGCTCGAACGGGCGGCCCGGGTCGATGGGCTCGACCATGTCCTCTTCCTTGAAGACGACCTTGAAAAGGGTGCGGGGAGAGGCGGCGCGGCGCCCGACGAGCCCCGGCAAGTCGCACGGCCGGACGGTCTCGGTCGGCAGGATGTCGAAGATCTCCTGGGCCCCGCCGGAGACGTGGCCGTAGCCGAAGAAGCCGACGACGAAGGGGTCGAGGCCGCCCGGGAGCCCCTCCCGGATGATCTTCCAGGCGACGCGGCCGACGGCCTCCTTGACGTCGACCAGGCTCTTGTACTGGTGCGTCGGATGGAGAAGGGTGAACGGGTTCTGGACGCCCTCGGCGGCCAGGCGCCGGCCGAGCGCCCAGAGCGTGTCGACCATGCCGGCGTGGCCGGCGTAGTTGCCGAAGAACAGGACCCGCCGGCCCTGGTCGTCGACCATCTTCTCGTAGTCGATGATGGAACAGCCCATCTCCATCATCTTTTTCAGCATCGGCATGTTCTGGCTCTGCCCCTTGGCCGTGTGGGAGAAGAAGACGTAGGCCTTGCCCTTTTCCAGCCGCTCGATGGGGATCTCCTTGAGGGCCAGGACGATGGGGCACGGGGAGAGGTCCTCCCGGACGGCGATGCCCGAGAGCCGGTAGTCATCGTCCGAGAAGACGCGGATCCCGGACGGCTGGACGACGAACTCGAGGGCGTGCCTCTCGGTGAGCTCGCGGGCGTGCGACGGGATGAGGGGCACCCTCTTTTCCCACTTGTTGATGTCTTCCCGCCGGATGCCGATCTTGGTGTTCATGATGGCGCCTTGTCGAATGATGGGTTTGATGAAAGGTCATTATTTCACAACAGCAAGGGACGGTCAACTTGAGACATCCGGACCTTCGCGGACGTCATTTCCCTGGGGGGAAAGAGGAAAACGGTTGACTCCCGCGGCCCGAGTTCCCATAATGGCGCTGATGATCCGGTTCCACAACACGCTCGGCGGCGTCCTCGAGGACTTCCGTCCGCTCCGCCCGGGCGAGGTCGGGCTCTACACCTGCGGGCCGACGGTCTACGATTTCCCTCACATCGGCAACTGGCGGGCCTATGTTTTCGAGGACCTCCTCAAGCGCTTCCTGATGTTCACCGGGCTCAGGGTCACCCACGTCCTCAACCTCACGGATATCGACGACAAGACGATCCGCGATTCGAAGGCCCGGACCGTCGAGGAGCTCAAGCGCTACACGGAGAAGTACATCGCCGCCTACATGGCCGAGCGCGACCTCCTGAACATCCTGCCGGCGGACCATTACCCGCGCGCGACGGACCATGTTCCGGAGATGGTCGCCCTCATCCGCACGCTGCTCGAGAAGGGTTTCGCCTATGAGAAGGACGGCTCGGTCTACTTCGCCATCGATAGGTTCCCGGCCTACGGCCGCCTCTCCAAGGTCAGCCTCGACGGCCGGCGGCCGGGAAGCCGCGGCGACGCCGACGAGTACGCTAAGGAGAGCGTTCACGACTTCGCCCTCTGGAAGGCGGCCAAGGAGGGCGAGCCGTTCTGGGACACGGAGGTCGGGCGGGGCCGCCCGGGCTGGCACATCGAGTGCTCGGCCATGAGCAAGAAGTACCTGGGCCCGACCTTCGACATCCACTGCGGCGGCGTCGACAACATCTTCCCGCACCACGAGAACGAGATCGCCCAGTCCGAGGCGGCCAACGGCGTCAAATTCGTCGATTACTGGCTCCACTGCCATCACCTCGTCGTCGACGGCGAGAAGATGTCCAAGTCCAAGGGGAACTTCTACGTCCTCGGCGACATCCTGGCCCGGGGCTACGACCCGCGGGAGGTCCGCTTCCTGCTCCTCTCCACGCATTACCGGAAGATGCTCAACTTCACCTTCGAGGCCCTCGACCAGGCCCGGGCGGGCCGCAACCGGATCCGGGATTTTCTGGTCGACCTCAGGGGGGTCAAGGGAGAGGGTCCGCCGGGCCGGAAGGCGGCGGACCTGATCGCCACGGCCAGAGCGGGATTCGTCGCCGGGCTCGAGGACGACCTCAACATCTCCGAGGCCCTGGCCGCGCTGTTCACGCTCATCGAGAGGGCGAACGGCATGATGGCGAAAGGAGAGTTGACCCGGGCCGCTGCCCAGGCGCTCCGGGAGTTCGTCGAGGACATCGACGACAGGATCCTGAAGATCGAGCCGACGTCCGTCATCGTCGGCCCCGGACCGCAGAGCTTGAAAGGCGAGGCCATCCCCCCAGCCGTCAAGGTCGACGTCTCCGGCGAGATCGACGAGGTCATGCAGAAGCTCATCGACGAGCGACAACGGGCCCGGGCGGCGAAGGATTACAAGCGCGCCGACGAGATCCGGGAGCAACTCCTGGCCCAGGGCATCCTCCTCGAGGACACCAAGGACGGCGTCCGCTTGAAGCGGGTCCCGCCGTCCGGGGTCTGACCGGGGGCCTCCGCTCTCGAGACCGCAGGCCCGGGGCCGTCGTCAGGGGGACAAGGTGTTCGGCATCAGGAAAAGCACCCAGGACCTCGGCCGGACTGGCGAGCTCGTCGCCCTCAAGTATCTCCGCCGCAAGGGATACGCGATCATCGAGACCCGCTTCCGATTCCTCCGCGGCGAGATCGACATCGTCGCCCGGGACGGCGACACCCTGGTCTTCGTCGAGGTCAAGATGCGGACGGGAGGTGGTTTCGGCCGGCCCGAGGAATCCGTGACGGCGGAGAAACGGCGGCGGATTCGGAAGGTCGCCGAAGGCTATTTGCTCTTGCGACGGCCGGGGGACGTCCGCTGCCGGTTCGACGTCGTCGCCATCCGGTCCGGCGGGGGGACGGGGGATATTGTCGACCACATCGTGAACGCTTTCTGAAAATTCCGGCCGCCTTCCCCCGCTACGGCGGTGACCGGCCAGCGTTTCAGCTCCGTCGAGAAGCCCGGGCCCCCTCGCGGACGACCGCCGACCGATCCGGGCATTCCCGGGCCAGCTCGCGGACGGTCTTCCGCAGGACCGGGTGCACCGCCCGGGGGGCGATCTCCGCGAGCGGGACGAGGACAAAATTCCGCCGGGCCAGCCGCGGGTGCGGCACGGTCAGCTCGGGGCTCTCGATGACCGTCTCCCCCGCGAGCAGGAGGTCGACGTCGATCGTCCGCGGCCCCTTCGTCTCCGCCGGGACACGCCCCAGCCCGGCTTCGATCGCCTTGGCCAGCTCCAGGAGCTCTTGCGGCGTGCGGTCCGTCCGGACCTCGAGGGCCTGGTTGAGGAACCAGGGCTGGTCGACGAAATCGACGGGATCCGTCCTGTAGACGGAGGACGACCGGCGGACCTCGACCCCGGCCCGCTCGAGCCGCCGGCGGGCCCGCTCGAGGTTGCGCCGCTTGTCGCCGAGGTTGCTGCCGAGTGCGAGGTAATAGGTCATCTTTCCCCGGCGGCAGCCGCCGTCATGGCACGCGTTCCGGCCGTCCATCTCCACCTCCCCTTCCATTCTATCCGGCCCCGGCCGGAAGGCAAGCCCGGCCGCGTTCAGCCCGACCCGGCCTCCCCTCCCCCGCGCCGCGCAGCGGGGAATTGATTTTGCCGGTCCGTTTGTTTACCATGGGGTCCTTTGGAACGACCAGACGGCCGGACCGTCCGAGGAGGCGTCCTTGACGAAGCTCATCTACCTCGACAACGGCGCGACCTCCTTCCCCAAGCCGGAAGAGGTCTACACGTACATGGACTATTTCTACAGGAACTTCGGCGTCAACCCCGGGCGCTCCGGCTATGACCTCTGCCTGGAGGCCGGCGAGGTCGTCGAGACGACGCGGAAGATGCTGACCGAGTTCTTCAAGGGCACCGACCCCAACCGGCTGTGCTTCTCCTACAATTCCACCGACGCCCTCAACCTGATCATCTTCGGGATGCTGAAGCCCGGCGACCACGCCATCACGACCACGATCGAGCACAATTCCGTCCTGCGTCCCCTCTACCATCAATCCCTGGCCGGGGTCAGCGTCGACTACGTGCCGTTCGACGCTGCCGGATTCGTCGACCCGTCCGAGTTCCGGAAGCGTTTCCGGCCGACGACCCGCCTGGTCATCGTCAACCACGCGTCCAACGTCATCGGGACGGTCCAGCCCATCGGGGAGATCGGCCGGCTCTGCCGTGAGGCCGGCATCCCTTTCGCCATCGACGCCTCCCAATCCGCGGGCAAGGTCCCGATCGATATGGAGGCCCAGTTCCTCGACGTCGTCGCCTTCACCGGGCACAAGTCGCTCCTCGGCCCGACGGGCATCGGCGGCCTCTACGTCCGCGAGGGGATCGAGATCCGCCACACGCGCGCGGGCGGGACCGGGGTCCGCTCGGCCGTCCGGACCCACCTCGAGGAGTATCCTTACCGCCTCGAATACGGCACGCCCAACGTCGCCGGCATCGCCGGACTCATCGCCGGACTGAAATGGGTCCTAGCC
Source organism: Terriglobales bacterium (assembly GCA_035543515.1). GTDB lineage: Bacteria > Acidobacteriota > Aminicenantia > Aminicenantales > Saccharicenantaceae > DATKJS01. The sequence continues at coordinate 67,673 of DATKJS010000095.1, read as the reverse complement.
AGGGGCTTGCAGAAGATCCACGAGCAGGAGCTCCGGCTGACCCGGATGCTCCGGGACGGGCTGCGCGACATCCCGGGCGTGACCCTTTACTGCCTTGACGATCTCGAGAACCATATCAGCGTCCTGGCCTTCAATGTGGACGGGCTGGTCGCGGGCGACGTGGGGACAATGCTCGACGTCGACCACAACATCGCCGCCCGGACCGGGCTCCACTGTGCCCCCCTGGTCCACGAACAGATCGGGACGGACAAGATCCACGGCGCCGTCAGGTTCGGGATCGGCCCCTTCAACACGGAAGAGGACATCGCCGCGGCGATCAAGGCCGTCGGTTCGATCGCCGCGATGAAGAAGAAAAGGCCCTGATGTCCCGCCGCCGGGCGGGGTCGCTCGTCAGACGCAGCCGTCGGGCTTGGGAAGGCCGGCCACCTTGCAGGCCCCCTTGGCCGGCCCCGAGGGAAAGAGCTCATAAATGTGCATGAGGGGCAGGCCCGTCGTCTGGCAGATCTTGCGGACCATGGGCGCCAGGCCCTTCTCCACGAAATAGCCCCGGATGTAATTCACCACGGCCCAATGCTCGGCCGTCAGCTCGTCCAGGCCTTCCTCGACCTCGGCCAGGATGCGCGCGGTCTCCTCGTTCCACTCCTCGGGCCGGGCCAGGAAGCCCTCCTCGTTGACCTCGATCTTCCGTCCGTCTTTCTCGATGAATGGCATGTCAGGTCCTCCGTTCTAGCCGGGCACGACCATGGCCTTCGAGACCAACTCGAGGACCTGGACGACCCTCATGTCGAGCTTGTAGTGCTTGATGACGTCGTTCAGCCCATCCACGCAGTTGTGGCACATCGTGCACACCAGCTTGGCCCCCGTGCCCTTGAGCTGGTCCGCCTTGATCTTGGCGACCTCGAGCCGGAGGGGCCGGTATTCGGCTATGGACAGGAGCCCGCCGCCGCCCGTGCAGCAGAAGTTCTGCCGGCGGTTCGGGTGCATTTCCCGGAAATCCGCGCAGACGCGTCCCAGGACCCAGCGCGGCTCCTCGACGAGGTCCCCGGAACGGGCGATGTTGCAGGAATCGTGGAAGGTCACGGGTTCGGGGTTGCGGGATAAATCGACGGCGATCCGTCCTTGTCGAAGATACCTTTGAAGGGTGACGACCACGGACTCGGTCGGGACCTTCTGGTCGAACTCCGCCCAGTCGTAGCCCTCCCAGCGGGTCGAACGATAGCCATGGCCGCATTCGGAGATGACGATCTTTTTTGCCCGCAGCCTGTCCGCCGCCTCATAGACGTTCTTGGCGACAAAGGCGCCGAGCCGGTCGTCCCCCGAAAAGAGCCCGAAGTTGGTCTGGTCCCAGCCCCACTTCGGGAGGGTCCATCTTTCTCCGGCGGCGTGGAACACCTTGGCGGCATGGGCGATGGACCGGGGATCGAACTTGATCTCCCGCGGATTGATCGTATAGAGGACGTCGCAGTCGGGGCGGTCGACCGGGATGTCCGCCCCGGCCATCCCGGGCTCGTTCCGGAGCTCATCCCTCATCCATTGCAGGGTTTCGAGGTATTCGTCCTCGGTCACCGCCATCTGGTTGCCCGTCTCCCACTGATCGCGGCTGACGTTGAAAACCCCTTCGGGGACGATCCCGAGCTCCGTGAGGAGACCCCGGGTAAAGCGGACGAGAAGCCCCGTGTCGACACCCATCGGGCAATTGAGCGTGCAGCGGCGGCAGGCGCTGCAGGCCCCGAAGACGATGTTCTTCAGCCGGTTGAGGTCCTCGTCGTTCCGGGGAGACGACGCATGGACCCACCACGGCGCGACCCGGCCCGTCCAGTCCAGGTGCCGCTTGAAGATGCGACGGATCTGGTCGGCCTTGTAGGCCGGCGTCATCGTCGGGTCGCCGGGCCGGGCCAGGAAGTAATGGCAGGACTCGGCGCACATCCCGCAGTGAACGCAGGCGGTCATGGACACGGCCAGGGACCGAGTGATCCTCTCCCCGAGCAGGCGCAAGAAGGCCTGCACGTTGTCCGCCGCTGGATCATAGGTCCTGAGGCGGCCGTCGGCGACGGACGGGAGCCGGTCCTGTTCGGCCCTGCGCTGGGAGGCCGTTTCGAGGGGAGCGTCCACGATCCCGGACGGCCGCTTGGCCCGGCGCTTCATCCCCGGCTCCCCCTCCCGTGGCCGGGCTCGGCTCGCCCGGACGCCGCCGGCCGTCTCGGGGGCAAGGTCCCCCGGTGCCCCTGGCTCCGCCCCAGATAATATCGGGTGAACGGATAGTAAAGATAATGGCAGATCTTGGAGAACGGAACGTAGACCAGGAAAAAGGCCGTCAGGCCGAAGAAAACGAGGAGGGGCCATTCGGCCCGCCGGTAATCGTTGGGCACGGCCAGGACCCCGGCCGCGAAAAAAGCGATCATCAGCAGGAGTGACAGGAAATCGTCGACCGTGCTGATCAGCCGGACGGCCGGGTCCCGCAGGCGCCGGGCCAGGCGGAGCAGGCCCACCAGGACGGCGGCGGCGAGGGCGATCTGGAACGCCCGGACGACGGCCCCAATCTCGAAGACCCGGGGCGCGTAGGGGATGATGAATGTGGCGGCGATGGCCGCGACCACCCCGAGATGGAAGATCGCGAACTGGACATAGAACCATGGCCGTTTCCGGGTCGACTCCATGGCCCAGGGCATCATAATATTGAGCAGCGAATAGCGGATCCCGGCGGCCTCGCTGCCCGCCGGGAAGGTCCGCTCTCTTCGAGCGCGGAACCTGAAGATCCAGAGCAGACGGAACGAATAGACGACGGCCATGAACAGGAGGGCCGCGATCTGGACCTCGTTCTCGAGGAGCCTCAGGTGTCCGCTCAGGGGAAGCCTCACCGGTGGACGTTGGTCCCGGGGATCGGGGCCGTCGGTCGGACGACGCGACCGCCCGGGAAGACGGTCATTATACCAGAGGGGGAGGGTCTGTCAAAAACCGGCCCGCTTTGACATGCATGCGGTTTCCCCCACAAGGGTCTGAGGCGGGCGGCCCGACCATCGGGCGGAAGGAGGGCACCGGCGAAGCACGAGGATTCGCGCTGGCTGGTCATCATCTCCCTGGTCTTCATCATCCTCTCGGCGATGATCTGCACGGCGAACTACTTCATCTTCCGCAATCCGCGGGAGATGTTCTTCCTCATGGCGAACGACTTCGCCTTTCTCTTCGTCAACGTCCTCCTCGTCATCGTCCTCATCGAGCGGCTCACGGCCAGCCGGGAGAAGCGGGTCATCCTCCGCAAGCTCAACATGGTCATCGGCACGTTCTACAGCGAAGTCGGACTGGAGCTCCTCCGCTGCTTCGCGGGATATATCGAGAACGGAGAGGTCCTGAGGAACGAGCTCCAGATCCAGCCGGCCTGGACCCATCAGGACTTCCGGCGCGCCCTGACGGCGGCCCGGAGCGCCCCCTATGACCTGAATATCGAACCGTCGTCGCTGGCCGAGCTCAGGGCGTTCTTCTTGAAGAAGAGAGATTTCCTGGTCATGCTCCTCGAGAATCCGAATCTCCTCGAGCACGACCGCTTCACCGATCTCCTCTGGGCTGTCTTCCATCTGGCCGAGGAGCTGGAGTTCCGACGGGGCAGCCTGGACGCCCTCCCGGAGGCCGACTATCGCCACTTGATGGGCGACGCCAGGAGGGCCTGCTCCCAGCTCACGGCCGAATGGGTCGCCTACGCCGAGCACCCGCAGGGAAGCTACCCGTTCCTGTTCTCGCTCGCGGCCCGCATCAACCCCTTCAGCCCCGACCCCTCGGCCGTCATCCGCTGAGACGGGGCGCGCTCAGGCCAGCGGCAGCGACACGGTGAACGTCGTCCCCTCCCCCGGCCGGCTCTTGACAGAGATCGTCCCCCGGTGGGCAAGGACGATGTGCTTGACGATGGACAGGCCCAGGCCCGTGCCGCCGAGCTTCTTCGACCGCGACTTGTCGACGAGGTAGAACCTCTCGAAGATGTGCGGCAGGTGCTCGGCCCCGATGCCGAGGCCGGTGTCGGCGACCTCGATCGTGAAGCTCTTCCCGTCGGACCCGAGCCGGAGGAGGACGCGGCCCTTGTCCGTGTACTTGACGGCGTTGTCCACGAGGTTGATCAGGAGACGCTCGATCTCGTAGGGGTCGGCGCTGATCTTGGGGAGGGCCGGGTCGGCCTCGAGAGCCAGCACCAGGCCCTTGTCGCCGGCCGGCTTCTCGAACATCTTGAGGATCGTCGTCGCCAAGGCGGCGATGTCGACGCGTCCTTTTTCGATGGCCGTTCCCTTGTCCTCGAGCCTCGCCAGGACCAGGAGGTCGTCGACGATGGCGATCATCCTCTCCGTGTTCCTCCGGACGATCTCGAGATACCCGCGGTTTTCGGCCCCGATGGACGGCTCCATGGTCTCGACGAAGCCCTTGATGGCCGAGAGCGGCGTCTTGAGCTCGTGGGAGACGTTGACGACGAACTCCTTCTTGATCTTCTCGAGCCGGCGGAACTCGCTGATGTCGCGGAGCGTGACGACGTAGCGGTCGTCGGAGGTCAGGGGCGAGATGCTGGACGAGAAGACCTGGTCCCCCAGGGCGATCTCCTCCACGACCGTTCGCCCGGATCCCTTGGACCCGTTGATGACCTCGGCCAGCTTCGAGCTGCGGATGACCTCCCAGTAATACTTGCCCTCCGCGGGGCCGACCTGGGCGATCTTGCGGAAGCCCTCGTTGCAAAGCACGATCCGGCCGTCATTGTCCAGGACGCACAGGCCGTCGTTGATGGAGGCCAGGATGGAGTTGAGCTCCTCGGTCTGGAGGCGGACCTGCCGGAACATCGCCTTGAGGTTCTCGGTCATGGCGTTGAAGCCCAGGGCGTAGGCCTTGAACTCGCCCTGCTGCCGCAGGGAGACCTTGGCGTCGAAGTCCCCGGCCGCGACCCGGGCCGAGGCGTCGATGAAGCCCCTGAGGGGCCTCGAGATCGACCGGGCGAACAGGAACGCGATGACGAGCGCGAGGAACGTCACGACCCCGATCATCCTGAGCAGGTCGGCCCGGAGCCGGCCGAAGAGAAGGTCGAGATCGGTCATGAACAGGCTCAGGCGGAGCACGCCGACGATCCGCCCTTCCGACCGGAGGGGGAAGCTCATGTATATCATGTCCCGGCCGAGCGTCGGGCTGCGCCGGATCGAGACACCTTGCTCGCCCTGGAGGGCGGCCTGGATCTCGGGCCGGTAGAGATGGTTCTCCATGTCCCGGGGTTCTTTTTCCGAATCCGCCAGGACCTTCCCGTCGGGCAGGATGACCGTGATCCGCGTCGAGGTCTTCTTGCTGGTATCCTTGACGTAGGCCTCCAAGGCTTCGGACCCCGGCCCGCCGATAGAGGAGAGCACGGGTGCCTGGAGAACGGCGCCGAGCCCCTCGAGCCGGGCCTGCTGCTCTTCGATATAATGACGTTTCATCGGTCCGGGCGCGAGCACGGCCACGACCCCGGCCAGGAACAGGATGATGAGGGCGTAACCCAGAAAGATCCGCAAGAAAATGGAGTTCTTCATTCTTCAACCTTGTACCCGACGCCGCGCACGTTCTTGATCAGCGCGGCCGCCGGCCCGAGCTTTTCCCTGAGGTTGCGGATATGGACGTCGACCGTCCGGTCCACGACGGCCTTCTCGTGCCCCCAGAGATGGTCCAGGATCTGGTCCCTGGTGAAAACCCGTCCGCGCCGGGAGGCCAGGAGCTGGAGGATCTTGAATTCTGTGGCCGTCAGGTCGACCTTCTGGCCGCTGAGCGTGACGTCGTGCTTGTCCAGGTCGATGACGAGCGGTCCCAGGGCGATCTGCCGGACCGTGTCCCGCTGCTCGTGCCGCCTCAGGACGGCCTGGATCCGGGCGATGAGCTCCTTCACCGAAAAAGGCTTGGTCACGTAGTCGTCGGCGCCCAGGCCCAGGCCCAGGACCTTGTCGGATTCCTCTCCCCTCGCCGTCAGCATGATGACCGGGATCCGGCTCAGGCCCTCGTTCTTCCGGAGATACCGGCAGACGTCCAGGCCGTCGATGTCGGGGAGCATGAGGTCCAGGAGGATGAGGTCGGGCTTGTCCCTCTGCAGGAACCGGTAGAGAGCCTCCGCGTCCTGGAACCCCTCGAACCGGAACCCCGCCTTCTGGAGATTGACGTGCAGGAGCTCGAGGATGTCGGCTTCGTCGTCGAGGGCGGCGATCAATGCGGGCATCGACTCACCTCTGGTCGCATTTTATATGGGAACGAAGGGGGATTTCCAGAGCTTTTTTTCGCTAGCGGGATGTCCCCGGCGCCTGGGCCTCCGCCGTCCAGGCGCACCCCGCCGCCGGAGCCGTCCCGCTCCTCCCCTCCCCGCCAATCAACTCCAGGATCACGGGATCCCATGCCGCGCCTTCGGGAAAACCCTCGTCATCCGGGACTGGCGGGCTCGTCCCCTGGGCGGGATTCAACCAGCCGGCGTTGCCGATGCGGACGACCCTCAGCCGGGCCGGGGAAAGTCCCTTGCCCTCCAGGCCTCTCGCGGCTTCGGCCGACGGAGCGACGACCTCGTCCAGGTGGCCGTAGAACCAGCGCGTGTAATCGTCGACGAGCCCCGCGATGTCCCCGTCCGCCATGAGGGCCGCGGCGTCCCGCCCGGGGTCGCCGTGGCAGAGGCCGACCTTCCTCGCCTGAAAGACGTTGGCCAGGAGCAGGCCGAGCAACCCCAGCGGACCCGGCGTCGAGAGCCAGAACTCGTCCGGCTCGTAGCGGTGGATGATCTTCAGGGCTTCGAGCATGGCCGGGATCCTGAGCTTGACGCCGTCGCCGTCGGGCACGGCGAATTCGAAGATGAACGGCAGGTTGATGACCCACAACGGGAGGTCGGCCGGGGCCGAATCCGGCGGGAAGCATGTGACCATCTTCACGTCGAGGCCCAGGCGCTCGGCGGCTCGGCCGAGCGCGAGCAGGATCTCCCCCAGCCTTCCCGGACCGTCGATTGTATCCGTGAACCAGAGGACGGTCTTGGTTTGAGGGGCCGGCGAGGGGAGATATCGGGCCTTCAGCAACTGCAGGAGGTCCCGCCCCTGGTACATGTGCTGGAGCGTCGAATAGAACGGGACGGACAGGAAGATCCCGGGCAGCGAGGACGAGACGTCGCGGATGAGGCTGACCAGGTCGGCTCTCCTCAGGTTCCTCTCCATCGAGACGAAGAGGGCCCGGAAGAACTCGTCGCTGATGGCGGACAATCTCTCGTAGACGCTGCGGAACACGTCTTCGACGGGGCGCCCGTCGTCCCGCTTCAGGCTCTCGAGCAGCCCCGCGAGCTGCCCCGAGAGGGTCCCGGCCGCCCTCCGCCGGACCGCCCTGATCTTCCGGTTCTGGAGCCAGCCCTTGACGGAAGCCGGCTTCTTCTCGAAGAGCGTCTCCGAAAGGAGGTGAAAGAAGGTCCGCGAGAAGGCGGAGCTCTTGGTCTTGGAGAACTCGTATCCGACCTTGTAGAAGCTTAGTGCCAGCGACTGGAAGTCGTTATGGCGTCCTTCCGCGTAGGTCCTCTTGGCCCGCAGGCGTTCCAGGAACTCCGCTGCGCTCCGGGCCCGGGCCGCGGTATGGGTCTGTCCGATGAAGATCCCGGCATGGTCGTCCGAGCCTCCGGTCATGCCCTTGATCCAGGGGTCGGGCCCGACGGGCTCGATGCGGTAACGTCCATAGAGGGTGGCGATCGTGTCCGGTGTCAGGCTCTCGATGACCTTCATCCAAATGTCATTGTTGATCCGGTTCCGGCCTCCGTTGATGCCCTCGAACACGTTGAACAGGAGCATCATCTTCTCGACATGCTCCAGCCGGAGCTTCATGTTGACATGGAACGTCGCATGGGCGACGGAATGGGCCAGCCCGTTCTGGACGATGAACTCCCTGAGCTCGTAAATGTCCCTGCGGAGCCTCTGGACCTCCTGGAATTCCGCCTCCGAGAGGCCGTAGAGGAGGAGATGGACCTTACAGCCGTCCTCGGGAAAATAAACCGTGGCCTCGACGCCCGTGAAGACCTCCTCCGGATGGAGTTCCTTGAGCAGCACCGAGCCCTCGATCCGGTTGTGATCCGTGATCGTGACGAACGTCATGCCCCTGGCCTTGGCCGTGCGGTAGATGAGCTCGGGCTCGGTGTACGACTCGGCCGCGCCCAGCCGCTGGAGGAACCACTCCGACGGATGTTCGGAGTATCGCGAATGGACATGCAGGTCGGCTTTGGCCATGAGGCCTCCTCATCAGATCGTCCCCGGCCCTCTTCGCGGCGATCCCATTTCTCAGTTTGTCAACCACCTTACACGCCTTGCGTAAGGCGATGATTAAAGATGTGTAAGTTTTCGATGAAACGGACATGGGGGAGGGACCGGCCGGGTCGCTCTTAACACAAGATGAACCGAATCCTGTTCTTTCCTTAACCATTCCAAGCCGAGACGACCCCGAAGAAGGGACCGCCTGGCGCCGGCCCGTGCTGACGGCTGCTTCCCGGACTTGCCGCGGAGCCGGACCGGGAATATAATAGCGTTATCGTTCAGGAGGGACCCCATGACAAGGCTGCTCTGCCTCGCGATGATTGCGGCGCTCGGCGCGGCGGTCCTGGCCGCGAAATCGCCGGACGATCTGATCCCCACGTCCCAAGGGGACCTCAAGATCACCTTCCTCGGCCACGCGAGCCTGATGATGACCTGGGCCGGCCAGATCATCCATGTCGATCCGGTCAGCGCGCAAGCCGACTACAGCCGGCTCCCCAAGGCCGACCTCGTCCTCATCACTCACGACCATTACGATCACCTCGACCCCAAGGCGCTCGCGGCCATCCATAAGCCCGCCACCGTGACCGTGGCCTCCAGGACTTGCGCCGGCAAGGTCGCGGGGGCCGTCATCCTCGGCAACGGCGAGGCGACCACGGCCCTGGGCCTCAGAATCGAGGCCGTGCCCGCCTACAACATCGTCCACAAGAGGCCGGGCGACGGCCCGTTCCATCCCAAGGGCGACGGCAACGGCTACGTCATCGCCTTCGGCGACAAGCGGGTCTACATCGCCGGAGACACCGAGAACACTCCGGAGATGAAGGCCTTGAAGAACGTCGACGTGGCCTTCCTGCCCATGAACCTGCCCTACACCATGACACCCGAGATGGTGGCCGACGCGGCCAGAGCCTTCAGGCCCAAGATCCTCTACCCCTACCATTTCGGGGAAACGGACACCGCCAACCTCGTCAAGCTCCTTGAGAGGGAAAAAGGGATCGATGTCCGCATCCGCGACATGAAATAGGCGGCCGCGGCGGCGGGGGCGCCCACAGAGGTCACTTCTTCGGCGGGCACCCCTTGAGGCCCGTAAAGCGGCCCTCCTCGATGTGGTGCTTGATCGTCTTGCCCTTGACCATGTAGATGACGTCCTCGGCGATGTTCGTGGCGTGGTCGGCGATCCTCTCCAGGTGGCGGCCGACCAGGATGAGGTCAACGGCGCGGGTGATGGTCGCCGGGTTCTCCATCATGTAGGTCAGGAGCTCCCGGAAGATCTGCTGGTTGAGGTTGTCGACCTCGTCGTCCCTCAGGACCACGTTCCGGGCCAGGTCCGCGTCCCCATTGACGAAAGAATTGAGGGCGTCCCGGACCATGCCCTGGGCCATTTCGGCCATCCGCGGGATGTCGATGAGCGGCTTGAGTTGCGGGAACTTGAGCAACTCGAGGGTCCGCTCGGCGATATTGACGGCCAGGTCCCCGATCCGCTCGAGGTCGCTCGAGATCTTCATGCCGCCGGTGATGAAACGGAGGTCGGCGGCCATGGGCTGGCGGAGGGCCAGCATCCGCATGGCCTTCTCGTCGATCTCGATGTCCAGCCGGTTGATGTCTTCCTCTTTCTCCAGGACCTCGCAAGCCTGCTCGCGCTTCCGGTCCCTGAGGCTGCGCACGGCCAGGCCGATCTGCTCCTCGGCCCGCGACGCCATCTCCAGGAGCTTCTCCTTGAGCTCCTTGAGCTCTTCATCGAAGGCGCGTTCGGGTCTCGACATCGGTCCTCCTCGGCTCGCTCCCGCCCGGGTCACCCGAACCGTCCGGTGACGTAATCTTCTGTCAGCTTGCTAGCGGGGTTGGTGAAGATCTTCTCCGTGGCGTCGTGCTCGATGAGCTCCCCAAGCATCATGAAGGCGGTGAAGTCCGAGACGCGGGCCGCCTGCTGCATGTTGTGAGTCACGATGACGACAGTGTAGCTTTTTTTGAGCTCGTGAATCAAGTCCTCGATCTTCGCCGTGGCGATGGGGTCGATGGCCGAGCAGGGTTCGTCGAAGAGGATGACCTCGGGTTCGACGGCCAGAGAGCGGGCGATGCAGAGCCGCTGCTGCTGCCCTCCGGACAGGGCGAAGGCGTTCTCCTCGAGCCTGTCCTTGACCTCCTCCCAGAGGGCCGATCCGCGGAGGCTCTTCTCCACGACCTCCTCCAGCTTCCGGTGGTCCTTCATCCCGTTGATGCGGAGCCCGTAGGCGATGTTGTCGAAGATCGACTTGGGGAAGGGATTGGGTTTCTGGAAGACCATGCCGACCCGGCGCCGGAGCTCGACCACGTCCACGTCGGGGTCGTGGATGTTCTTGCCGTCGAGGAGGATCTGCCCCTCGACGCGGGTCCCGGCGACGACGTCGTTCATCCGGTTGAGCGTCCGGATGAAGGTCGACTTGCCGCAGCCCGACGGCCCGATGATGGCCGTGACCCGGTTCTCCGGGCAGGCCAGGGTGACGCTCTTCAGGGCCGGAGTCGTGCCGTAATAGAAAATCAGGCTCTTGGTCTCGATCTTGGCGGGATTCGTTCCGTCGCTCATCGGCGCTTCCTTCTCAGCCTGAACCGGATGACGATGGCCGTCATGTTCATTCCCAGGACCAGAGCGATGAGGACCAGGGCTGTTCCATAGGCGATCGGCCGGACCTGTTCGATCTGATGGTGCTGGGTGGCCATGATGTAGAGATGGTAAGGGAGCGCCATGAACTGGTCTCCCAGGGATTTCGGAAGATAGGGCAGGAAGAAGGCGGCCCCGGTGAAGAGGATGGGCGCCGTCTCTCCGGCCGCCCTGGCCAGCCCCAGGACGGTCCCCGTCAGCATGCCGGGAACGGCGTAGGGCAGGACGTTGGTCCGGATCGACTGCCACTTGGTCGCCCCGAGCGCGAGCGAGCCTTCCCGGTAGGAATTGGGGACGGTCTTCAGGGCCTCCTCGCTGGCCGTGATGGTCCAGGGGAGCGTCATGAGCCCCAAGGTGAGGCCGGCGGAGAGGACGGACGTCCCGAAGCGCATGATATTGACGAACAGGATGACGCCGAACAGGCCGTAGACGATGGACGGCACCCCGGACAGGTTCCGGATGGACAGCCGGATGAGGCGGGTCAATCGGCCCTGGGTCGCGTACTCGTTGAGGTAGATCGCGGAGCACATGCCCAGGGGCACGGCCAGGATGGCCGTGATGACCGTCACGAGAAATGTCCCGAAAATGGCCGGGAAGATCCCCCCCTGCGTCATTCCCTTCCGCGGGGCCTGGGTCAGGAACTGCCAGCTGATCGCGCCGCCGCCCTTGCGCCCGATGTCGTAGAGGAAGAGGAGAAGGACGGCCAGGACGAGGTAGAGGCAGACGCGGAGGAAGAAAAAGCCGAGGGCCTGGGCGATCTTTCTCCGCGTGGCCTGTTTCACTGCTCCCGCTCCTGGTACTTGTGGAGGATGATGTCGGCGGCCATGTTGACGATGAAGGTCATGACGAAGAGGACGAGGCCGATGGCGAAGAGCGCGTAATAGTGCGTCGTATAATAGGGGACTTCGCCGAGCTCGATGGCGATATTGGCGGTCATGGTCCGGACCGAGCTCAGGAAGCCGTGCGGGAAGCTCCGGGCGTTCCCCGTGGCCATGAGGACGGTCATGGTCTCCCCGATGGCCCGGCCCATGCCGAGCATGCAGGCGGCGATGATCCCGGACAGGGCCGCCGGGACCTTGACCCGGACGAGCGTCTGCCACCGCGAGGCGCCGAGCGCCAGGGAGGCTTCGTTGTAGGCGAGGGGGACGGCGTTCAGCGAGTCCTCGGAGATGCTGATGATGGTCGGCAGGGACATGATGGCCAGGAGGATGCTGCCGTTGAGGGCGTTCAGGCCGTTGCCGATATGGAAGATCTTGGCGATGGCGGGCCCGAAGAGGACGATGCCCAGGAAGCCGACGACGACCGAGGGGACGGCGGCCAGGATCTCGACGATGGGCTTGACGATCTCCCGGACCCGCCAGTGGGCGACATCCGAGAGGTAGGCGGCAACGCCGATCCCGATGGGAACGGCCAGCAGGAGGGCCCCGCCGGTCACCATGAGCGTGCTGACGATCATGGACAGGATGCCGTACTCGGCCTTTTCCGGCGAGGTCGGGTCCCAGTTAACCTTCAGGAGGAATTCCGAGAGACGGATCTCCTTGAACGCGGGGATGGCCGTGTAGAGCAGCGTCGCGAAGATCCCCAGCAGCACGAGGATGGCCAGGACCCCGGAAGAAAAGAAGAAGGCCCTGATCGCCGATTCCTTGAGGCGGGCGAAACGCTTCCTCTTCATCGCACGACCAGGGCCTTTCTGACAGATCCACTTTACGGTCCCCCGTGGGAGCCGTCAAGAGCTCATTTGAAATTCTTGTCGTTCAGGGCCACGTATTCGCCGCCGATTGTGTAGAAGCCTTCGCGCGCGACGATTTTCTGGCCTTCCGGTCCCGTTTCCCACTGCAGGAACTTGAGGATGTCGCCGGACGGCTTGCCGTTGACGGCCTGGTAGAGGGGCCGCGAGACGGGGTACTTCTTCGTGTCCACGGCTTCCTTGTCCAGCGGGGAGTAGGCCTGGCCGTTGGGCTCCTTGGAGATGTTCAGGATCTTGAGCCCGGAGCGGATCTTGCCGTCCTTGTCGTAGAGGTAGCCGACGCCGACGTAGCCGACCGCGCCTTCGTCCTGGATGACGCCGTCGATGATCTGGGCGTTGCCGTTCATCTCCTTCATGTCGGTCGAGTAGTTCTTGTTGCCAAGGACGTGCTCCTGCATGAAGGTGTACGTGCCGGAGTTGGACTGCCGGCCGTAGAGCGAGACGCCCTTGTCCGGCCCGCCGAGGGCCTTCCAGTTCTTGATCTCGCCGCGGTAGAGGGCGCCGACCTGGGCCATGGTGAGCTTCTCGAGCGTGTTCTTCTCGTTGACGATGATGCTCAGGCCGTCGACGGCGATGACGAAGAACCTCGGGCTGACGCCCTTCTCCCAGGCCTGGTCGATCTCTTTCTTCTTCCACTCGCGCGAATGGTCCGCGATGTCGCAGGTCTGGTTGATGAGACCGGTGATGCCGGTGCCGGACCCGCCGCCGAGAACCGCAATTTTCACGCCGGGGTTCTGGGCCATGTACTCCTCGGCCAGGATCTGGACGAGGTTGACCAGGGTGTCCGAGCCCTTGACCTGGATCATCTTGCCCGCCGGGGAGGCCATGAGGACCGCCGCCAGGAGGCCGACGACCGCCAGGGTGATGACGAGTGTCTTTTTCATTTCATTCCTCCATTTCTTTCAGGCGTTCTATCTCGGACTCCCCCGCTCCCCCCCGGAAACCAAGGGGGAGACAGGGGGAATCGTTGTGCAATGTCCGTTAGAAGGCCAGGAAAAACGTCATGTTGAATTGAACGTCGGTGTTCGACGTGGCCGTCGCCTTGTACTGATGTCCGTCCTTGTAGTTGTAGATCCAGACGTTCGGCTGGAACTTGAGGCTCGAGTGGAGCGGAGCCCAGTCGAGGCCCAGGATCACGAGGCTGAGGTCCTTGGCCTTCGCCAGCCCCGTCGAGCTGACGAAATGGTTGTTCGGCGTGTAGCTGTCGTAGCGGGCGAACGCGTTCAGCTTGTCCGGCATGAGGTTGTAGCGCCCGAAGACCGACCAGCCCGAAACGTTATACTTCTGGGCGACCGTATCGCCGGGCTTCGTGTACTGATTGAGGTCGTTCTTGTAAGTGAACCACTCGCCGGCCACGACGAGGCCCTTGATCATCTCGAAATACGAGTCGAGCTTGAACGTATAGGCGTTCGGGTTGCTGATGGCGAGGGGATTGGCCTTGTACTGCTGGGGCTCGTAGTCCGCGTAGCCGAATACGGAGAACCCGGCCACGGGCACGAAGTGGAGATAGCCCTCGAGCTTCTTGTACTTGTCGGTCTCGAGGTGGGTGTAGCCGCCGCCGTTGACGACCTGGATGCCGTAGCGGAGGTACTTCATGAGGTTGCCCTTGAGGCTAACGCCGATGTCCGCGCTCGAGGCCCTGATATCGACGCCGGTGATGTCCTTGTAGCCGTCGACGATCGTCTTGGCCACGCTGCGATAGTTCCAGCGGTCCTCGGCGAGCTTGAAGGTCAGGGTCTCCTCCATGCCGACGTTCAGGGTCTGGTTCTCGAACAGGAAATTGGACCATTCGAAATAGAGGTGCTTCATGTAGGGGCGGAGCTTGTCGTCCTTGCTCAGGGTGACCCCGGGGAGGGTGGCCGGCGGCGTCGGGTTGGACAGACTGACACCCGTGACGTTGGCCGTGTTGTCGGCATCGAGCCGGAACCGGAATTTCAGGTTGTCGTTGATCTTGTTCTCGTAGGTGAAGTAGGCCCGGCGGAAGACGAACTGGTTGTTGAGGTACGTATCTGCCGGGTTCGTCGGCTTGAGGGTGATGGGGCCGCCGCTGGACAGGAAGAATCTGTAGTCCAGGTAGACCGTTGCACTGAAGGTCTGGGGCGGGGGCGTCGCCGTCTGAGCCATGAGCGCCGAGGAGGCGGTCAGGACCAGAAGGAGAGCCAGACTGAGCCTTTGTCCTTTCTTCATTCTGCTGTCTCCTTTCTTTTGCCTGGTTTTTCGAGCCAAGATTCGGTGCACCTTGACCTCCCTTGACTTGGCGCTCTCGGGAGGGAACCGCATGGTTCGCGTCAAGAATATGGGTCGAATGTTAAGTGACGATTAAGAAAGGCTCAAGTCTTGGTTAAAACTGGGGTTATTGCCATTCCGAGTCCCCCGGACCGGCCGCTCCCCTACTGCTCGAGCGGGCCCTGGCCTTCGGCGAATTCGCCCGTTTTGAGGAGCCGTCCGATCCAGGGCGATGGCCGTGGCATAGAACGTGTGGAGGACGGGGTTGTCGACCTCCTGGACCTTGTCCCTCAGGGCGGCGCACAGGCCTTTCTTTTCGATCAAGGATTCAAGGCAGCGGACGGCCGCGTTCGGTGGGAACGGTCCTTCCGCGGGTAGAGGGGCGGGATCTTTTCCCGGGCCAGCATCAGGGCCAGCATGGCGCGGCCCACGACGGGGACCCTTCCGGCCCTGGAGAAGAGGTAATAGGAGCGCCGGATCCTCCGCCAGCGGCGGTATTCGGCGGGGGGAGTGAAGCGCCGCGACCCGTAGAGGATGATCTCCCCCTCGGCGATGTCCCTCAGAGGATAGGCCGCCCTCAGGTGGCCGAGACCCATGAGGACGGCGACGACCTAGGCCTTCCCGCTACGCTCCCTCATGGACCAGATCATCCACGTTATGGGGGAGCGCGATCAAGGTCCCACGGCCGATGCCGATCTTCTCCCGACGCCAGCGGACGCTCCGGCTGAAGAACGGCGTCAGGTAGACGCCGAAAAGCAGGAGGTCCTTGAGCACGACGGCGGCCGGAAAGCGGAGCAGGAAATCCTCGGCCAGGTAGTTCTTGAAATAAGCGAAGCCAGCGAACGTGTCGAGCGCGGCCCGCTCGATGAGCATGGACTTGCCGACGATGATGGGCAGCCCGAGAAGGGCCCACGCGCTCATGATGTTCCCGGACGTGAAGAAGTTCAGGCCCGTAGTGTCCATGAGGCTCCCCAGGCTGCGGCTGGAGGTCCCCCGAATCGGCGAGAAGACGATCTTGGCGTCCTTGGCGAGGTAGGTCCCGGCCAGCCGGCTGAGGGTCCCGGGGTCCACGCGGATGTTGGAGTCCGTGACCCAGAACAGCTCGCCGCGGCTCAAGGGTTCGAGCCTGGAGAGCTTATGGATCTTGGGATTTTCGACGCAGGAATTCCCGGTCACGATGAGGAAGGTCGGCACGTCGGGGTGCCTGCGCGCGAGCCGGTGGATCATCCTGACACAGGGATCGTTGTCGCGGTCCGCGCCGAAAAGGACCTCGTAGCGGGGACACTCCAGCCGGTAATTAAGATTCCAGGTTGCATTGGAGGTCGTCGTCCATGGCGCGCAACGGCTTGAGGATGCTGACCAAGGGCGCCTCGGCGGGCAGAGCAACCTTCCCCTTGTTCTTGGCCGGACGGTACTCCACGGTGAAGATCACATAGAGGATCAGCACCGAGAACGATAGCTCCAATAGCGCAGTCAAGACCCATGTCGGCATGCCCCGAGGATAGCCGGGAAACGATAGTTCTCAATGAAGGGAGAATCAAGATTGCGTTAATTCACGCGGACTCCCCCCTGCCCCTGAAGGGGCTGTGGAAATCGGCCGGGCAGCGCTCTTCAGTCGGAGGGTCCGCCGGTTGGCGTACTCCGTATGGTCCTAGTTAGATCTTGAGAAGCACGCCTGGGCCAGTCTTCGGGCGAGACCCTCAGGCTTGAATCTCGCGCTTCAGAGGTCGTCCATTGAGCGGAGGCAGGTCACGGGTGCTTCGCAGCGACCCGCTCACATGTTCCAGCGGTAGGAGATCTTGAGGAGGAAGATGTTGTCGCCGGGAGCGGAAAAGAGGCTGCCCAGGTCACGGCCGATCTGCAGGTTCCCCGGGTTGGAGTAGTCCGCGCGGTTCTGCGTCCAGACGAAATAGACCAGCGAGCCGGGCTGGTATTCCCACCGCAGCACGACCGTTCCCCGCATGGACTTGTAGTTGAAGTCCGGGTTGGCAAAGGAGAAGGCCGGCGCCGGCCCGCTGCCGTCGGGATCGACCGTGTAATTGCCATCGGCGTAGCTGATCGTCGACCCGCCTTCACCATAGAGGCTGTAATCATAAGCCCGCGCGCGCGCCAGCTCTCTGAACTGGGTGTATTTGCCGGCTCCGACGAAGGGCTGCAAATAGGCTTGAAGCGACAGCTTGGGCGTGAACGCCCATGTCATCCTGATCACGGCCGAGACGATCTTCTGGTCGAGGTGACCGAAGACATAGCGATTCCCGAACGTCGCCGTCATCAGGGGATCCTCGAACGCGCCGATCCATTGGGTATTGGTAGTCTGGAAACCGACCTGAGGTCCGATGGAAAGGCTGATATTGGGAGCCGGCTTGAAGGTGGCGGTCAGCTGAGTCCTCGAGAGATGGCCGTCCTTGGGCTCGTCCTGAGCCGTCAAGGAAAGGTCAAGAACGACGGGCCGGCGGATATCCGTGGTTAAGGTGAGTTGTTCCTGCCAGCCGGACGGGGTGAGGGCCATCGGACCGCCGCGCGTCAGCTGGTTGTTGAGCGTGGCGGGCAGAAAAATGGACGTCGAGTTGAATTGCCAAAAGTTCCTCAGCGTGCCATCGAAAGGAATGATCACACCCTCCCCGACTTTATTCCAGCCGAAGTCGTAATTCTGGGCGGCGCCCACGCCGAGGAGGGCGTTCTGGAAGATTTTCCCGGGCTTTGTCCATTGGTACCCAACGATGCCTGTCAGATTGACGATATCGGAACCTGCATTCTGGAAGCCGATGTCGTTCGGATCGAAGCCCGGCGAGAGGGCCCCGGCCTGGAAAATGAAGAGAACGCTGCCGTTCTGCTTGGCCAAGTTAAAGCGGGAGCCCCAACCGGAGAGTGATGTGGCCGCAGGGTCGACATGGACATGAGTCACGTCCGGGCGCTGGTAGTAATGCAGGGACGACGTTTGAAGACGGAACATGTCGTCGGCCGCGCCTTCGACCCGCGTCCCTCCGGCCCAGCCGCTGATCACCCAGTCGCGGTTCTTGTCGAGGAACGTCCAGCCGTCGAAGGCCAGGCTGAAGCCGTTCTTGTTGAGAACGCCCCTTAAGGCTTCGGTCCGCAAGTCGCGCCCGACCGCGCTCGCGATCAGACCGAAACCCTGAAATCCCTTGTTGATATCTTTCTGGGCGCGGAAGACGCTGAAAGACGAGAAGGGTTCGACCTCCTCGCTCGACCGCGCTCCTTCATCGTCGATGGCGGCATACTCGCGGGCGGTGAGGGCCTCGATGAATCCGACATTCCAGTCGCCCAATTTGCCCGTGGCCTTGGCCGCGCCTATGATGCTCGTGCTGGCCGGGAAGTCCACAAACCCATTCTGGGTGACATCGCCCTGCGGCGCCCGGCCGATGCGGCGGCTGTAGAAAAAGTTGGGTTGAGGCCAGCCGAAGTTGGCGTTGAGGTACGAGCCTCCCTGGCCGAACCCGTTAAAGATCGAGGCCCCTTCGATGAAGAACGGCCGCTTCTCATCGTAATAGGTTTCAAAGGCCGTGAGGTTGATAACGGCGGGGTCCACCTCGACCTGCCCGAAATCCGGGTTGACCGTCGCATCCAGAGTCAAGTTGGTCTTAAGCCCGAGCTTGAGGTCGAACCCGGCCTTGCCGTACGTCCGATGGCCGGTTCGGAAGGGATTGCCGGCCTCGGCGGGTTGGAACCTGGCGTCGCCGACGACGTAGGGCATGAGCTCGATGTGACGGCCGGGACTGACCCCCTTGATCCCCTCGAGGAGAGCGAACCTCGATACGTAGCCCTGCTCGCTCTTGGGCACCCAGGTGAAGTTGACGGTCTCGTTTTTTCGCATGATGACGCGGCGGAAATTCACGCCCCAGACATACTCATCCTTCTTGGGGAAGCGGATCTGGCTGAAAGGGATCCGCATTTCGAGGGACCAGCCTTCCGAGGTCTTGACGGCCTTGGATTCCCAGACCCCGTCCCACGTGTCGTCCTCATTGACATCGTTCGAGAGCGTGCCGTCGATCGTCGAACCGGCCGGATTGACGGCGAAGACATATCCGGACCTCTTATCGTTATAGGGGTCAACGGCGAAGTAAAACCAATCCGAATTCATCTTGTCGTCCCGGCGGCCCAGACGGGCGATGATCTTGTTGGGCTCGGAATCGTAGCACATCGCGGCCACGTACAGGGCTTTGTCGTCATACGCCACCCAGACCTTGGTTCGCTCGGTCGCCGGGGCGCCGTCCTGGGGGTCGGTCTGGGTGAAGCCTTCGGCGGGCTCTGTCTGCCAGACGTTTTCTTCCAGGCGGCCGTCGATCGTCATCGCTTCGGCGGCCCTGACAGCCCGGACGGTACGCGGTTCGGCCGGCTTTCGAGGCGGCTGCGCTTGTCTGTCTTCGGCCAAGACGAACGAGGAAGAGGCAAGCGCAATGAGAACAAGACCGATGCGCCACGGGTTCATAGGCACGCGCGCTTTCTTCACAAGCCGCAGCCCACGCAATAAGATCAACGTGCCGTCCTCTTCGGTCCAATAATCCTCTTTTCCGAAGTCAGAAATCCTACTCCAAGCGAGAACACGCTGTCAAGGCAAGTGAATACTTCCTAGGTTCCAGGAAAGTGGGCGTGGGTCCTTTAATTCTGGCGGAGCCGGAGATCAAGGTCGATCTCGCCGAACTTGGACTTGGCAGTCTTGGGGCCGGAGCTGTTTCTTGGTTTGTCGGCTGCCTTGGCCTTCTGGTCGTGTTTTTCGAAGCTCAGATGGTCGGTCGGCTTACCATCAGGGAGCGTTTCGAAGACTTCCTTGCTGAGCTCCCGCATGAAAACGTCGAAATCGGCCACGGATTTGACGCCCATATTCACAACAACGAACGAAACGATTGCACAAATGACCAGAATCAGCAGGAGTTCAATCGGTAATTTCAGGTACATAGAATGTGGAGCGCTCAAGCCTGTGGTGCCCGTCTTCGCCAGATAATCGGCGATGTCCTGATAGCCGGCGAGTCTCCCAATTCTCAACATCTCAACTGCCGGGGCAGCTATGAGATTGAATCCGATGAGCGTCACAACCATCGAAACCAAGAAGATCGCGATCTTTTCTAAGCGGTTCATTTGTAACCTCCTTAAGGTTTTAAATTGGCTTGCTCACGACGTCCGGATGAACCCGACGATTCGCATGGCCTTGGCGCAATCCTTGATCATTTCCATACTCGGGATTTTAGAGAGACTCAAACGTCACTCCATATTTACGCCCTTCAGGTTAGGTTTCAATGAAGAGGTCGTGGTTTTTTTGTTAATTCCGGCAGGTCGATTCCGTGGTCAAGACCTTATCTCTGAAGAATGATCTAGATACGGGGAGCCATCCAATGCTTGAAAATCTCATTTCAGAGGTGGTACATTGAGCGGGAGGCCATGCGTATCGATAAGTTCTCTTTCGGTACGATCAGGATCGATGGGGTCACCTACGAGAGTGACGTCGTCATCGACCGCGGCGAGGTGCGGGAGCGGAAGAAGAAACGGTCCAAGAAGCACCGGGGCGAATTCGGGCATACTCCGCTCTCCAACGAGGAGGACATCCCGTGGAAGTGCCGGACCCTCGTGGTCGGCACCGGCGCCCACGGCTCCCTGCCCGTGATGGACGAGGTGCGGCAGGAGGCGAAGAGCCGCAAGGTCGACGTGGTCGTTCTCCCCACGGCCGAGGCCATCGACCGGCTCAACAAGGGTCTTGAGAAGACCAACGCCATCCTGCACATCACATGCTGAGCCCCGTTAGCACGTCAAGGGCCTCCTCGAGGCGGAAAAGGGCGCGGTTCGGCTATTCCCTCATACGCGCATTGCAGAAGATAGTTCAGCCTTTGTCAACGTTGGAAAGGCTTCTTGAGCGGGGCAGGGCACGTCGCCACGGCGATCGTCGGATTCCGTCCGCTTCGTTTGACTTCTCGCCCATCCCTCTGCTAATCTGAGGCTCCGCTAAATAAGGGATACCCGAGTGACCATCAAGTGTCCGACCTGCCACTCCGACAACTCTGACGCGGCGCGATTCTGTGCCGATTGCGGGACTCCATTGCCTTCTGACCAACATCATCCTCCGGTCATGACGGAGACCCTTCAGACTCCCGTCCGAGAGCTCACCACCGGCTCGACCTTCGCTGGCCGCTACCAGGTCATCGAGGAGCTCGGGCGCGGCGGTATGGGCCGGGTTTATAAGGTCCAGGACACGGACATCAAGGAGAAGGTCGCTCTCAAGCTCCTCCGTCCCGAGATAGCCCTGGACAAGGAGACGATCGAACGCTTCTCGAACGAGCTAAAGCTCGCCCGGAAGATCAGCCACCGCAACGTCTGCAGGATGTTCGACCTGGGAAAGGCCGAAGGCACGACCTTCATCACCATGGAGTTCGTGCCGGGCGAGGACCTGAAGAGCTTCGTCCATAGGTCGAAACAGCTCAACGTAGGAACGGCCATCTCCATTGCCAAGCAAGTGTGCGAAGGATTGGGGGAGGCGCACAGGCTGGGGGTCATCCACCGGGATCTGAAGCCCGGCAATATCATGATCGATAAGGACGGGGATGCCAAGATCATGGATTTCGGGATCGCTCGGTCGCTTTCGGGGAGCGGGGTCACGGGAGCGGGGGTGCTCATAGGAACGCCCGAATACATGAGTCCGGAGCAGGTCGACGGGAAAGAGGTCGACCAGAGGTCGGATCTCTATTCTCTGGGGGTCATTCTCTATGAGATGGTCACGGGTCGGGTTCCGTTCGAGGGAGAGACCGCACTCAGCATCGCCCACAAGCACAAGTATGATGCGCCCGAGGACCCTAGGAAGCGCAACACTCAGGTTTCAGACGACCTTGCCTCGGTCATCCTGAAATGTCTGCAAAAGGATAAGGCGAAGCGGTATCAGAGCGCTTCCGAAGTCTATTCGGAGCTTGACAAGATCGAAAAGAGCGTGCACACGACAGGCAGAGCTGTTCCTGAGAGGAGACCGGCCAGTTCGAGCGAGATCACGATCAATCCTGGAATAAGAAAGCTCGTCCGGCCTGTCCTCATTTTCTTCGCCCTCGCCGTCGTCATCGTTCTGGCCATGCTCTTTTTTTCCGAAAAGAAGCCTGTTTCGGGATCAGTTGAGAAATCCTCCGTTGCGATCATGCCCTTTGACGACATGAGCCAGGACAAGACGCACGAATACATCGGCAGCGGGATTGCCGACACCCTGATCTCTGCCCTTAGCACGATCCCGGGACTGAAAGTCCCGGCCAGGACGTCCGCCTTTTCTCTTAAGGGAAAGGATATGGATGTCCGCTCCATCGGTCAAAAATTGAATGTCAAGAATGTGCTTGAGGGAAGCGTGCAGGTCGTCGGCGACAAGCTCCGGATAACGGCCAGGCTCAGCAGTGCCGAAGACGGCTTCCAGATCTGGTCGGAGGTCTACGAAAGGAGTTCACAGGACATCTTCGCGATTCAAGACGATATCGCCCAGAAGATCATCAAAGCCTTGAAGGTGAGATTATTGGGTGAGAAAGAAACGCAAGTCGTTCACCGCTTCACGAATAATAAAGAAGCCTATGATTCCTATATGCAGGGGCTTTATTTCGAGGCCAAGAGGGGAAAAGAGAACCTAGAGAAAGCGGTCGCTGCATTCCAAACGGCGATCGATAAAGATCCAACTTATGCTCTGGCTTTTGCCCGTTTAGCCAACTCGCTCAGAACAATGGTCGCTTGGCACTTACTTCCCGGGAGGGATGCCTTTCCCAGAGCACGTGAGGCGGCCAACAGAGCTTTGGAACTCGATCCTTCTCTCTCTGAAGCTCATACCGCCATGGCCGAGGTGAAATATCTTTTCGATTGGGATAAGGAGAGTGCGGAGAAAGAATTTAAGACGGCGATCGCTCTGAATCCCAACGATTCTAATGCCCATAAAGAGTATGGACAATATTTGTTTGGTCAGGGACGTCGTGAAGAGGCCCTGCAGGAATATAAGAAAGCCCAAGAACTCGATCCTCTCTCACTTCTCATCCTTGCTCAATTAGGATGGTTCCTGCCAGAGGATCAGCAAATAGAATACTATGAGAGAGTTCTCGAAATGGACCCGGATTTCCAGCCCCCTCAACTTTATCTCGTACGCCCTTATATGAGCAAAGGGATGTATGATAAGACCCTGGCCCTCTTGGAGAAATTAGATCGACAACCGGAAATTGGCTATGCCTATGCAAAAATGGGGAAAATACCGGAAGCACGCAGAGTTTTAAACAAGTTGCTCGAGAATCCCGACCGATATCCAGATCCATGGCTGATCGCGAAGCTCTGTTTCCTATTGGGCAAGAATGATGAAGGCTTCGATTGGCTCGAGAAAGCTTATGAAGACAGGGACCGTGGTTTGTTCGGGCTTGATTCCGATCCCGATTTTAAGAATGCTGGCAGCGACCCACGATTCCAGGCCATGCTTAAGAAAATAGGCCTTGAAAAATAGATCCCGAGACGCCCACAAGGCACCAGGAATTCCTCGACCTCTGGAAGGACGCCGACCCGGGCGCCCCGTTTGTCGAGGAGGCCAGAAAAAGTTTGGCGAAGCTCAAGGGTTCCTGATGATCGCCCGTCAAGGTCTTCCCTATCGAACCGGCCCTCACCAAATGCCCGGGATCAGCTTCTTGGTCCGCTCCCGGTACTCTTGATATTCCGACCCGATACCGGCAGCGAGGGCGGCTTCCTCGACGCGGATGCGATGGACCAGGGCCATTAGCGGCAAGCCGACGGCGATCGCGAGAGACAACCAGCTCTGTTCGGCAATGCCATAGCCGCAACACATCAGCAGCAGGCCGCTATACGACGGGTGGCGGATCGTTTTGTAAGGACCGCGCTCGACGACCCGCTGGCTATGAACGACTTCGACCGTCGTGCGGAAGGATCGGCCCAGGACGACGATCGACCATATTCTGAGAAACGCTCCGGACAAGAGAATGGCAAATCCGAGCCAATAGACCGCCAGCGTTCTTCCCCCGGGGAACCAGAACCTCGACTTGCCGCTGAGCAACCCCGACGTGATCATGCCGGCGGTGATAGCCACGAAATTGATGCAGCGGGTGCCCCGGTCTTTGCCGGTCCTGCCTTTGCCCTGGAGGCCGTCCCGGACGACAAGTGAGATCTCGAAAGTGAACCAGAGGGCCGATACGAAAATCATCAGGCGCGTGTAGATATTCACTTGAAAATCGTATTGGCGAACATACTTGGGACCGCTCGGTCCGCCGTATGAGAGCGTCCAGGCAACTCCGCCCTCATTTCACCACGACCTTGCGCGGGTCGAAGCTGAGCTTGGGGTATTTCATGTCGAAAGACTCCAGGGCCTCGATGATGATCTCAGAAACGGACAGGTTCCGGAACCACTTGTTGTCGGCCGGGATGACGAACCACGGCGCGCACGTCGTGCTGCACTCCGTCAGGGCGTCCTCGTAGGCCTTCATGTAATCCCCCCAGAGCTCCCGCTCCTTGAGGTCCTGGAGGCTCATCTTCCAGTTCTTGGTCGGGTCCGCCAGCCGCTCCCGCAGCCGCTTCTTCTGTTCGTCCTTGCTGATGTGCAGGAAGAATTTCAGGATCTTCAGGTTGTTCTCCGAGAGGATCTGCTCGAAGCGGTTGATCTGCTCGTAGCGCCCGGACCACACCTCCCGGGGCACCAGTCTGTGCACGCGAACGACGAGGACCTCTTCGTAATGCGAACGGTTGAAGATCCCGATGTCCCCCTTGGGCGGAACGGCCTTGTGGATCCGCCACAGGAAATCGTGGTCCAGCTCCTCGGCGCTGGGCACCTTGAAGGACGTCACCTCGCACCCCTGCGGGTTGACCCCGCTCATGACGTGGCGGATCGTCCCGTCTTTGCCGCTGGCGTCCATGCCCTGGAGCACGATCAGGAGCGCGCGCCTGTTCTCGGCGTAGAGGAGCGTGTGCAGATCCTGGAGCCGGAGCCGGTTCCTCTCCAGGACGTCGCGGGCCTCCTCTTTGTCTTTGATCCCGGCGGTATCGCCGGGATCCATGTCCGCGAGCCTGACCCGAGTCCCCGGCTTGACGATCAATGCTTTGCTGAGGTCCTTGAGCTTCATGGTCTCCTCCCTCCCCGGCGCTCGACCGGCACTCCCGTCCGAGTCGGAACTATATCGGCGGCCGGGCGGCGTTGTCAATCCTCTCCGAAGCCGTCAGGGCGGGCGACGGCGCCTTCCGCCGGCGATGTGTCCCCGACCCTTCGCAGACGCGACGGCGTGGAATCACGCGGAGGGCGCCGAAAGAGCGCGGCCTTCATTCAAAATTAATCTGCACCTTAATGGTTCTTAACTCCCGCGGACTAGATTCCGAGCGCCGCGGCCAGTGCGCTTCGGCAAATTCACGAAAAGAAAGGAGCGGAGCATGAATCGGAAGACGAGAATTCGGTCCGGCACCATCGGAAGCCTGATCTTCGTCGGCCTCCTGGCCGGTGTCGTCGTCTTCTTCACCGCAGCCGGCTCGGCGGCGCCTTGGCCCTGGACCAGTCGGCCCTGGTCCTTTGGCGTCATGAGCGACACCCAATGGACCTGCAAAACCGATCCAGCCGGCCAGAATCCGAACGGCGTTTCGGTTTCCATCATCAATCAACTCAATCAGCAGTTCATCCAAAAACATGTGAAGTTCGTCATCCAGGTCGGCGATCTGACTGAAAATGGCTATGACGCCGATATCGCCGTCAGGGCCCAGGCCGCGCAGACCCTTTACACTGCCGGGATCGGCTTTTTCCCGATGCGGGGAAATCATGAAACCTATGCCACCAACACGGACGGCACACCTGCCAACGGCTATGGCATTGCCGCCGTGCAGGCCAATTTCCCGCAAACCCGCGGCCTCACGAACACCTTCGGCGCTGCCAATTTCAGCAGTCCGACTGACGTAAGCCCCTATTTAGACGGAATGAGCTACTCTTTTGATTATAACAACGCCCGCTTCGTCATCATCGATGACTGGGCAACCCCGAATAAGAGGGTGGACGCTGCGGGTTACCCATACGGCTACTCGATCGCCGACCAGCAGGATTGGATATGGGGCCGGCTGAAAAAGACCTTTCGCCGCCCCGAGCATGCCTTCGTCTTCTCCCATCAGAACCTCATCGGTGAGAACCACCAAGACTGTCTGTTCGACGGATATACCAATGACAATCCGGACATGCAGAATGCCTTTTTCGCCAGTCTCCAAAAGAACGGCGTGGGATGCTACATCTGCGGGCATGACCACATCCATCAGCGTTCCCTCATCGCCAGCCCGGATGGCAAATCGAAAGTGCAGGAGATCATCTGCGCCTCCGACAGCAGCAAGTTCTATACTCCGAAAGCCCTGACGGATCCGAAATGGTATGGTCAGAAGGTCCGCGAGACCTCGGTCTCCCAGGAACGCTACGCCGTTGGATTCTATATCTACACCGTGGACGGCCCGCGCGTGACCGTGGACTACTACTCGGACGACCACGGCAACTGGCTTTCAGATGCTAACTATCCAAACGGATCGAATTTGTCTGACACCAATGTGACCCCGACCTTCAACTTCGTGAAGAAAGAAACATGGAGTTACAGCCTGAACGGTCAGGAATTCACCGTCGGCCAGGGCAGGGACTACACGGTGGTCAAGGACAGGTTCCTCCACACTTCAGCCCAGATCCTCGCCGGCACCAACACGAGCACGGCGCAGGACTATACTCTCAGGCCTTTGACCCAGATCGTCGACACCGGCTGGACATCGAAGATCGATTACAACGTGCGCCGCGAGATCCTGAGCCTCGTCGGGTGGAAGGCGAAAGACGATGACTTCCTGCGCAGCGATGTCTTGAGCCTGACCGGGATGGCGAAGGACATCGGAAAGTTCGAGACTCCCGTCTACGTTCTTTCCATGAGCTATGAGCAGGGCAGGTCCTGGCAACTCGGCGCGGGCGGCTTCGGCCTGGCCACCTTGGATGACGAGGGCAACTG
This sequence comes from Terriglobales bacterium, assembly GCA_035543515.1. Taxonomy (GTDB): domain Bacteria; phylum Acidobacteriota; class Aminicenantia; order Aminicenantales; family Saccharicenantaceae; genus DATKJS01. The sequence continues at coordinate 40,865 of DATKJS010000095.1, read as the reverse complement.
GGTCAAAGCGGTTTCCATGAATACCGGCGGCACGGTCGGTTTCGTGAACGGCCCCTGGAATTCCGGTTATGGATTGGGAACCTACGGCGTCGACCCGAGCACCAAGACGGCCTGGGCCGTCATCAACTTCAACGGCGATTTCGCCGTCGCCAACGGCATCGACCGGCAGCCGAGCCACACGAAATGAACCATTTGGGGTTTCGCGACCCGGACGGTCCTTAGGACCGGGACCGGTCGCCGACATCGACGCCTGACGAGAGCGAGGGGAGGGTTGCCCGGCTCCGGAATCGGGCAACCCTCCATCCTCCCGAAGAGAAGGTCAGGCAGAGATCAAGAGAAGCCGGGGCAACCAGGGGGGCCGCGATCGCGGCCCCCCTGATCTTTTTCGGAGCCGCGTCCGCCCCGTTCGGCGAACCGATGTCGCTGACGAAGGCCCTCTAGGTGACGAAGGGGAAGAGAAGGCCTCCGGCCAGTCGCGCCAGAGCCACCTTCAACCGGCCGGCCTCGTGGGCGATATAAAAATCCCGCCCCGGGTCGAGCCAGCCTTGACGACGCCAATACTCGTGATCGACCGTCCCGCGTTCAGGGGAGCTCTGCCAGGCCTTCTGCTGGATCTTGAACGTCATCAGCGACCGGAAGGAGGGCTTGACGAAGGCACGACGATGGACGGCCTGAAAGAGCGCGCGGGCCACCCGCCCCGTCTTCTCCTCGAAGCGCCGGGCCTCGTCTCCCCTCATCAACGCGCCGGTCCTAAGCCCGGTCCGCCCGACGACGGAGAATCCCCAGGTGCTCAGGGCTATCTGGAGCGAACCCAGGGCGTGTCCCGTCGGCGAACCGCCGACCGTCGCCAGCAGGTAGGCGCATTTCCCCGCGAACTCCGGGCGATGGCAGACGTGAGCCAGGCGATCGATCCAGTTCTTCGTGATGCCGCTCACGTCATGGACATAGACCGGGCTGGCGACCAGCACGCCGTCGGCCTGCCTCATTCTCGCCTTGACGGCCTGAAGATCGTCCTTGACCGGACACATCTCCTCGCCGCGGTCGAAGCAGGCCCGACAACCACGGCAAGCATCGATCCTAGCATGACCCAGATGGAGCGTTTCGAACTCGAACGGAACCCCGGCTCGCGCCGCCTCCTGATCGAGGGCGCCGCGGACCATGGCGACGAGCTGGCTCGTATTGCCGGTCGTGCGATAGCTCCCGACGAGCGCGAGGATCTTCACCAGGTCCGCTCCTGCAGGGGGATGCGCCGAACGCGGACATCATAGCATGTTCGGGCGCGTGAACGGAACCGTTTCGTGGCAAAGGGCCCTTCGGACGGCAAGAATTAACGGCAACCAAATACAAAATTAACACGGCCAGGCTATAAAGAGCTCCTTCGGAGAGGCGCGGCGTTTTGGAGAGCCCCATGGGGCGGAAGAGAATCCTGTTCATCTGCGGGTCCCTCAACCAGACGACAATCAACTCTGAAGTAGCCCGCCACCTTGCGGACTACGATTGCTGGTTCACGCCCTTTTATGGGAACGGCATCGTCTGGGCGGCGGCACGGGCCGGACTCCTGGAATTCTCCATCCTGGGCCGCAGAGCCCGGGGCCGGGCCGAGGCTTTCCTTCGCGACGCCGACGGCGCGATCGACGACGGCGGTTCGTCGCGGGACTACGATCTCGTGGTGACCTGCACGGACCTCATCATCCCCAAGAACGTCCGCACCAAGGCGCTCGTGCTCGTGCAGGAGGGCATGATCGACCCGGAAAACCTCGTCTACCGGCTCGTTCGGGCTCTCCACCTGCCTCGCTTCCTCGCCAACACCTCGATGACCGGATTGTCCCGCGCCTATCGCGCGTTCTGCGTCGCTTCCGATGGCTTTCGGGAGATCTTCGTCCGGAAAGGGCTGGACCCGGGGAGGATCCGGGTCACGGGCATCCCGAACTTCGACAACGTCGATGCCTACAGGGTCAACGAGTTTCCCCTCAGGAACTTCGTCCTGGCCGCCACCTCCCATCTTCGCGAGTGCCTCAAGTTCGAGAACCGCAAGGAGTTCATCCTCAGGGCCATGAGAGTCGCCGACGGCAGGCCGCTCCTTTTCAAGCTCCATCCCCTGGAATGCTCCTTCCGGGCGGAGCGCGAGATCCGGCGCTATGCGCCGGGTCACCCCGTCTACACCGACGGCAACACCAACCACATGATCGCCAATTCCCAGGCCTTGGTCACGCGCTATTCGTCCGTCGTCCTCGTCGCGGCCGCGCTGGGCAAAGAAGTCCATTCGGACCTCGACCCGCGGTTCCTCCAGCGGGTCAAGCCGATCCAGAACGGCGGCTCTTCCGGAAGGAACATCGCCGAGGTCTGCCGGGAGTTCCTCTGATGGTCAAGAACCACGCCCCTGCCGGGACCCTTGTCACCCCGACCGCCGTGGCCGACCTGTCCGTTCTGGTCGTCGGCCTCGGCTCCGCCGGTTACCGTCATCTCAAGAACCTCCTCGGCTTGGGCGTCAAGGACCTGACCCTGCTCCGAACCGGCAAGGGGCATCGGGGTCCCGACGCCCTATCGTCCCTGGCCTTGGAAAGCGACCTGGCCACGGCCCTCTCGGGGCGTCCCTCCGCCGTCGTTATCGCGAATCCCACGGCGCTCCACATGGAGACCGCCTTGGCCGCCGTGGACGCAGGATGTCATCTCTTCGTCGAAAAACCTGTCGCCCACAGCTGGCTGGGCATTCCCGAGCTCCGCAAGGAGGTCATCGACCGGGGCCTCGTGGCCGCGACCGGCTTCCAGTTCCGCTTCCATCCCCTCCTCCGGACGGCCAAGCGATGGCTGGAGGAAGGGCGCCTGGGCACGATCATCTCCTGCCGGGCCCGGTATGGGGAATACCTGCCCGGCTGGCATCCCGGAGAGGACTACCGCAACGGCTACAGCGCCAGGGTCGGTCTCGGGGGAGGCCCGGTCCTGACGCTATCCCATCCCTTCGACTACCTGCGCTGGCTCCTCGGGAACGTGCGGTCGGTCGGCGGCGCGACGGCGAAGCTGTCCCTCCTCGAGATCGACACCGAGGACACCGCCCAGGCCGTGCTGCGGTTTGGCTCGGGAGCCATCGGGACCGTGGAACTCGACTACGTCCAGCACCCCCGGGAGCACTCTCTCCAGATCGTCGGGGAAGCGGGGATTCTCAGGCTGGACTTCGACGAGGAGGCGCTCGACTTCGTCCCCGCCGACGGAGAGGAGTCCTTGCGCATTTCCGCCCCCTCCGGTTTCGAACGCAACACGATGTTCGTCGACGAGATGAGGAATTTCCTGGCCGCCGTCCTCGGCCTCGAGGCGCCCGTCTGCACTCTCGACGACGGGATCCGGGCCCTCGAGATCTCGCTGGCGGTGCACCGGTCGTCGGCGGAAAGGAGGGAGGTCGATGTCGGCATCCCCATTTGAGGTCGAGGGGCGGACCATCCTCATCACGGGCGGGGCCGGGCTCCTGGGGCGCGCCTACGCCCGGGCGCTGGCCCGCGCGGGCGCGAACGTGGCCATCGCCGACATCGACCTGGCCGCGGCCGAACAGGCGGCGCAGGCCCTCGACACTCGCAGGGTGTGCGCCCTCCCGCTCGATGTGACCGAGCCCTCGTCCGTCAGCGCCGCGATCTCGGAAACCGTCGGCCGGTTCGGGGCGATCGACGGCTTGGTCAACAACGCCGCCTCCGACCCGAAGTTCGACCCATCCCATGCCGGCGCCCACACGGCTCCGTTCGAGTCCTTTCCCCTCGAGCTGTGGAACCGGGAACTCGCCGTTAACCTGACGGGCTCGTTCCTCTGCGCCCAGAGCGCCGGGCGCGTCATGCGGGACCGGGGACGAGGGACGATCGTCAACATCTCTTCGATCTACGGGCTCGTCGGACCGGACCAGCGGCTCTACGAGGAGGCAGGCGGAGGCCCCAGAAAGACCAAGCCCGTGACCTATTCGGTATCCAAGAGCGCCGTCATCGGCTTGACCCGCTACCTGGCCGCCTACTGGGCCGGGACGGGGATCCGTGTCAACACGCTCGTCCTGGGCGGGGTCGAGAACGGCCACGACCCTGGTTTCCTCGAACGCTATGGGTCCCGCAATCCCCTGGGGCGCATGGCCCAGGCCGACGAGTACTGCGGCGCCCTCATGTTCCTGCTGTCGGACGCCTCGTCCTACATGACGGGGGCCGACCTCATCGTTGACGGGGGCTGGACCGCGTGGTGAAAGCCGCCAGGATCCTCGCTCTCATCCCGGCCCGCGGCGGTTCCAAGGGCATCCCGGGAAAGAACATCAAGCTCCTGGGGGGCCGCCCACTCATCGCCTACAGCATCGCGGCGGCGAAGGCCTCCTCGTTCATCGAGCGGACCATCGTCTCGACCGACGACGCCGAGATCGCCCGGGTCGCGACGGCCCTGGGCGCCGAAGTCCCGTTCCGTCGCCCGGCCGAGCTCGCCGGGGACTCCGTGACCGACCTGCCGGTCTTCCAACATGCCCTGCTCACGCTGGCCACGAGCGATGATTACCGGCCGGACATCGTGGTCCACCTGCGGCCCACCTCTCCCCTGCGGCCTCCGGGGCTCGTCGACGGGGCCATCCGGACGCTTCTCGAGAACCCGGACGCGGATTCGGTCCGGAGCGTGGCCCCTCCCAATCAAAATCCCTATAAGATGTGGCGGACGAACGAGGGACGGCTCGAGCCGCTCCTCCCGGCAGGAGCCCCCGAGCCGTACAATGCCCCGCGCCAGAGTCTCCCGGAGACCTATTGGCAGACGGGCCAGGTCGACGTCATGCGGGCGGCGACGATCAACGAAAAGCGGAGCGTGAGCGGCGACCGCATCCTTCCCTACCCCGCCGAATCGGCCTTCGCCGTCGACCTCGATTCCCTTCCCCAATGGGCCCTCGCCGAGCACTTGATCCAGGCGCATGGATCCGCCCTGGTCGTGCCGGAGGACAGCCCTCTGGCGCTGGCGCGGCGGATCCGGCTGGTCGTCTCGGATTTCGACGGCGTCCTCACGGATAACCGGGTTTGGCTGAGCCAGGACGGCCGCGAAAGCGTGGCCTGCAGCCGGGAGGACGGGCTGGGGATCTCCCATCTCCAAGCCGCCGGGATCCCCTTCGCCATCATCTCCACGGAAGCGAACCCCGTCGTCCTCGAAAGGGCCAAGAAGCTCAAAGTCCGCTGTTACCAGCGGGTCAGGCGGAAGAGGGAAGTGCTGGTCAGGGCCGCGCGGGAAGAGGGTGTCCCTCTCGAGGAGGTCGCCTATATCGGCAACGATGTCAACGACCTCGAGGCCTTCGCGGCCGCCGGACTGGCCGTGGCCGTCGCCGACGCCCGCCCGGAACTCCTCCGGGAGGCCCATCTCGTCCTGAAGCGGTGCGGCGGCCGCGGGGCCGTCCGCGAGTTCTGCGACCTCATTTTGGCGGGTCAGAAGAAGGAGGACTCATGAACCCGACCGTCCGCATCGGTCCCCGCACCGTCGGTCGCGGCCACCCGACCTTCATCGTCGCCGAGATCGGCATCAACCACAACGGTCAGGTCGACCTGGCCAAGAAACTCGTCGATGTCGCGGCCCGGGCGGGGTGCGACGCCGTGAAGTTCCAAAAAAGGTCCCCGGAGCACTGCGTCCCTATCGAGCTGATGAACGTCATGCGGGAGACCCCCTGGGGCTACATCACCTACCTGGAATACCGCTACCGCGTGGAATTCGGGTACGACGAGTACCGGGAGATCGATGCCCACTGCCAGCGGCAGGGCCTTTCATGGTTCGCGTCCTGCTGGGACGCGCCGTCCATCGCTTTCCTCGAGGCCTTTGACCCGCCCTGCTACAAGATCCCGTCCGCCGCCTTGACCGACCTGCGGCTCCTTCAGCATTATAGAAGAACGGGCCGCCCGCTCATCCTCTCGACCGGGATGTCGACGATGCCGGAGATCCGCGCCGCCGTCGAGCTCCTCGGTCAGGACCGTCTCGTCCTTCTTCATTCGACGAGCACCTACCCGTGTCCCCCCGAGGAGCTGAACCTCAAGGTCATCCCCGCGCTCGAAGCCGCGTTCGACGTCCCGATCGGCTACTCCGGTCATGAGGTCGGGCTCGTCCCGTCGACCCTGGCCGTCGCGCTGGGGGCCTGCCTGGTGGAGCGGCATATCACCCTGGACCGGTCGATGTGGGGAAGCGACCACGCCGCGTCCATCGAGCCGACGGGTCTCGAGCGCCTGGTGAAGTACATCCGGACGACTGAGTCGGCGCTCGGCGACGGGATCAAGCGGGTCTATGAGAGCGAGAGAGCGGCCATCCGGCGCCTCCGGAAAAGCCCCGATTCCGAGCGCGTGCCCGGGGAGCTCCAGCCCGAGATGGTCGGCGCCTCCTCCACGCCGACCATAGAGAATACGGCCGAGAATTGAGGGGAGACCGGGGGGCGCGTGTGGCCGATTTCGAAGGCGAGTCCGCCCGGCTCCCGGGACGGACTCGGGAGCAGCGTCAAGGGGTTCATGGCGGAGATCCTGCGCGACGGGAAGCGCGAGTGATGACCGCGAAGCCCCCGGCGACACCGCTGGCGGGCCGGTCGGCGGGACGTTTCCGGAGGGACGAGTGACGATGGGAGAGGAGACGGCGTCCGTCCTCCATCATCGGAAGTTCCTCTGCCTGTGGTCCTCCCAGATTCTCTCCCAGGTCAGCGTCCAGACCATGAATTTCGTCCTCCTGACGCGGCTCTTCGAGATGACCGGCTCCTCTCTGTCCACATCCTTCCTTTGGCTGGCCTATGCCCTGCCGTCCGTCGTGTTCGGTCCTCTCGCCGGGGCTTTCGTCGACGCCCGGGACAGGAGGGAGCTCCTGATGGCCGCCAACCTCGTCCGGGGGGCGGCTGTCTTCTGGCTGGCCTTGTCGGGCCAGGCGACCCCCGTTTTCATCTGCTGCGTCGTCTTTCTCTATTCATCCCTCAACCAGTTCTATGTCCCCGCGGAGATCGCTTCCCTGCCCTGTCTGCTTCCCCAGGCTTGCTTTCCGAGGGCCACGGGCCTCTTTTTCATCACCCAGAATGTCGCCGTCATCGTCGGTTTTTCCGTCGGCGGCGGCCTCATCCGGCTCCTCGGCGTTTCGCGCACCCTCGGGTTGTGCGGGGGCCTGCTGGTCCTCGCCTTCGTCTGCGTGCTCCTCCTTCCTGCGATGAACGTCGGCCCCGGCCCGGCATCGTCTCGCCGCGAATCCGACTCGCTCTGGGGAGCCGTGCGGCATGGCTTCCGGTTCTTGAGAGACCAACGCGATGTCTTCGCCCCCTTTCTGCTCCTCCTTTCGGCCCAGGGCGCTCTGTCGATGATCATCGTGACCGTCCCAGCCGTCGCCACGGAGCTCCTCCGCATCACGGCCCGGTCGGCCGGGCTCGTCGTCGTCGTTCCCTTCGCGCTGGGAGCGCTCGCCGGGGTCGGCGCGGTCCCCAGGCTTCTGGTTAGGGGCTGGAGGAAGAAGCGCGTCGTCGAGGCCAGCCTCATGGACATCAGCCTCCTCGTCATGGCGCTGATCGCGGCCGTGCCCGGATTGCACGGCTGGCTGCGGACCGCATCGGGTTCGGCCATCGGCTTCGGAATGGGCCTGGGCTTCACCGGGCTCGTCGTTCCCTCGCAGACCATGATCCAGGAACGGACGCCCGAGAGGCTTCAGGGACGGGTTTTCGGGAATCTCTCGGTCCTGGCCAATATCACCGCCATCGTGCCGGTCATGCTCTCGGGGACGCTGGCCAGCCTGCTCGGGGTCCGCATCCCCCTGGGCCTGATCGGGCTCCTCTCCCTGGCCGGTCTGGTTTTCTCGAGGAGGCACGGCGGTCAATTCCTGCGCTCGGTCTCGTTCAAGAACCCGGCTCCGCAGGACGAGGCCCCCCTCCTGTCTCAGGAAACCGACGAGATCGGGGCCCGCAGTTGATCACGGCTTCGGGGCGGGGCGGACCGGCACGAGTTCTCCGGCCCGGTCCTGGTCCGCGCGCTTGGCCGCCGCCCTGGCCTGAAGGGCGAAGGATTCCTGGCTCCGCACGGCTTTCCGGCGCGAGGCCGCCTCGACCCTGACATAGGAGCCGTCCGGCTGCAGCCGCCGGGCCTTGACGTTGTCCTGGAAGAAGACGTCGAGGATCGTCATCAGGCGCTTTCGACAGGCCTCGTCCTCGACGGGAACGAGGAGCTCCACCCGGCGCTCGAGGTTCCGGGGCATCCAGTCGGCGCTCGAGATGAAGACCCGGTCCTCTCCCCCGTTCCGGAAATGGAGGATCCGGCTGTGCTCGAGGTACCGGTCGACGATGCTGACGACTGTGATATTCTCGCTCATCCCTTCGACACCGGGCCGGAGGCAGCAGATGCCCCGGACGTTGAGGAGGATCTCGACGCCCGCCCGAGAGGCCCGGTAGAGGGCCTGGATGACGTCGGGTTCCGAGAGGGAGTTCACCTTCACCCTGATCAATCCCTTCTGGCCCTGCTTCTGGCGCTCCGATTCGTTCTCGATGAGCTCGAGGAGCCTGGATTTGAGCCCCACCGGCGCCGCCTCGATCTTTAAGTAGGCCGGGGCCTGGGACAGGCCCGTGACGGCGTTGAAAAAGGCGGTGGCGTCAGACGCATAGTCCTCGCGGCAGGTCATGTAGCCGATGTCGCTGTAGAGCCGGGCCGTCCGCTCGTTGTAGTTCCCCGTCCCGAAATGGACGTAGCGCCGGATGCCGGCCGGCTCCCTGCGGACGACGATGCAGGCCTTGGCGTGGGTCTTCAGGCCGCGGAGCCCGTAGATGACCTGGGCCCCGGCGCGTTCGAGCTCGAGAGCGCCCTCCATGTTTCGGGCCTCGTCGAACCGGGCCTTGAGTTCCACCACGGCCGTGACGTGCTTCTCGTTCTCGGCGGCGCGGACGAGGGCGGAGACGATGGGGCTCGCCTCGCTCGTCCGGTAGAGGATCTGCTTGATGGCCAGGACATTCGGGTCGTCCGCCGCTTCCTCGACCAGGCGCAGCACGGGGTCGAAGCTCTCATAGGGATGGAACAGCAGAAGGTCTCTGCGGTCGAGGACATCGAAGATGGATTCGCCGGCCCCGATGTCGAGCAGAGGCAGGGGCGTCCATGGGTCATACTTGAGAGTTTCGAACCCGGGCATGGAGGCCAGCCGGAAATAGGCCGCGAGGTCCAGGGGGCCCGGCAACCGGGCCACCCGGTCGGCTGGCGCCTCGAAGATGTCGCGGAGAAGAACGAGGGCCGCCGCCGAGGCCCGGTCGGCGACCTCGATCCGGACGCAGGCGCTCTGCTTCCTTTCGGCCAGGACCTCCTTCATCTCCGCCAGGAGGTCGGCGGCCTGGTCCTCTCGGACGGCCATGTCGGCATTCCGGATGATCCTGAACGGGACGACTTCGAGGATGGATGCCCCCGGGAAGAGGAGGCCGGCGAACCGGGCCGCGACGTCCTCGAGGAGCACGAAGTGATAGCCTTCCTCGACGGGGAGCGTGATGAAGCGGGCCGAACCTCTGGGCAGGGTGACGACGGCGCCGCGGGGTTCGTCGCCGCCTCCCGCGCCCTCGCGGAACCGGACGAGGAGGTTGAGCCGGAGCCCGGCCAGGACCGGGAAAGGCCGGGCCGGGTGGATGGCGATGGGCGTCAGGATCGGCAGGATCTCGCGGGAGAAGAGGCGCTCGAGGAAATCGACCTCCGCCGGCGACAGGTCCTCGCCCTTGACCCTGCTGATCCCCTCCGACGCCAGCCGGTCCTCGAGATCTTTCAGGCAGGCATACTGATCCTCGGTCATTTGGTGCGTCAGCCAGCCGATCTCCTTGAGCTGGGCGGCCGGGGTCAGTCCGGTGAAGTCCGGCTTGTTGCGGCCCTGGGCGACGATCTGCTGCAGGCCCCCGACGCGGACCATGAAGAACTCGTCGAGGTTCGACGCGGTGATGGCCAGGAATTTCAGACGCTCCAGGAGCGGCAGGTCGGCTTCGAGGGCCTCCTCGAGGACGCGCCGGTTGAAGGCCAGCCAGCTCAGTTCGCGGTTGAGAAAAGGGCTTGGCTCAGCCGGCATGAGGTTTCCCCCCCTCGCCCGCGCGGCCCTCGCGGAGGACGACCTTGAGTCCGTAGACATCCTCGAAGAGCGGGCCCTTCTCCTTCAGGGCTAGGCGTTCCAGGGTTAGGTCCTCGGCCCCATCGATCGTGATGACGAGCTCGTCCTTCATCAGGGCGATTGCCGGATCCATGATCTGCTGAAGGTGGTTGCGGTCGAGGGCGTCGGCGACCCGGAGGATGGCCGCCTTCTTCGAAACGGTGATCCGGCTGTCCCGGTCGAGGGCGGCGTACTCCGGATGGGTCAAGGAAGGCAGCGCGCGGCGGTGGTAGCGGGCGATGACGGCCGCGAGCGCCACCTCCTCCCGGGTCAATCCGAAGATCCCGCTGTTCTGGATGAGGTACATGGAATGCTTGTGGTGGCTCCGGTTGCTGATGAAGCCCCCGATCTCATGAAGGAGCGCGGCGATCCTCAGCAGCAATTCGTTCCGCGGGTCCAAATGAAATTCCTTCTGCAGGGCCCGGAAGAGGAGGACGCTGAGGTCCGAGACGAAGCGGGCGTGCTTCTCGTCGAACGCGTATTTCCTCCCCAGGGCCATGGCCTGCCGGACGACCTCTTCGGCGAAGGCGTCCGTCCAGGAGCGCTCGGAGGCGACCTCCCTCAGGAGCCCGTCGCGGAAAGTCGTTTTCGGGATGACGAGCGTCTCGACCTTGAACGTCCGGCACAGGATGACATAGGCGAACAGCCCGGGGCCGATCGTCTCGGCCTCCTCGTATCCGACCTTGTAGCGCGAAACGAGCTTCTCGGCCGGGAGAGGGATGACCTTGTCCGCGAACGCGGAGAACGTCTTGAAATCCACCGTCAGGAGCGACTCGTCCGTCCAGCCCGCCGAGATTTCCGAGGCGGCGAACTGGGCGTCGCCCGACATCGCGACGAGGACCGGACTGGACACGGGCGGGACGTCCTTCTTCATGGTCTCGGCCGTCCGGCCGATGTGCTGGCCGAGGATCCGCCGGACGCGCTCGCTCGGCGTCAGGTAGGTTTCCAGGGTCTCGCGCATGCGGAGGGTGCCGAGCTGGTAGGAATTCGAAAAGCCGACCTGCCCCTGCCGCAGGAGAAAGAGCTCCGTGCTTCCCCCGCCGACCTCGGCGAAGAGGACGTCGGCCTGGGCCAGGTCGGGTTTCAGGGCGAACACGTCCTGGGCGGCGAGGAACGTCAGCCGGTTCTGTTCGGCCTCATCGATGACCTTGAGGTTGATCCCGGTGGCGACGTAGATCCGGTCGCGAAAGCTGTCGGCGTTGGCGGCTTCCCGGACCGAGCTCGTGGCCACGGCCAGGACCTGGCCGGCGTCCGTGATCCCGTACTCGCCCATGACGCTCTGGAACCCCTTGAGGATGCCGATGCACTGGCCGATCGTCTCCTGCCCGATGCGCCCCTTCGTGAACGTCTCTTTCCCCAAGGGAACGGGCTTCCGGAGCGAGTCCAGGCGGCGGATGTGCCCGCCCTTCTCGATCTCGGCGATATCCATCCGGATGGCCGTCGCCCCGATATCGATGACCGCGGCCAGGCGCTTCTTCGTTTCGACCCGGGCCTGGGACTCCGGGACGGTCTTTTCGTCGGTCATCGGGCCGCTCCGTCGGCGGCCAGCGCCGCCGCTCCCATGGCCGTGGCGTTGTCCCCGAGCTCGGCGGCCACGATCTTGAGGTCCCTGGTGAAGGCCTTCATGGCCTGTCCGCAGATCGTCTTCCGGGCCTCGCCCAGGACGATGTCCGGCATGGCCTCGACGAGCCCGCCGCCGAGGACGACGATGTCCGGAGCGAGCAGGTTGACGACGTTGGCCACCCCCGAGCCGAGGTGCCGGGCGGCGTTCCGAACGATGACCTCGACGGCCGTATCCCCCGCCTTGATGGACTTGGCCAGGGTCCCGCTCTTGATCTCGGCAAGGTCGGTCCCGGCCAAGCGCTGGAGGGCCGGGGCCTCGCCCCTATAGGCCGCGGCCGCGGCCTCGGCCGAGATGGCCAGCCGGCTGGCCACGCTCTCCAGGCAGCCGCGCTGGCCGCAGCCGCACAGCCGGCCCTCCGCCTGGACCCGGACGTGCCCGATCTCCATGCAGGAGCCGGTCCGGCCGCGTATGATACGCCCCTCGTAGACGCAGCCCCCGCCGATCCCCGTGCCCGGAAAGACCCCCAGGACGCAACGCGCGCCGCGGCCCGCGCCGAAGCGGAACTCCCCGTAAGTGCCGGCGTCCACGTCGTTGGCGATGACCGTCGGGCACTTGAACCTCTTTTCCAGGGTCTCCTTGAGAGGGACGTCGTGCCACGAGAGGTTCGGGGCCTGGAGGATGACGCCGCGGTCCAGGTCGAGCGGTCCCGGGCATCCGACGCCGATCCCCCCCAGGTCCGAAGGTTCGAGACCGGCTTCCCGGAGGGCGTCGGCGATCGTGCCCTGGATCCTTTCGAGGACCTCGACCGTCCCCTCGACACCCTTGGTCTTGTTCCTCAGGGACGCCACGACCTTGAAATCCTGGCCGAAGACGGCCGCCATCATCTTGGTCCCGCCAAGGTCGAAGCCGAGCCAGTAGGCCTTGGCCGAGTCTTTCATGTTAATCCTCCTCCCGTAGGGATGGAATCGGCCAGTTGACCCTGCAACCCCTTCAGTATATCATAGATGGGGATCCCGGTGAGGTTTCGCTTACAGCATATAGCACATGAGGGGGCGCATCGCCTAGCGGTTGATCGCTTAACTGGTTCATTTAACGAAGATTTAATGGAAACTTCATGGAATTTTAACTCAACGGGGTTGTCATGAAGCCCGAACGCCTTTAGCGAACGGCGCTGGGGAGAGGGACGCCATGTTGAGGATCTACATCGTCAGGCACGCGACGGCCCAGGACAGGGGCGGGGCTCTGCCCGATTTCGAAAGGTCGCTGGTCAAGAAGGGGACAAAAGAAGCCACAGCCGTGGCCAGGCATCTCGCCTCGGCGAATGCCGCGCCCGACCTGATGATCTCCAGTTTCGCCAATCGGGCCATCGAAACGGCCCACCTGTTCGCCAAGGCCTTCGGCTATCCCCACCAGAAGATCCTGCTTAAGGATACGTTCTACGGGAATACGAATACCGAGGACCTGGCCCAGGAAATCCGCAAGCAGCCGGATAAGTACCGCTCCATCATGCTGGTCGGACATGACCCGGCCTTTAGTCAGCTGGCCGCCCATCTGGTCAAGGGGTTCCGCGAGGCCATCCCCAAGGGCGGCGTCGTGACCGCGGAGTTTGCCCTCGACCACTGGAGGGACCTGGCCGGCGGCGCGGGGACCCTCATCGAATTCACCGGCCCCGGGCGGCTCAAAGCGCAAAAGAAAGAAGCGCGGACCGAGCTCGAGACGCGGTTGGCCCGGAGCATGGAAGGGATCCTCGGCCGTGTCAGCCGCCCGGGCGCCGCCGCTTTCCAGAAGGAGACCCGGAAAGCGGCGCATAAGCTGGCCAGGGATTTCTTGAAGACCCTGAACGTTCGTCCTCCGGCCCGGCCGGAAACGTCGAAACGCCGCGCCGCTCGCTGAGCGGCCTTTCTCGAAGGACGGCGGGCTGCCCCGGGGAGGGTGGGATGGAGGTTTCTTCGTTTTTCAAAGACTGCTACGACCGCCGGGTTCGGTCGTTCAAGGACCATTTCCGGCAAGCCGCTGAGTTCCCTGACACCGACTCAATCCACGAGATGCGCGTCGACCTCAAGCGTCTCCGGACCTTCTTCGGCCTGATAGAGACGGTCGAACCCCGTTATCGGGCCGAGGAAGCGTTCACCCCCGCCCGCAAGCTCTTCCGGGCGGCCGGCAAGCTCCGCAACCTGCACGTCCTCGAAGCCGAAGCCCGGGAGGCGGCCAAGGCCGGCTCCCTCGAACTCTCTGAATATTATAATTGGCTCAAGGACGGCGAGCGCCGGGAGGTCAAGAAGTTCGGCCGCGCCTGTCGGCGTTTTGACCGAGGCTTCTTCGACTCCGCTTGGGTCTCGATCGCCTCCTGCCTCGCGGGACCCGGAGCGCGCCGCGCCAGGACGGGGGCGGAGGCGCGGCTCCTGGAATTGATCGGGGAAATCAGGGAGGACAAGACCAGGTGGAACGACGTCCGCCGGCTCCATTTTCTCAGGACGCGGACGAAAGAGGCCCGTTACACGCTGGAGATCATCGAGGAGGGCGGCTTCGCCGGCGACGACGGCACCCTCCTCAATGACCGGCTCCGGGGCGTCCATCAGCCTCTCGGCCGTTGGCACGACAAGGAAATCGTCCTCGACTCCCTCCGAGAGTTCCGAAAGCGGCGGGAGCCAGGCCCGCTCTGGTCGTTCAAGTCGTATCTTGAGTTCTCCCGGCTGACGAAAGCCCGCAAGTCCGAGGACCTGGCCGGCTTCGAGGCGGCTCTCGCGGCCCTTTCGGAGTTTCTGGGCGGCGTTGAGAAGCGGATCTTCACCACCAGGCCCGTGCGGCGCAAACCGGCCGCCGAGGCAAGGACGGCCCGGGAGCCCCCTCGGAATGGAGGGGCTTCGGTCGGAGGATCCGTAGCGGCCAAGACCCCCCTGCCGGACTAGGAGAGCCGGCCGGCGGGTCGCCGCTCAGCGAGCCGCGACCGGGAGCCGGCAGCGGCCGGGCCCCTTCCCGGATGTGCCGCTCATAGGGCTCGCGGATCAATCCGTCGGACAGGCCGATGAACGGGACGTGAATCTTCCGGATGTCCGCCCATTCCATGACGCGCCGGAAGATCTGGAGGGCGGGGACGATGACGTCGGCCCGGTCAGGCCGGAGGGCCAGCACCCGGACGCGGCCCTCGACGCTCAGGGAGGCGAGAGAGCGGTTGGCCTCCTTGAGCTTCTTCGCGGATAAGGGCCGGCCGGCCTTGTTCCCGGTCAGCATGAAGATCTTGTTGATGTTGCCGCCGCTCCCGATGCCCAGAACGGGCTCCAGGCCGGAGCCTGGGGTCCCGGCCGCTGCCGGCGTGCCGCGAAAAAGGAGGATACGGTGATTCAAGAACACGGAAAGACACCCGCATGGTTCGCGATCGTCATCCTGGGCGCCCTCCCCGCTCTTGGCCTCAGGCGGCCCGCGGAGGGCCCCGTCAAGGTCTCAGGACAGGTGACGGATTTCAAGAATCAGCCCGTTGAGGGCGCCTCGGTCGAGCTCAAGGACGCGCGTTTCGAAACTGTGGCCAAGGCGGTCTCCGGCAAGGACGGCCGCTATTCGCTGGCCGCAGCGAAAGGGCGGTACATGGCCCTCACGGCCGTTAAGGACTACCAGGTCAGATGCCTGGAGTACTGGGCCTGGAACGTTCCTGCGGAGCGCGACCTCGAGATCAACCCGCGCTTTGACCGTATCGAGGTGTACGCCATGAACGCCTGGCGGCCTCAGGGGGCCTATCCGTCCTACCAGGTCTATTTCCGGCCGATGAGCCTGGCCAGGACCGGGGCCGCGGTGATGAAAGCCCGGGGGATGGAGGGCCTAAAAAAGGTCCCCCTCATCGACATCGCCCCCGACCTCGGCGCCGGAGACGTCGAGGCCAGGGTCGACGGCGAGCGCGTGGATGTCATCCGCGTCAACAAGGTCCGGGAGGCAAGCGGCCCGGCCCAGGACATGGTCGCCTATCTCATTCAGGTGTCCTTGCCCAAGGCGCCCCCCGCCGGCGACTGGGTCGTCATCGACCTGACGCTCTCCGACCGCGCCACCGGCGAAAAGGGAGAGGGCCGTCTTTATCTCCCCAGGCGGGGGAATTAACACCAAATCAACAGAATCCTTATCGACGCTTAACCCGGCCGGACGATAATGAACTCGGCGAAGATACGGAGTTGCATAGGAGAACCCGGCATGACCAAAATGGAAGATAGAGCGAGGCGGCTTCAAAAGTGGATCCTCATCGAGGCCTATAAGAACGGACAGGCTCTCAAGAGCGGCGAGCGCGCGGCCCGGGAGCTCGGCATGGATGAATGCGAAGGCTATTCCATCCGAAGGCACGACATCTATCTGAGATACTTCAGGTTGCCGGTCGACGTCCTTCCTCGTGAAGGGCAAGCGGGGAGCTCGAGACGCCGTCATACCAATCTCCGCTTGAGGAGCGCCGCAGTCCTCTGCGAGGCCATGAGATGCCTGCTGAACGCCGGGCTGATCCAATTCCCGGAAGGGTCCGCAACGGCCAAATCCCAGGCTCAGCTTCTTCGAATCCACGCGAGTTTCATCTTCCTCAGCGAGGCGGGCGTCCGGAAGGCCGAATCTCTTGTGTCCGCTCTGCAAGACCCGAAAAGGCCCGATAGGTTGGACAAGGCATGGGTCAGGCCGTCTCCTCTCGAGCTCGGGGACGCCGTCCCGCTCTCGTCCTGACCGGCAGGCCTCTGCGAAATCCGGTCCTGGACGCTATTTCAGCTCCGAAAGCGCTTGTTTAGCCTCGGCAAAGTCCGGGCGGAGCTTTAACGCCTGTCCGTAGGCGATCCTGGCCTTATCCTCCAGTCCCTTTCTCCGGTAGGCTTCGCCGAGATAATAATAGGCTTCGGCCGAGGGTTTCTTGGCGATGACACTGTCCAAGTCCGCGATGGCCCCGTCGATGTCCCCTCCGAAGCCCGGCGGCGCGGCCAGGCGTCCGATGGCTCGCCCGAGATGCGCTTCCGCGTTGTTCGGATCGATCGCCAGGGCCTGCTCATACTCCTGCATCGCGCCCGTTCCATACTTGACCGTGTCCAGCGGACTCCCCAGGGCCATGGCCCCCATGATCTGGCCTTTCCACACATGGAGGACTGCGCTTTGGGGGTCCTTAGCGATCAGAGCGTCCGCCACGGCCAGGGCGTCGGCGTACTTCTTGGCGTCAAAGAGCTTTTTCATCTCTTCGAGCGAGACATTCTTGGCCGGCGATGCGGCGGCGGATGGAGCGGAGACGTTGCCGAGGTTGATGGCGTTGCCCACCCATGTCGTTTGTCCCATCATCGCGGACACGAGAGGCGCCATGCTTTGAAGGTCACTGGGGCTCGCTCCGCCCAGATTGAGCCCGTTCCCCATGATCACGATCTTCCTGTCCCGGATGAGCTGAAGGAGCTCTTGGAGGAGCGAGGGTGTTTCCGCGGGGTCCGGGAAGAGCTCGGCGCGGACGTCATCGCCCTCGACAATCAGGACGCCGAGCGGGACGGTCTTGCCGCCCATCCCTCCGCCGAAACCCATCATCGCCCCGCCGGCCCCCATGCCGAACGAAACCCGGACGAACGGGATGACGATCGTCTCCCCCACCCGGATCGGCTCTCCGACGACGGTCGTCACCTTCAATTGCGAGACGAGCTTGTCGAAGTCCGCGAGCGGCACTTGGAGAGGCGCCTGGGCCTCCGCGAATCCGGCGCAAAGGCAGAGCGCTCCGCTGACCCATGAGAGCAGTCGTTTGGCGTTCATGACCGGCTCCTCACTTTCCGGGCGTCTTCCCGACGCTGATGAACCTTGTCCCCTTCTTGCTGACCGCCACGAAGCCCAGAGGGCGCGCTTGGCCGCTCATGAAATAACCAGACCCGTTCGTCCCTCCCTGGGGCATCCCGGCCTGACCGCCGCCGAAGCCGATGTCGATCATGATGATCGGGATGAGCGTTACCGACCCGGCCTTCATCGGCCCGCCGACGACCGTCCTCACGTGCAGCTCCTCGCCAAGACGCTTGGCCATTTCCCCGGCCAACTGGTCCACCGGCGAGGGACCGACCGCCGGCGCGGGTTTCCCCGGCGGGTTCTGGGCCTGCGCCCCCGCCATGGAGAGAACGAGCGCTCCGACGGCCAAGATCACACTTATTCGTTCCGCCATGAAAGACCTCCTCTCGCCTGATATGATAGTCCGCATGGCCATGAGAGGGCGAGGTGCCGAGGATCGACAGCCTCGGACGGCCCCTGACAGGCCAGCCTTTTCTGGCAACATTCTATGCGCTCGGAATGTTAGTTTTTGATAAGGTCTCCGAAGGTTGTCCGGGGCGTGGACCAAGCGAGCACGGCGAGTTCCAAAGGCAGGCGTTTAGGTAAGACAGGCGATGGCTCCTCGGGCAGGACTCGAACCTGCAACCTAGTGGTTACAAGCCCCCCGGAATTTCTTCCGGGCTTGGACTATCTCATCACCCGTCCCGGCCGTCCGGGCTGAGGGTGCCGGGCGCTTCCGCCGGAGCGTCTCCGGCGTACGAGCTTTCGCTCTAGTCTCTGCACCTTCCCCTCCCCTCTTCGGGACGGGGCTCGGCTCAGGATTACCCTTCTCCGCACCTGACGGAGGGCGGGCTTCCCTGAATTCACCCGGTTTTTCAACCACGATTTCTCGTGGAAGCTGCGATAACACAGCCACCCGCTCTGCCAATTGAGCTACCGAGGAGCAGGCGGGCCGTAATATAGCACGCCCCCATGAAAAAGGCAAGCTCCGGAAGAGGGACAGCCCCCGAAGGGGACTGCCCTAGAACCGGTAGCCCGCCTGCTTGATCGCGATCCGGAAATCCTCCCCGCTGATCTCAACGACCTTGCACATCTCGTAGATCCTCGACCGAAGGCGAACTCCGATTCGATCGACGAGAGTCTCCCCTTTGTCGCTCTCGGCCTTCGACCCCGTTCCCCCCCCCATCTTCTTCTGCCAGTAGGGGTCGCGGCGGTCTTCCTCCTGAGAGGATAGCTTATCCGGGTCGAGATAATTCGTGGTGAAAATCGTGACCTTCTTGTTATTGTAGCGGGAATTGATGATATAAAAGACGGTTTCTTCCACCCACGCCGACGTTCTCTTGGCTCCGAGTTCGTCCAAAACGAGGACCTCGGATTGGAAGACCGGCCCCAGAACGTCAGACTCGGTGAGGGTGGAATCCGCAGTGAACGTGCTCTGGATCTCGCGGATAAGCTCGCGGAAGTCGTAGAAAATGCAGCGGGCGTCCTTCTTCAAGATCAACTCTTGGAGGATGGCCACGGCCAGATGAGTCTTGCCCACGCCGCAGGGTCCCATGAAGAGAAGGCCGACATCCTGGACCGGATAATTCTCAACGAATTTCTTGGAGATCTTCAGCGCGTCTTTTTGGTCATCGTTAAGGACTTTGAAATTTTCGAAATGACAGCTTTGGTAGCGGCGGGGGATATTGGCCTGTTCGAGGAGGACCTGCCTGCGGCGGTCGCTGAAGCAGACGCACCGCCTGGCGACCTTGCTCCCGCCGGCGTCCTCGAGGACCCAGCCCGTCCCCAGGCACCGCTCACAAACGCCCTGCTGCTCGCTCAATTCAGATAACCTCTGAGCTGTTGGAGCTTCTTCGACCGGCCGAGCTTGCGCATGGCCTTCTGCTCGATCTGCCGGATCCGCTCCCGGGTCAGGTGGAGCCTGTCGCCGATCTCCTGGAGGGTCATCGGCCGGTCGTCGTCCAGCCCGAACCGTAATTTTATCACAAGTGCCTCTTTTTCATCCAGGACCGAGAGCATCTCACGGATCTGGTGCTGGGCCGAGGCCTTGATGATCTGGTACTCGACGGACTCGGCCTCCCCATCGCTGACCCGGTCCTCGACCTCGAGGTCGTCGTCGTAGCACTTGTCGCTGAGGGAGACGTTCCGCTCCTCGAGGAGCTCGAGGTCCTCGATGTCCTCCTCCGGGATGCCCATCGTCTTGGCGACCTCGTCCCGCGTCGGCTCCCGCCCGAGCTCGGTCTTGAGGGCCGCCCGCCGCTTCTTCATCATCGAAATCTGGTCAGAGAGCTTCTGGGGGATGTTGAAGATGTGGGAGTATTGGGACAGGGCGTGGATGATGGCCTGGCGGATCCACCACACGGCGTAGGAGATGAAGCGGACGTTCCGCGTGGGGTCGAAGCGCTTGGCCGCTTCGATCAGGCCGACGTTCCCCTCGTCGATGAGGTCGAGCATGCTCAGGCCCATGCCCCGGTACTTCTTGACGTAGGAAACGACAAACTTCAGGTTGGCTTGAATGAGCTCCTGGAGCGCGGCCTTGTCCCCCTGCCGGATCCGCTCGCCCAGGCGCTTCTCCTGCTCTTCGGTCAGGGCGGGGAACTTGCCGATTTCCTCCAGGTAGTGCTTGAGGTTCTTCGAATCCAGGAAGTCCTGGGGGCTCACCGTCCGCCTTCCCCATCGTCGACCTTGACGACGCCGCCCGGCCGGACGTGGACCAGGGCACGCATCCGGGCCTCGAACTCCTCCTCCTTCCCCCGGAAGAACTCCCCGCGGATGTACTCAAGGAATTCGCCGACCTCGGCCTCGATTTGGGCCATCTTCTCGCGCATGTTGAGGATGACCTCGACCCCGGCCAGGTTGACGCCCAGGTCACGGATGAGATCGAGGATGAGCTCGAGGCGCTTGAGGTCCTCCGCCGAATAGAGCCGGGTGTTCCCGCCGCTCCGCGAGGGCGTGATGAGCCCCTCCCGCTCGTAGAGCCGGAGCGTCTGGGGGTGGAGGCGGTACATCTTGGCGACGCTGCTGATATGGTAATACTGGCGAGGGGCTTCCTTGGCCTTGGCGCTCTTGTTGGTCCGCTTCATGTCAGTTGCCCTTCTGCCCGCCCCGAGGGTTCGGACCCGAGACGCGCTCGAGCTCTTTCATCAGGTCCCGGACCCTCTGGTCCTCGAAGGACGGCGGGACGATGCTGACCTCGACGAACTCGTCGCCCCGGGCCTTCGTCCCGGGCACGGGCGCACCCTCGCCGCGGATGCGGAACTTCTGGCCGGACTTCGTGCCGGGCGGCACGCGGATGGTCCTCGTGCCGTCGAGCGTCGGGACCTCGATCTTGGCGCCCAGGGTCGCCTCGGGGACGGTGATGGGGACCTTGATGTGCAGGGAGCTGCCCTCGCGCCGGAAGCGGGGGTGCGGGGCGACTTCGATCGAAATGTAGAGGTCCCCGGGCGGGCCGCCGTCGCGCCCGGCATTGCCCCGGCCTGGAATGCGGACCCTGGAGCCCGTGTCAACCCCGCAGGGGATGCGCACGGCAATGAGCTCCGACTTCTGGACGCGGCCGGCGCCGCGGCACTCGGGGCAGACCGTCCCCGCCGCCTTGCCGGAGCCGCCGCAGGTCGGGCAGGCCCCGGAAAACTTCATGGACCCGCGCTGCATGGTCGTCCGCCCGGACCCGTGGCAGGCCGGGCAGTCCCGCGAGCCGCCCTTGGAAATGTGGCCCGAGCCGCCGCAGCGGTCGCAGGGCACCAGCCTGTTGAGCCGGATCCGTGTCTGGACGCCGCGGATGGCGTCCTCGAAGCCGACCTTCATCGAGTAGTTGAGGTCCTCGCCGCGCTCCGGTGCGAACTCCGGTCCGGCCGCGGCCCGGCCGCCGGCCCCGCCGAACAGGTTCTCGAAGAAATCCCGGAACGACGAGGACCCGTAATCGGAGAAATCGAAGCCCTCGAACCCGGCGGACGAGCCCGGTCCGCCGCGGCCGGACGCGGGCGGCCGGTCGCCCGCGAACCCGAACTGGTCGTACTGGGTGCGCTTCGTCGGGTCGCTCAGGACGGAATAGGCTTCCTGAATCTCCTTGAACTTGGCCTCGGCGGACTTGTCGCCGGGGTTGAGGTCCGGATGGTACTTGCGGGCGAGCTTGCGGTAGGCTTTCTTGATCTCGGCCTGAGCCGCCGTCTTGGGGACGCCCAGGGTCTCGTAATAGTCTTTGGCCATGGCCGTTCCTCGGGGGGGCCGGGCCCGCCCGGCCCCGCCCCTGGATGTCCAGGCCCGGGGCCTGGTCAGTTCTTCTTGTCCTCGTCCACGACCTCGGCGTCGATGACCTCTTCATCGGCGCCGCCGCCCTGGGAAGCGCTCCGCCCGTCGCCTCCGGGGGCCGATCCGCCCTGGGGCCCGGCCTGCCCGGAGGAAGCCTGCGACTCCCCGGCCTGCTGGTAGAGCGTCTCCGTCAGCCGGTGGGAGACCCGCGACAGGGAGTCCGTGGCCTTCTTGATCTCGTCGAGGTTGTCGCTGGCGATCGCCTTCTTCGTCTTCTCGATCTCGTTTTGGACGGCCTCGGCCTCGTGTTCGCGGATCTTGTCCTTGTTGTCCCGCAGGAGCGTCTCGAGGCTGTAGACCAGCTGGTCGGCGTGGTTCTTGGCGTCGATCGTCTCGCGGCGCCGGCGGTCCTCCTCGACGTGGCTCTCGGCATCCTTGACCATCCGGTTGATCTCCCTCTCGTCGAGCCCGCTGTGGCCGGTGATGGTGATGGCCTGCTGCTTGCCCGTGCCCGTGTCCTTGGCCGAGACATGCAGGATGCCGTTGGCGTCGATGTCGAAAGTGACCTCGATCTTGGGCACGCCCCGCATGGCTGGCGGGATGCCGTCGAGGTGAAATCGCCCGAGCGTCCGGTTGTCCGAAGCCATCTCGCGCTCTCCCTGGAGGACGTGGATCTCGACGCTCGGCTGGTTGTCCGAGGCCGTGGAGAAGGTCTCCGTCTTCTTCGTCGGGATGGTCGTGTTGCGCGGGATCATCCGGGTGAAGACGCCGCCCAAGGTCTCGATGCCCAGCGTCAGCGGCGTGACGTCGAGCAGGAGAACGTCCTTGACCTCGCCCGAGAGGACGGCGCCCTGGATGGCGGCGCCGACGGCCACGACCTCGTCCGGGTTGACGCCCTTGTGGGGCTCGCGGCCGAAGAGGTCGCGCACGAGCTGCTGGATGCGGGGCATGCGGGTCTGGCCTCCGACGAGCACGACCTCCTTGATGTCCTCGGGCTTGAGCCCGGCGTCGGACAGGGCTTGGCGGACCGGGCCGACGGACCTCTGGACGAGGTCCTCGCAGAGCTGCTCGAGCTTGGCCCGGGTCAGTTTCATGAGGAGGTGCTTGGGACCCGAGGCGTCGGCGGTGATGAAGGGCAGGTTGATCTCGGTCTCCATCGTCGTCGAGAGCTCGATCTTGGCCTTTTCCGCGGCCTCCTTGAGCCTCTGGAGGGCCATTTTGTCCCGCGTCAGGTCGATCCCGGACTCCTTCTTGAACTCGGCCACGATCCAGTCCTGGACCCGCTGGTCGAGGTCGTCGCCGCCGAGGTGCGTGTCGCCGTTGGTCGCCTTGACCTCGACGACGCCCTCCCCGACCTCGAGGATGGAGATGTCGAACGTGCCGCCGCCGAAGTCGTACACGGCGATGACCTCGTCCTTCTTCTTGTCCATGCCGTAGGCCAGGGCGGCCGCGGTCGGCTCGTTGATGATCCGGACGACGTCGAGGCCGGCGATCTTGCCCGCGTCCTTGGTCGCCTTGCGCTGGCTGTCGTTGAAGTACGCGGGAACGGTGATGACCGCCTTCTCGACCTTTTCGCCCAGGTAGTCCTCGGCCGCCTTCTTGAGCTTCTGCAGGATAAAGGCCGAGATCTCCGGCGGAGCGTACTTCTTGCCGAGGGCCTCGACCCGGACGTCGCCGTTGGCGGCTTCGGTCACCTTGAACGGGACCTGCTTGATCTCCTCGCCCACCTCGCTGTACCGGCGGCCCATGAACCTCTTAATGGAATAGATCGTGTTCTCGGGGTTGGTGACACGCTGGCGCTTGGCCACCTGCCCGACGAGAATCTCTCCCTTCTGAGTGAAGGCCACGACTGAGGGGGTCGTGCGCCCGCCTTCCTCGTTCGGGATAACGGTCGTTTTTTCTCCTTCCTGGATGGCGACGACCGAATTGGTCGTGCCCAAGTCAATGCCTATGGTCTTTGCCATGATCTTCCTCCTTTTTTAGTACTTATTTAATATATAATATGAGCATATAATTGTCAAGTCTATCATAAAAAAATTTTCCCTTAATGGATCAGGCCTTTGATCCCCTCGAAGAAGGTCCAGTATATGGCCTGGGCGTCCTTCTCGTCGGCGAACCTGAGCTCGAGCACAGAAACCTGCTTCCCCTCTCTGGCCGATATGTAATTCTCGACCGGGAGTGCGATGTACCAGCCGATATCCTCACTGAACGCCTTCAGGCCATGTTCCATGGCCTTGACGGATACGCGCAGGCCGTTGCCGAACTCGAGCCCAAAGCTCTTCGGCATATCCTTCAGCTCGAGCGCCTCCAGCTCGAACTTGGCCGGGTCCTTGGCCGCCGTGGCCGTCTCTCCCGGCTTGATGACGTTCCGCTGAGGTTTCTTGAGGGCGCTCTTGCGCACCAACTGGACCGTCCCCGAAAACGCCGGCTTCCCCCAGAACCGCATCTCCCCGAGCTTCCAAGAGCGCAGGGCCATACCCCGGACCTTGAGCTCGAGCTTTTTCTCCCGGATATCGAGGATGAAATAGAACTTCGGCTCCTTGGCCAGCTCGCTCTCGGCGGTGATCTGCCGCTGGATCCGGACGAGCCCGGCTTTGTCCACGTTCTGCCCGAACATGGCGGATGAGGCCGCCATGATCATGATCAGGCCCCATCTCGCGCGCATCGTCCCCTCAATAGATATAGATCTTGGCCCCGAGCGGCACGATCTTGAAGATCTCCTTGAGGTCGTCGTCACCCACCCGGACGCAGCCGTGGGTCACGTTCCGGCCCAGGAGCCGCGTGTAGAGCGTGCCGTGAATGAAATATCCGTCGCCGAAGCCCAGGGCGTAGTCCCCCAGGCTCCCCGCCTCCACCCGGTCCTGCTGATTCCTGGGGATGGGCGCTCCCTCCTCGATAAAGGCCCAATCGGGCTTGACCCAATAGGGGTTGGTGATCTTCGAATTGACCGAATATTCGCCGCGCGGCGTGTCAAAGACCCAGGTCCTCTTGCCGTGCGGGTCCTGGAGGATGTCGCCGCTGCCGCACGAGACGATGGCCTGGCGAACGACCTCAGGACCCTTCTTGACGTAAAGCCTGTTCGCTCCCGTGTCCACGACGATGTAGACGCCCCTCGGCTGGAGCGCGGCCATCTTCTTCTCGAGGTTCTGGATGTTCCTCTGCACGCGCGGCAGGTCCTTGTCGTTCACGGCCGGCCCGGCCGGGGGCCAGCCGGAAGCCATCTCAAGCCCCGACCGGTACGACAGCCCGACGACCGCAAGGGCCCCGACGTACGCCAGGGCCATCACGATGACGAAGGCGCGCTTTCCCATCTCCGGCCTATTTCCTGAGCGTCCGGATGACGTAGTTCTCGGTCTCGTTCGTCCCGACGATCGTCACGGGCGTGCCGATCGAGACCAGGGCGAAAAGCTCGTCCATCTTGTCGTTGTCCATAGAGACACAGCCCCGGGTCAGGCTGTCCGGCCCGCCGCCGTGGATCTCGATGTCGCCCCCGATCCCGATGGTCACGGGGATGGCGCCGCGGCCCTTCTCCCTGGCGAACCTCCTGCGGTCCTCCTCGTTCGGGTAGTCGATGAGCAGGGCCTTGTAATACTGGCTCGCCGTGATCTTCTGGATGATGTGATAGCGGCCTTCGGGCGTCGCGTTGTCCCCTGAATGCAGCTTGCTGGAGAGCCCGTTGAAGCCCAGGCCGACCGGGTAGCTCTTGACGGCCAGGCCGCCCCGGTAGACGGTCATCCGGCGCTCGAGCTTGCTCACGACGAGGGCGACCGTCCCCCTGGACCGGGATTCGACGATGGTCTCGTCGGTCCACTTCTTCCAGACCTCGACCTGGCGGCGGTCCAGGTAGCGGGCGATGAAGGCCATAACGGCTTCCTCGGCGTCCTTGACGCAATCGCCGGCCTGCGAAAGGAGGCGTGACGCGTCTTCGAACCTCGCCTGCCCCATGAGCGTCTCCGCCTCACCCAGGTAGACCTCGGCCATGGCCAGCTGTTTTCTCGCCCGGCCCCGCTCGGTTAGAGACAGGGTGATGTCCTTGAGCGTCGCGATCTTCGCCCGGACGCTGGCCTCTCCCGCCTCGAGCGAGGAGCGCTTTTCCGCCTTCATGGCCTTGACCGTAGCCATGACGCCGTCGCCGGCGGCAAGGGCCGCCCGAAAGTCGGCTGCCACGCGGCCGTAGTCCCGGCTCCAGGCGAGCTTGAGGTTCTCGCGGGCAAAGTCCTGCCGGGCGGCCCTCAAGGCCTGGAGATAGTTCGCGTAGTCCTGGCCGGCGAAAACAGAAGCGCCGGCCCTCCAGAGGTCCTGCTCCTGGTCAGCGGACTTCCGGACCTCCGGAGGGGCCGGCGGGACTTGACAACCGGCAAGAAAAACAGCCAGGACGAGCGAGGCTGTTCCGAGCAGCTTCAAGTTCGAGAAAAAACCTTCCTTCTTATCTCTTGCCCTTGACCTTGTCGATGGCCTTCTGGACCTGCTCGGCGATGGCGGCGGCCTTGTCCTTGATGGCCATGGCCTTGTCCTTGGCGCCGAAATAGTCCTCCGCCGTCATGGCGTTCTGAGCCTCGGTCATCTGGGTGTCGAGGCCGGCCAGGTCGGCCTTCATGGCCTCGATGTCGGCCTTGGTGCCCTTGCCCTTGGGGGCCTTCTCGAGGAGCGCCTTGGCGTGGTCATAGGCTGTCTTGGCCTCGTTGATGGCGGCCTGGGCGGCGTTCTTCGCCTCTTCGATCCGGGCCGGGATGAGGCCCTTCACGGCGTCGGCGTCGGCGATGACCTTGGTCAGCATTTCCTTGGCATGTCCGTAATTCTTGAAGAACTTCTTGGACTGGGCCGTGACCTCGTCCAGGGCGGCCTGGAGGTCGCTCTTGAGCTTATTCAGCTCGTCCTTGGCATAGATGTTGCCCTTGGCCGTCTCGACGGCCTGGACGGCGGCCTTCGCCTGATCCATGAGCTGGGTCGGCTGCTTGGCGCAGCTCGTGAAGACGAACGTGACCAGCACCGCCAGCGCTAAGACTTTCAGCAGGTTTTTCATTCGATGTCCTCCTTTAGGCATTATTGATGATGATTTCCTATGCGATCGACCTTCGCTCCCGGGTTCCCCGATGATTCCCACCTCCTCTCCATCCGGTCGTCTCCCCCCTCGAGGAATGCCCTCTTCGGGGGCGCTGTATCGATGATGACAAGCCAAGGAATTAGGGGGGATGGAGGTCTTCGAAAAATAAGGCTTCAGAAATCTCGGTCATGTGGCTCTGCCGTTATTTGCGATCCGGTTCAGTTTTTCCGCGATAATGCTTTGCGCGATATATACCATAAGACTATTCGCTTGTCAATCGGGCCGGGAAGGAAAAAGGGAGAGGCGCCGCCCCTCCCCCTCCCGGGCATTCCCGCCCCTGCCGACCGTCCCGGTCCTCGTCGCCTCCGGTCACTTCTTATCCGGGTCGACGATGACGCCTTCCCGCATCTTCTTCTGGACGTCTTCGCGGGAGGCCCGGATGATCTCCTCGGCCGTTTTGAGGCGGACGTCGGCCGGGAAGCTGAACCGGGCCACGCCCTCCTCGATGGCCTTGCTCCCGACGGCCACGGCCTCGCGGGGGAAGACCTCCCACTCGTCCATGTTCGGGATGATGTACTCCTCGTGGATGCCCTTGTCCTCGGCGACCTTGGCCAGCTCGCGCGCCGCGGCGATGCACATGCCGTCCGTGATCGTCCTGGCCCGGACGTCCAGGGCGCCTCGGAAGATGCCCGGGAAGCCGAGCGAGTTGTTGACCTGGTTAGGAAAATCGGACCGGCCCGTGGCGACGATGCGGGCCCCGGCCTCCTTGGCCTCCCAGGGCCAAATTTCCGGGATGGGGTTGGCCTCGGCAAAGACGATGGCGTCCTTGGCCATGGTCCTGACCCACTCCGGCTTGATCGTGCCCGGCCCGGGCGTCGAGCAGCAGATGAGGACGTCGGCTCCCTTGATGGCGTCGGCCATGGGACCCTGCTTGCACTTGGGATTGGTCCGCAGGCACATGTCCCACTTCTCCTTGAAGTTCTTCTGGAGGGTGTCCCGGTCGGCCCGGTCGCGCGACAGGATGCCCTTGGAGTCGACGGAGAGCATGTTCGCGCCGTTGGCCCCGGCCAGCATGACCTGGCGGGCGATGTTGATGCCTGACGCGCCGGCTCCGATGACCGTGACCTTGACCTCGGCGATGTTCTTCTTGACGATTTTGAGGGCGTTGATCAGGCCGGCCACGGTGACGCACGCCGTGCCCTGCTGGTCGTCATGCCAGACCGGGATCTCGCACTTCGCCCGCAGCTCGTCGAGGATGCGGAAACACTTGGGCTGGGCGATGTCCTCGAGGTTGTAGCCCCCGAAGGACGGCTGCAGCGCCCGGCCGATCTCGATGATCTTGTCCGGGTCCTTCTCGTCGAGGCAGATCGGGAAGGCGTCGACGCCGCCCAGGTACTTGTAAAGGATGCCCTTGCCTTCCATGACCGGCAGGCCGGCCTCGGGACCGATGTCGCCCAGGCCGAGGACGCGGGTTCCATCGCTGATGACGGCGACGGAATTCCACTTGTTGGTGTACTCGTAGGCCTTCTGCTTGTCTGCCTGGATCTCCTTGCAGACGGCCGCGACGCCGGGCGTGTACCAAATGGCGAAATCGTTGAAATCGCGGATGCGGCACTTCAAGGCCGTGCCCATCTTGCCTTTGTAGAACTTGTGGAGCCGGGGGGCGTCCAGGGAAGGCTGCTGGGCCTTGGCCAGCAGCTCTTCAACCGTGACTTTCTTCATAAGCCTAACCTCCTGATGATTATGGACGGACCATCACGTGGATGGGAAGCCATCATAAGAACCCGGGTCCAAAAAGTCAATCGATATTTGGCGGCGCGGCGGGGACGAACTCCGGGCGCCGGACGGACCCCCGCAGGGCGCCAAAGGCATGGCCGAGGTCATGGCTGAATCCGACGGTCCAGCCCTCCGCCAAGGCCCGCGCGTAGAGCCTCTTCTTGTTCTCCAGCGTCTCCACCGGGAAAAGGTCATAGCTCATGATGTAGGGCAGGTCGATGTGGGCCGCGGTGGGCACGGTATCGCCGAAATAGAAGAACGTCCGGCCGCCCGAGGAGACCTTGACGCCCTGGTGAAAGGCCGTGTGGCCGGGCAGGAGGACGGCCTCGACCCCGGGACACACGGCGCCGTCGCCCTCGAGAAGGTTCAGGGCCCCGGAGGCCTCAAGCGCCCTCAGCCGGACCGGAAGGTAGCTCGGCTTGTCGCGCTCGACGGGCCGGAGGGCCCGCTCCCACTCCCCGCGCTGGACGACGTACCTGGCCCGCGGGAAGGCGGGCGCCCAGCCCTTCTTCCCCGCCCGGATGGTGTTCCCGCCGCAGTGGTCGAAGTGGAGATGGGAATTGACGACAACGTCGACGTCCGCCGGCCGGATCCCGACCTCCTCGAGGAGGCGAAAGAGGCCGGGCTCGCGGCGAATGCCGTAGAAATCGGCGTAACGGCGGTCGACGTCCGGGCCGACGCCGGTCTCGACAAGCACCGTCATCCCCGGCCCCCGGACGAGGTAGCAGCTGAGGGCCAGCGCAATGCGGTTCTCGCGGTCCGGGGCGGCGCGGCGCTCCCAGAGGGTGCGGGGCACGACGCCGAACATGGCTCCGCCGTCGACGAGGAACGTCCCGTCGAGAAGGCGGAGGACTTCGAACTCGCCGACGGTGATCCTCTCCGGGGCCGCCCGGCTCATCTGAGGAGCTTCTCGAGGGGGTATTCGAGGTCCTTCCGCGCCGTCGCCGAGAGGCGGATCTCCCCCGTATCCATGCGGATGGCGTCCTCCGGGCAGGCCTCGACGCAAAAGCCGCAGAAACAGCAGCGGTTGAGGTCGATGATGAAGGTCGCCGGGTATTTTTGGACCTCGGGGTCGTCCGTCTCCGCCGCTTCGATGAAAATGCACTCGGACGGGCAGACCGTGGCGCACATCATGCAGGCGACGCACTGGGGCAGGCCGCTCTCGCGGACCAGGATGCGGTGGAGGCTCTTGTGCCGGGGAGCGAGGGGCTTCACCTGTTCGGGGTACTGGATGGTGACGGCGCCCGGCCGGGCCGTCCGGAGGCCAAAGAGCCGGAGGGTGTGGCGGGCCATGTTGACCGTGAAGTGCCGGGCGGTGATCCATCCCCCCCTCACGATCTCCTTGAGGACGAACCGGCTTCTTTTCATGGGCGCTTATTTCAGGACCAGGACGAGGCCGGTCAGAAGGACGTTGAGCGCCCCGGCCGGGACGAGGAGCTTCCAGCCGAGGGTCATGACCTGGTCGTAGCGGAAGCGGGGATAGGTCCAGCGGATGAGGACCTGGAGCCAGCAGAAGAAGGCGACCTTCAGGTTGAAGGACACGACCTGGAGGAGGGTGACCGTCCAGGCCGGTAGCGCCCACCCACCGCCCCAGGGGAAACGGAAGCCGCCGGCGCCGAGCCAGGGCACCTGCCAGCCGCCGAAGAAGAGCGTCGCGGCGAGGCAGGAGACGACAATGACCTCGAGGAAATCGGTCATCATGAACAGCCCCCACTTGAGCCCCCCGTATTCGGTGTAGAAGCCGATGATCTCCGATTCGCCCTCGGGCAGGTCGAAGGGCACACGCTTCGTCTCGGCCAAAGCCGCGACGAAGAAGACGGCAAAGCCGAGGGGCTGGAGAAAGATGCCCCACTTTGGCAGGAACCCGAGCAGGATCCCGCCTTGGAAGCGGACGATCTCCGAAAGCCGGAGCGAAGGAAAGACCATGACCAGCCCGACGAGCGACAGGCCCAGGGCGACCTCATAGGAAATGAGCTGGGCCGCCCCCCGCAGGCTGCCGAGGAGGGGGTAGCGGCTGTTCGAGGCCCAGCCGCCGACGAGGATGCCGTAGATGCCGAGCCCGAGCATGGCCAGGACGAAGAGCAGGGCCGCGTCGACGTCGGCGACCTGGAGCGCGACCGTCCGCCCGCCGAGACGGATGGAATCACCGAAGGGCATGGCCACGACGGCGACCGCGGTGAAGAAAAACGAGATGAGCGGGGCGATGGTGTGGAGGGCGCGCGACGAGAAGGCGGGCGAGAAATCCTCCTTGAAAATCATCTTGAGGGCGTCGGCGAAAGGCTGGAACAGCCCGAAGGCGCGGACGCCCAAGATCGAGGCCCGGTTGGCGCCGATCCTGTCCTGGATGACGGCGCTCTCCTTCCTCTCGACCCAGGTCAGGAAAAGGGCCAAGAGCATTGTCCAGGTCAGGGCCAGGACGATCTTGACGACGAGGATGAGGGTGTCGGTCATGGCCTTATTCCAGCTTCATCCCGAGGGCTGCGGCCAAATCGGCCAGGATACGGCCCTCCGGACGGCTCCCCCGCGGCGGCCGCAAGGCGGGCTCGAAGTGCTGCCGAAGCCCGTCGACGTTGGTGAACGAGCCCGACTTCTCCTGCGGCAGGGCCGTCGGCAGGACGACATCGGCCAGGCCGTCGAGCGAGCTCTTGCGGGGGGTGAGCAGCCAGGTCCGCCCGATCCCGGCCAAGGCTCGGGCCGCTTCCTCGAGCGGGACGCGGTCCAGGAGATGCGGGCCGAAGACGAGGAGGACGTCGACGGCGCCCGCGAGCGCGCCGAGGTCGGGCTGCGTCAGCGTGAACCCGAGAGCCTCAGCGCCGCGGCGGTTCGGCGTCCTGTCGGCAGTCATCAGGAGTCCGTCGGGCTCGCCCGCCGCCGGGTCCGCGAAATGCACGGCGGTGACGCCCAGGGCCTGGACGAAGATCTTCTGCGCGGCCTCCAGCTCTTCGTTCGTCAGGAAGCTCGTCAGGACGACGCCCAATCGGGGCGGGCGGCCGGGAGCGGCCGCGCCCCGAATGTCGGCGGTCAAGGCCCTGAGGGCGTCATCCCACGAGAGCGGCGCCGCCGTTCCGGCCATCCCTCCGGCCTTGGCGCTGACGGCCTCCGCCCGGCCGTCCTCGATCTCGGGCACGGCGTAGCGGCCGCGGTCGCAGATCCAGTATCCGTTGACTTCGGGATTCTCGGCCGGCACGATCCGGTAGACCTTGCGCCGATCGCCGGACAGGGGGTAGCCGCAGACCGACTGGACGATGATGGCGCAGCCGCGGCCGCAGCGCGGGCAGACCGTCCGCCCGTTCTTCAGGAACCAGACCCGGGTCTTGAACCGGAAATCCGTGTCGGTGATCGCCCCGACGGGACAGATGTCGACGAGGTTGCCGGAATAGTTGTTCAGGACCTCGGCGCCGTTGTCGAGGCCGACCTCGGACCTGACGCCCCGCTCGAAGATGCCGAGCTCCCCCGTCTTCGTCACTTTTCTGAGGAAGCGGACGCAGCGGCTGCAGAGGACGCAGCGCTCGCGGTCGAGCAAAAGGGCCCTGCCGAGCGGCAGCTTCTTCGCCTTCTTTTCCTTGGGCTCGAGGAAGGCGCTTGGGTAGCGGCCGTGGGCGTCGTAATACTCCTGCAGGAGGCACTCGCCCGCCTTGTCGCAGATCGGGCAGTCGAGCGGGTGGTCGGCCAGGAGG
This sequence comes from Terriglobales bacterium, assembly GCA_035543515.1. GTDB lineage: Bacteria > Acidobacteriota > Aminicenantia > Aminicenantales > Saccharicenantaceae > DATKJS01. Next base: position 8,728 of record DATKJS010000095.1, on the reverse strand, counting down.
AACTCGAGGACGTCCCGCCTCGCCTGGAGGGCTTTGGGCGTCGACGTGCGGACCTTCATCCCCTCCCGAACGATGGTCGAACAGGCCAGGTCGAGCTTGGGCAAGCCCTCGACCTCGACCAGGCACATGCGGCAACTCCCCTCCGGCTCGAAGGCCGGATGGAAGCAGAAGCGCGGGATGACGATGCCGAGCCGCTCGGCGGCCTTGAGCACGGTCGTCCCGGCCGGGACCCGGAGGGCGCGGCCGTCGATCTCGAGGTTGACTTCGGCCATGGGCTTCACCCGGAGAGGGTCCCCGAGAGCTCCTTTTCGAACTTCGCCAGGATGGAGAGGACGGGGAAGGCCGCGGCATCTCCCATCGGGCAGAGGGTCCTCCCCTTCATGCCTTCCGCCAGGCGGCGGATGAGGGCCAGGTCCCCGGCCATCCCCCCGGCGGCCGCCATGCGGGCCACGACCTTGCTGATCCATGTCGTGCCGATCCGGCAGGGCGTGCATTGGCCGCAGGACTCGTGGGCGTAGAAACGCGTCACGATCCTGAGGACGTCGATCATGGGCGTCCGGTCGCCGACGACGATGATGCCGGCCGACCCCAGCATGGACCCCGCGCGCGCGAGCGATTCGTAATCCATGGCGACGTCGAGTTCGTCGGGCGTTAGGAAAGGCGCCGAGAGCCCTCCGGGGCAGACGGCCTTGATCGCTTGACCCTCGGCCGGCCCGCCGGCCCATTCGTCGATGATCCGGCGGAGCGGCGTGCCGACGGGGAGCTCGTAGAGGCCCGGCCTCCGGACCGCCCCGCTCACGCCGAAGAGGCGCGTCCCGCCGTCCTTGGGGAGGCCCCGCGCGGCGAAGGCCTCGGCTCCGTCGCGGAAGACCAGGGGGACGTTGGCGATCGTCTCGACGTTGTTGATGACCGTCGGCGCCCGGAAGAGCCCGACCGCGGCCGGGAAGGGCGGCCTCAGCCGGGGCCAGCCCTTCTTGCCCTCGATGGACTCGAGGAGCGCCGTCTCCTCGCCGCAGATGTAGGAGCCCGCGCCGCGGTGGACGAAGACCTCGAGGTCGAAGCCTGAGCCGAAGACGTTCGGCCCCAGGAACCCCGCGGCGCGGGCCTCCTCGACCGCCGCTTCCAGCCGCCGGGCCACGGCTTCGTATTCCGCGCGGATATAAATGAAGGCCGTATGAACGCCGACGGCATAGCTCGCGATGACAATTCCCTCGAGGAGGAGGTGGGGGTCCCGGGTCATGATGGCCCGGTCCTTGAACGTTCCCGGCTCGCCCTCATCGGCGTTGACGCAGAGGTATCTCGGCCGCCCGTCCGCCGGCGGCACGAACGCCCATTTCGAGCCGGCGGGGAAGCCGGCCCCTCCCCTACCCCTGAGGTTGGCTCGCTTGACCTCGTCCACGACCTCCCCGGGCTTCTTTGAGAGAAGGGTCCGGCGGGCTGCCTCGTATCCGCCACGACTGATATAGGAAGGGAGGCGGAACGAGCTTGTCTCGAGGGAGAGGAGCGTCGCGGCCGGGACGGCCATGTCAGCGGAGCTCCTCGAGCAGGCTGTCGGCGAGGTCGGGAGTGACGGGCCCATGGTCGTCGTCGTTGACCATCAGGCAGGGGGCACGGTCGCAGTTGCCGAGGCACTCGACCGCGAGCAACGTGAATTTCCCGTCGGGCGTCGTCCCGCCCGCCTTGACGCCCAGGCGGTTCTCGAGATGCCCGAGAACGTCCTCGGCCCCGGCCAGCGAGCAGCTGATGTTCCGGCAGACCTGGATGACGTACCGGCCGGCCGACTCGCGCCGAAGGAGGCTGTAGAACGACAAGACTTCCCGGACGCGCAGGGTCGGAACGCCGAGCGTGGCGGCGACCCACTCGACCGCCGCGGGCGAGACCCGCCCGTGCTCCCTCTGGATGACGTGGAGGACCGGCAGCAGGGCGGCCGACTTCTCCGGATAGCGGCTCGCGAGCCCTTCGATCCGGTCCCTGGCCTGCTGCGACAGGGCGAAGCTCATCGGTCGAGCTCCCCGCCGATCATGTTCATCGAGCCGAAGGTCGGCACGACGTCGGCTACGAACCGGCCGCGGATGAGCCCCTCGAGCGCCGCCAGGATGTGGAAGCAGGGCGCGCGGAGGTGGAGCCGGTAGGGCCGTTCCGTCCCGTCCGAGACGATGTAATATCCGACCTCGCCGTTCCCCCCTTCGACCGAAAAATAGACGTCGCCCTTGGGCGGCCGGATGCCGTGCCCGTTCATGAAGAAGAGGAAGTGCCCGATCAGGCCCTCCATCGTCGTGTAGGTGTCCTCCTTCGGCGGGACGGCGAGGAGCGGCGCTCCGGTGAGGATCCGCGGATAGACGTCCTTTTCCGAGCCCTCGAGGTTCGGCGAGAGCCGGATCGGCTGAGGCGGCTTCTGGAGGCGGGCGAGCTTCAGGGCCTCTGTCGGCTCGATCTCCCCCGACATAACTCTCGGCTCCGTCTCGGGGATGAGCGCGGCGACCTGCTCGATGATCCGCAGGCTCTGCTCCATCTCCCGCATCCGAACGCTGTAGCGGTCGTAGTTATCGCCGCTCTCGCCGACCGGCACCTCGAACTCCAAGCGGTCGTAGATGAGGTAGGGATGGGCTTTGCGGACGTCGTAGGCGACGCCGGCCGACCGCAGGCAGGGCCCGGTCCAGCCGTACGAGAGGGCGTCCTCCTTGGAGATGGCGCCGATGCCCCGCGTCCGTCCGATGAAGATGCGGTTCCGCTCAAGGAGGCCGGAGACGTCCTTGAGGACGCTCCGCGTCTCCCGGACGCCCGTGGCCACGGCCCCGCGCCAGCTCGGGTGGAGGTCGGCCCGGACCCCCCCGATCCGAATATAGGACGCCGTCATCCGCGAGCCGGTCGTGAACTCGATGACGTCCCAGAGGTACTCCCTGGCCTTCATCATATAAAGAAAGACGGTGAAGGCCCCATTCTCCATGGCCATGGCCGCGAGACAGGTCAGATGGTCGGAAACGCGCGAGAGCTCGCTCATCAGGACGCGGATCTGGCCGGCCCGCTCCGGAACCTCGACCCCCAGGAGCTTCTCCATGGTCATGGCATAGCCGACGTTATTGATCTGCGGCGAGACGTAATTCAGCCGGTCCGTGTAGGGCAGGAGGTTGAAGTACGTGCGGTTCTCGCACGTCTTCTCGAAGCCCCGGTGGAGGTACCCGATCTCGACCTCGGCGTTAAGGATCCTCTCCCCCTCGAGCTCGAGCATGATGCGGAAGGTGCCGTGCATGGCCGGATGGGACGGGCCCATGTTGAGGAGCATCGTGTCCGGCCGGGCGTTCCTTTCGAGCCGCGTTTCCATCTCAGTCCTTCATGGGGAGGAGAGGCTGCTCCCTGCGCCAAGGATAGCTTTTCCGCAGCGGGTAGCCCTCGAAGCCTTCGTACATCAGAATTCGGCGGAGGTCCGGGTGTCCCGTGAAGCCGACCCCGAACATGTCGAAGACCTCACGCTCGAGCCAGTCGGCGTTCTTCCACAGCCCGGTCAGCGAATCGACGACGGGGTCGTCCCCCGGGAGCGAGACCTTGACCCGGAGCCGGCGGTTGCGGCTCAGGGAGAAGACGTGGTAAACCATCTCGAGCCGGCCCTCCGAGGCGAGAAAGTCGACGCAGGTCAGGTCGAGCAGAACGGCATAATCGTAGGGCGCGCCGCGGAGCCCGGTCATTAGCGCAACCAGGCCCTCCCGCCGGACGACGAGCGTTTGGTCGCCCAAGGTCTCGGCGTATCCCTCCACGGCGGGAAAGCGGGAGCGGATGTCGCCGATCAGGTCTTCTTTTTCCATCGCCAATCCTGGGGCTGGCTCTGGATCTTGTCCTGCAGCTTCATGAGCCCGTCGAGGACCATCTCCGGCCGCGGCGGGCAGCCCGGGATATAGATGTCGACGGGGATGATGCGGTCGATGCCCTGGACGGCGGCATAGTTCTGGTAAATGCCGCCGCTCACGGCGCAGACCCCGAAGGCGATGACCCAGCGCGGCTCGAGCATCTGGTCGTAGACCGTCTTCATGACGGGCGCGAGCTTGTGGCTGACCGTCCCGACGACGAGGAGGAGGTCGGCCTGCCGCGGCGAGAACCGCGTCAGCCCCGCGCCGAAGCGGTCGATGTCGAAATGGGCGCAGGCCGTCGACATGTATTCCATGCCGCAGCACGCCGTGATGAACGGGTAATGGAAGAGCGAAAACTTTCGGGCCCAGCCGAGGGCGGCGTCGAAGCGCGTGGCCAGGAAGCCAAGGCCGCTCATGACCAGTCGAAGATGCCTTTCTTCCAGGCATAGGCAAACCCAGCGCCGAGGACGAGGAGGTAGCCGCCGACGGCGGCCAGGCCCGCCGCGCCGTGGCCGCGGAACGCCAGGGCCAGCGGGAAGAGGAACGCCGCCTCGACGTCGAGGAGCAGGAAGAGGAGCGCGACGAGGTAGAACGGGACGCGGACCGGGGGGATGCCGGCCTGGAGGTAGGGGCTGCCGCACTCGAAGGGTTTCTCGCGGGCGGGGTCCGGCCTCTTCGGCCCGAGCACGGCGTTCAGGGAGATCATGACCAGAGCGAGGAGCCCGAAAACGAGGAAGGAAAGAGCCAGAGCCATCATGGGGCTTTGAGATCCATAACGATTGTATAGAAACCCCGGCCTTTTTTCAACGCATAGGAACCAAGAGGGACTCCCCCCCAGAGGGGGGCTGTCCCTCCTCAAGCTTCGCCGATCGCGCCAGGGCACGCGCCGAAGCGCGCGGAGACGCCGTTGTCCCCTCAAGAATTGAGGATGTGCAACGCCCGGCCGTTCGCCTTGAGCGCCGCCTCGCCGATCCCCTCGGAGAGGCTCGGATGGATGTAGATGATGGCGTCCAGCTCCTCGAGGGTCATTCCCCTCGCCACGGCCATGGTCAGGACGGGGATCATGTCCGAGGCGCCCGGCGCGACAATATGGGCCCCCACGACCCTGTCCGTCTCGTCGGCCAGGACCTTGATCAGTCCATCCGTGGCGTCCATGGTCATGGCCCGGCTGCTCGCCTGGAGCGGGAAGACCCCAGACTTGACCTTGAGGCCCCTCATCGCGGCCTCCTCCTCGGTCAGCCCGACCGAGGCGAACTCCGGCTCGGTGAACACGGCCATGGGCACGGCGGAGTCGTCGGCCTTGCGGTCGAGTCCGCAGGCGTTCTCGGCGGCGACGACGGCGTCACGGTAGGCCTTGTGGGCGAGGAGCTTGCCGCCGATGACGTCGCCGATGGCGTAGACCCCCGGCACGCCCGTCTCGAGCCTCGCGTCGACCTTGATAAACCCGCCGCGATCGAGCTCGAGCGAGAATCCGCCGGCGAAGAGCCCTTCCGTGTTGGGACGGCGGCCGGCGGCGAGGAGGCATTTCTCGCCGGTGTAGCTGAACGGGGCGCCGGTCTTGAGGGAGGCGCCGCTCAGCGTCACCCCGGCCTCGCCGACCACGGCCGCCTCGATCCGCATCTGGGCCAAAACCTTTAGGCCCTGCTTCTTGAAGACGCGGTCGAGCCGCCCGGCCGCCTCCCGGTCCGCGCCCGGCAGCAGGCCCGGCAGGATTTCGAGTACGGTCACCTCGGCGCCCAGCCGGCGGTAGATCGAGCCGATCTCGAGCCCGATCGCACCGGCCCCGACGATAAGGAGGCTCTTCGGGACCTCGGGAAATTCGAGCGCCTCCTTGCTGGTGATGACGAGGCGCCCGTCCGGCCTGAGGAAGGGCAGGCTCGCGGCCCGGCTGCCCGCGGCGACGATGACCTTGTCCGTCTCGAAGGTCCTCTCCCCCTCCGCCGTGCCGGCCGTGACGACCCTCCCCGCGCCGAGGCGCGCCGTGCCCTTGACGATCTCGACCTTGCCCTTCTCGAGCAGGAAGACGAGGCCCTTGACGAGCGAGTCGACGACGGCCTGCCTCCCCCTCTGGACCCGGGCCCAATCCAGCCGCACCTCGCTCGTCGGGCCCTCGAGCGTCTTGGTCCCGGCCACCTCCTTGAGGATCTTCGTCTGGTGGAGGAGGTATTTCGTCGGGATGCAGCCGTAGTTAATGCACGTCCCGCCGATCCGGTCCGCCTCGACGATCGTGACCTTCTTCCCGAACTGCGCCGCGCGCATCGCGGCCAGGTAGCCGCCGGGGCCGCCGCCGATGATGACGATGTCTTTCTTCTCGGCCATGGAGGTTCCTTTCCGAGGGTTACAGGAGACCCATTATATGCGTTCCGCCGTCCACTGTTAAGAGCGAAGGAGGGCCGGGAATGACGGCCGGAACGTCCTTCGCGACTTGGCTTCTCCAACACGTTCGAGGTCAGATGGGTGCTCTCCGCGTGCCTCACCAGGTGCGGTGGCGCCAAGTCCGTCCTCATCCCCCGGCCCCGCGAACCTGTCCCGGGCCCTCCCCGGAAATCCCGCCTGGTCCCCCTCCAAACGGGGGGTTTCGGACAGCCTTGGCGCCGCCTGCGCTAGCCCCCTCGCCCGAGCGGCCTCGGGGGCGGCCTCCGCTCCAGACCGCGGTTCTTCACGCCGCCATTTCTTGACAGCCCCCGGCCGAACCGGTAAAAAGGGGGGCAGGAAAGGAGAGTCCGATGCTCAGCCCGTGGGGAAAGATCGTTCTGTGCGGCCTCATCGCGGCGACCGCGGCGGCCTTCTTCGTCCCGATCGTCCGCAGGGTCAGGATCATCCTCGCCGGGGCGCCCGAGGACCGCTTCCGGGACCCGTGGAAGAGGTTCGGCCACGCCGTGGTCAAGGTCCTGCTCCAGCGCTGCACCCTCCGCGACGAGCGCCCTTTCACCGGGCTCATGCACGTCGGCATCTTCTACGGCGCCCTGGCCTTCGACACGATGACGGTCAGCCATACCTTCGAGGGCTTTTTCGACGGCTTCTACATCTTCGGCCGCTCCGGCGTCGGCCTGCTCTTCTCCTTCGTCATCGACGTCTCCGCAATCACGGTCATGGCCGGCGTCCTGTTCCTGGCCTTCCGCCGCTTTGTCGTCCGGCCCAAGGCCTACGCCACGACGCCCGGCGACTCGGCCAGGATTTACCTCCTGATCACCTTAGCCACGGCGACCTATCTCTATTTCGAGGGCTTCGCCGTCGCCGCCCATCCCGAAACGGCCCGCTGGTCGTTCCTCGGGCCGTGGCTCGCCGGCCTGATCGCGCGGTCGGGGATGGGGCCGGCGGCGATCGCCACGAACTTCCATATCGCCTGGTGGGCCCACCTCGTCGCCGTCTACGGCTTCATCGCCTACGTCCCCCACTCCAAGTACCTCCATATGTTCGCCGGCCCGGTCAACGTCTTCTTCCGCAGCGCGACGCCGAGCGGCGAGCTCCCGGCCCTCGACCTCGATGGGTCCGAGGTCTTCGGCGTCGAGAAGCTCCCGGACTTCACCTGGAAGGACGACCTCGACGCCTTCGCCTGCATGGAGTGCGGCCGCTGCCAGGACGCCTGCCCGGCCTTCGCCAGCGGCAAGCCCCTCTCGCCCAAGATGATCATGTTCAACATGGAGAGGGCCCTCCTCGCCGGGGACCGGGCCCTCGTCGGGAACAAGCGGGCCGACCTCCCGGAGCTCGTCCCGGCCACCTTCAGGGAAGGCGAGATCTGGACGTGCACCACATGCGGCGCCTGCCAGAAGGAATGTCCGGTCGAGATCGAGCACATCCGCAAGATCGTCGGGGCCCGCCGAAGCCAGGTCCTGATGGAGAGCAAGTTCCCGCCCGAGCTCACCGCCTTCTTCCGGAACGTCGAGACGAACTCCAATCCCTGGGGCATCGGCTTCGCCAAGCGGGCGGAGTGGGGCGACGCGCTCGGGGTCCGCCACATCAAGGACGTCCCCGCCGCCGAACTGCTCTTCTGGGTCGGCTGCATGGGCGCCTACGACGACGGCGGCAAGGCCATCGCCGCCTCCCTGGTCAAGGTCCTCCGCGCGGCCGGCCTCGCCTTCGGGACGCTCGGCAGCGAGGAGAAGTGCTGCGGCGACTCGGCCCGGCGCCTCGGCAACGAATATCTCTTCCAGAGCCTGGCCCGGGAGAATCTCGCCCTGTTCAAGACGTACGGGGTAAGGAGGATCGTCACCATCTGCCCCCACGGCTACAACACTCTCAAGAACGAATACCCGAAGCTCGTCGGTCTCGTCCCCGGCCTGACGGCGGAGGACAAGTCGCGGCTCGAGGCGATCGAGGTCGTCTCCCACGCCGGGCTCATCCGCGACCTCATCGCCTCCGGGAGGATCACGCTCAAGCCGGCCGTCCCGCGGGCCTACACCTTCCACGACCCCTGCTACCTCGGACGCCACAACGGCCTGACCCGGGAGCCGCGGGCCGTCCTGGCCGCGGCCCTCGGCGCCGGACCGAGGGAGCTCGAGCGGCACGGCGAAGAGAGCTTCTGCTGCGGCGCGGGCGGCGGGCTGATGTGGACAGAGGAATCGCTCGGGACGCGGGTCAATCACCTGCGCACGGAAGAGGTCCTCGCCTCGGGCGCGCCGCTCGCCGCGGCTGCCTGCCCCTTCTGCCTGACCATGCTCCGCGACGGCCTCAAGGACAAGGGCCGCGAGGACATCAAAGTCAAGGACATCGCCCAACTCGTCGCGGAGAACCTCTAGCGGATGCGGACAGGAATTTCCTTTTTCGCGCCGCATGCATGCCACGCCCCTTGGGCTCGGAACTTATGCCTCCCATCACGAAATGATGATATCGCCGGCCGCGGGTCGTAGTCAAGAACTCATAAGAGGCAGCGGATAGGGCCTTCC
>DATKJS010000094.1:0-28443 GCA_035543515.1 Terriglobales bacterium | reverse complement strand
CACCCAGCAGAACTCGAGGCTGTCCCGCCGGGCGGCGTCCTCGACCGGCCAGGTCCGGCGGACCTCGCCCAGGGCCTTGAGGGCGGTCTCCCTCTTGTCGGCGACGATGAGGGCCAGGTCGCCGTCCCCGCCGGCGAGCGCGGCCCAGAGCTTCCCGTAGTCGGGCTCGGTCAACTTGAGAGACGACTTCCAGCCGTCCTGCTTCTTGAGCCAGGCCAGGCCCCTGGCCCCGAACGCCTTGGCCTTTTCGCCGAGCTTGTCGAGCTGGCCGCGCGAGAGGGCGGCCGCGCCGGGAACGAACAGGCCCTTGACCTCGCCCCCCGCCTCGACCGCCGCCCGGAGCATCTCCGAGGAGGTCTCGCGCGCGGCGGAAGTCAGGTCGCGCATCTCGAGTGCCACGCGCAGGTCGGGCTTGTCCGTGCCGTATTTCTCCATGGCCTCGGCGTAGGGGAGGCGCCGGAAGGGCGCGGCGACCTTGCGCCCGACGAGGGCGAAGAGCTCCTCCATGAGCCCCTCGTTGAGGGCGAAGAACTCGTCGCGGTCGATGAAGCTTGTCTCGATGTCGATCTGGGTGAATTCGAGCTGCCGGTCGGCCCTCAGGGCCTCGTCCCGGAAGCAGCGGACGACCTGGAAATAACGGTCGCAGCCGGAGATCATGAGCGTCTGCTTGAACTGCTGGGGCGACTGGGGAAGGGCGTAGAAGCGGCCGTGGTAGATCCGGCTCGGGACGAGGAAATCCCGCGCCCCCTCGGGCGTCGGGTTGGCCAGGATGGGCGTTTCGATCTCGAGGTACCCCTGCCGGCTCAGGTAGTTCCGGACGGCGAGCGCGGCCTCGTGGCGAAGGCGGATGTGGCGCTGCATTCGGGGCCGGCGGAGGTCGAGGTAGCGGTACCTCAGGCGCAGCTCCTCGGAGGCCTGGGGCGGGTCGGCGACGACGAAGGGGGGGACCTTGGACGTGGCGAAGAGCCGGAGCTCGCGCGCCTCGACCTCGACCTCGCCCGTCGGGATGTCCCTGTTGACCGACGAGCGGCGGAGGACGCGGCCGCGGACCCCGACGACATACTCCCCGCGGAGCCTCTTGGCCTCCTCGACCAGGGCCGGGCGGTCGGATTGGAAGACGACCTGGGCCAGGCCCTCACGGTCGCGGAGGTCGACGAAGACGAGGTGGCCCATGTCCCGCGTCTTGTGGACCCAGCCGCAGAGGACGACCTCGCGGCCCTCGTCGGCGGCGCGCAGGGCGCCGCAGTAATCCGTCCTCTTCAGGGGAGGGCCGGTCTCGATTCGTTCGTTCATGGTCATCCCCGATTCGTCAGCGGGCCCGCACGGCCTCGAGGAGCTCGTCCCGCGTCCCCTCGACCTGCCGGCCCGTGGACATGTCCTTGAGGCCGAAACGGCCCTTGCGGAGCTCCTCGTCGCCGACGATGAGGACCCACGCGGCGCCGAGCTTGCCGGCCCGGCCGAAGTGGGCCTTCATCCCGCGGTCCTTGAACTCGACCAGGCATTCGACGCCGTGGCGCCGGAAGAAGCGGGCCAGCTTGATGCCGGCCGTCTTGGCCTCCTCGCCGAGATAGGCGAGGTAGAGGAATTTCGGCTTTTCCGGGCTGAAATCGAGAACGGAAACGAGGCGCTCGACGCCCATGGCGAAGCCGATGGCGGCGAGGTCGGGCCCGCCGAAGTCCTTCATCATGTCGTCGTAGCGGCCGCCGCCGAGCAGGGCGTTCTGGGCGCCGAGGGCGCCGGACACGACCTCGAAGGTCGTCTTCGTGTAATAGTCCAGGCCGCGCACCAGGCGGGGCTCGACCCGGTAGGGAATGCCGAGGAGGTCGAGGTAGCCGAGGAGTCTCTGAAAATGCTCCCGGCATTCCTCGCAGAGGAAATCCAAGATGCTCGGGAAGGTCTTGGCGATTTCCCGGCAGCGCTCGACCTTGCAGTCGAAGATCCGGAGCGGGTTCGTCTCGACCTTCCGCCGGCAGTCGGGGCAGAGGTCGGCCAGCCGCGACTGGGCGGCCTCGCGGACGGCCCGGGAGTAGGCCGGCCGGTCCTCGCGGCAGCCGACCGAATTGACCAGCGTCTCCAGGCCGGCGACGCGGAGCGAGGCGAGGAGGGCGTGGGCCATCTCGATCGTCTCGGCGTCGATCGCCGGGTCCTTCTCGCCGAAGGCCTCGACGTCGACCTGGTGGAATTGGCGGTAACGGCCCTTCTGGGGCTTGTCGTAGCGGAACATCGGCCCCATGTAATAATAGCGCATGGGCTCCGGCCGGAGGTCGAGGCGATGCTCGATGATGGCCCGGGCGACGGAGGGCGTGTATTCGGGGCGCAGGGTGACCGACCGGCCGCCCTTGTCCGTGAAGGTGTACATCTCCTTAGTGACGACGTCGGAGGTCTGGCCCGTGCCTCTCTCGAAGAGCTCAGTCGGCTCGATGACCGGGGCCCGGAGCTCGCGGTAGCCGTAAAGCTCGAAGGTCGCCCGGGCCGCGCACTCCACCGCCCGCCAGCGTCCGACCTCGTCGGGCAGGATGTCCTTAGTCCCCTTGATCGCGGCCGGGGGAATGGCCTGGGCTTTGACGCTGACCGGCGCGGGCTCGATCGTCACCGAGCGGGGCTTCGCAGGCTCTTTTTTAGCGGAGGCGTCGTCCGTCACTTTTCGACAAAGACCCCCAGCTTGCGGATTTTCTGGTAGCGCTCGGCGAGGAGCTCGTCGACGGGCTTGCCCTCGAGCTTCTTCAGGGCCTGGTAGAGGAACTTGTCGACGTTCCGGTAGGTTTGCTCGGGGTCGATGTGGGCGCCGCCCGGCGGCTCGGGGATGATGCGGTCGATGATGCCGAGCTCGAGGAGGGTCGAGGCGCGGAGGCCGAGGTTCTCGGCCGCCTGCTCGACCGCGTCCTGGTCCTTCCAGAGGATGGCGGCGCAGCCTTCGGGGGAGATGACGGAATAGAAGGAATACTCGAGCATCATGAGCTGGTCGCCGAAGCCGATTCCCAAGCCTCCGCCGCTGCCGCCCTCTCCGATGACGACGCTGACGATCGGCGCCTTCAGCGTGGCGATGGTCTTGAGGTTGGTGGCGATGGCCTCGGCCTGGCCGCGCTCCTCGCCGCCGATGCCGGGATAGGCGCCGGGCGTGTCGACGAGGGTGACGACCGGGAAGCCGAACTTCTCGGCCTCCTGCATGACCCGGTAGGCCTTGCGATAGCCCTCGGGATTGGCCTGGCCGAAGTTCCGCTCGATCCGCGCCCGGGTCGTCCGGCCCTTCTGGTGGCCGATGACGGCCACGGTCCGGCCCTTGTAGGAGGCCAGGCCGGCGACGATGGCCGGGTCGTCGGCGAAGCGCCGGTCGCCGTGCATCTCCATGAAGTCCTGGAAGAGGAAGGGGATATAGTCGAGCGTATAGGGGCGCTTGGGATGCCGGGCGATCTGGACGACGTTGACCGTCGTCAGCCGGGGGACGATCTCGGCCCACTCCCTCTCTATCTCACGGCGGAGTCCGGCAATCTTGCCTTTCTTGTCGAGATCCTCGGTGTCGTTCAGGGCGTCGATCTGCTCCTTGAGGGAGACGATGCCCTTCTCCAAGGTGTAGAACTCGGGCGATTTGTCCATGCTCAGCCTTTTGGGGACAACAAAATACGGGCCTATTCTACGGGCGGGGGTGAAACGATGTCAAGTTAGACTGGCGGCGCGGCGCTGGCGAACGGCTTCGAAGAGGAAGACCGAGGCCGCGGCGGCCACGTTGAGGGACTCGACCCCGCCGGCGAGCGGGATGGCGAGCAAGCGGTCGCAGGTCTTGCGGACGAGCGGTCTCAAGCCGCGCCCCTCGGAGCCGAGGACGACGCCGACCGGCAGGGTGTAGTCGAACTCGTGCCAGAGCCCGGGGGCGGAACCGTCGGCGCCGACGAGCCAGACACCGCACTTCCTGAGCTCCTCCATGGCCCGGACGAGGTTCGGGACGCGGGCGACCTTGACCCGCTCCAGGGCGCCCGCCGAGACGGTCTCGACGGCGTCGGTCAGGCCGGCCGACCGCCGCTCGGGCAAGAGCACGCCGTCGACCCCGGCCCCGGCGGCGCTGCGGAGGATGGCGCCCAGGTTCTGGGGGTCCTCGACCTCGTCGAGAATGGCGAGGAACGGCCGCGCGGCGCCGGCCAGGATGTCCTCGAGGGTGGTGAAGGCCTTGGCCGAGACCTCGGCCAGGACGCCCTGATGGCCCGGGGCCAGCTGGTCGAGCCGGCGGCGGGGGACGAAGAGGAACGGCACGCCGCGGCTCCGGGCCTCCCGGACGACCTCGCCGATCCGGTGCGGCCCGCGTTCCTTCTGTACGAAAACTTTGTTGACCCGCTCGGGGGAGGTCCGCAGAACCTCGAGGAGGGCGTTGAGGCGATTGATCCTGGCCATGGCCGCCCGCCCATTATATTTCAAAGCCCGCCGGGGCCTCAAGCGGGCCTGTTGTGTCGCCGAGTCCTATCGGTTAAAATGGACGCCTATGAAAACCGGCGAGGACGGCCATGCCCGATAAGGTCAGGATGGCCCGGTTCTGTCTCCTCGTCGCCGGCGTCCTGAAGTTCGCCACGGCGGGGCTGTTCGCCTTCATCTTCGTTTCCGGGTCCGTTCTCATCGGGGGCGGCGAGAGGGCCGAGCTCCTTGGGAACGTCCTCCTCGGCCGGACAGGGGCCAGCATCGCCGCCGCGGCCGCCGCGGCAGGGCTCCTCGACTTCGCCGCGGCCGCGGGGGTCGGGCGCCGGGCCCGATGGGGCCAGGCCCTCGGCCTCTTCGTCGGCGTCGTCCTCGTCCCGCTTGTCCCCATCGGCACCGTTCTCGGGATCTTCATTTTGTCCGGGCTTCTGGGCGAGGACGCCCGGGCCTGGTTCGGTCGATGAAAATACGTCCCTTTTTCCCGCTCGCCCTGGCCGCGGCGCTGATGCCCCTGACCCCGGCCCTCGGCCTGGCCCAGCAGACCGATATCTCCGCCGACCGGCTCAAGCAGCAGGCCCCCAAGGTCTTCCTCGACTGCCATCAGTGCGACATGGACTACATCCGGAACGAGATCACTTTCGTTAACTTCGTCCGGGACCGGCAGGCCGCCGATGTCCATATCCTGGTCACTATCCAGCTCACCGGCAGCGGCGGCCGGGAGTACAGCCTGGATTTCATCGGCCAGAACGCCTATTACGACATCCGTCATACGCTGAGATACGTCTCCAACCAGACCGACACCGACGACGAGCAGCGGCGGGGTATGGTCCGCGTCCTGAAGATGGGGCTGGTGCCCTACGCCGCAAAGACGGCCGTCGGGGACTTCCTCAGCGTCAATTTCGACCGCAAGGTGCCGCCCTCCGTGTCCGAGGACTCGTGGAACTCCTGGGTCTTCAGCCTGGGGGCCTCGGGCAGCGTCAGCGGCGAGGCGGCCAAGGACTTCGCCTCGGCCAGCGGCTGGTTCTCGGCTAACAGGGTCACTCCCCAGGTAAAGTTCCGGCTGGGCGTCTCGGCCAACCTCAGCCACAGCAAGTACGACCTCGACACGGGGCCGGTCACCTCCTCGACGGACAGCGAGAGCTTCGGCGCCCTCTATGCCGTCAGCCTCAACGACCACTGGTCGGCCGGCGCGTGGCTGTCCGTCTACGCGTCGAGCTACAGCAATGTTACCCTGGCCGTCAACCCCGCCCCGGCCGTCGAATACGACTACTTCAACTACGCCGAGTCGACCCGCAAGCAGCTGCGCTTCCTCTACCGACTCGGCTACAGTTTCAACCGCTACCACGAGCTGACGATCTACGACAAGATGCGCGAAAGTGTGCTCGCCCAGACCCTCTCCGTGACCCTGGAGATCAAGCAACCGTGGGGGAACATCAGCTCCTCGCTCTCGGGCTCGACCTTCCTGACGGATTTCGCCAAGAACCGCCTGGAATTCTGGGCCGGGCTCTCCCTCCACGTCGTCCGCGGCCTGGCCGTCGATTGCAGCGCCAGGTACTCGCGGATCCACGACCAGATTTCGCTCCCCAAGTCCTCGGCCTCCGATGAGGACATCCTCCTCGGCCGCAAGATGCTGCCGACGAACTTCAGCTACGGCATGTCCATCGGCGTCAGCTACACGTTCGGCTCGATCTACACGAACATCGTCAACCCCCGCTTCGGCCGCTAGTCTCTCGGAGACTTCCGGGAGCGCGACGGCGCCCCGGTCAGAATTCGGCGCCGAGGGTGAGTTTTGGCCCCTCGGTATAATGGAATCCCGGGGGGGACGGAGGCTGATCATGTCCAAACGCACGATCATCGAAATCGACCGCGGCCTCTGCAACGGCTGCGGCCTCTGCACGACGGCGTGCGCCGAGGGCGCGCTGGCGCTGGACGCCGAGAACAAGGCCGTCCTCGTCCGGGAGATCTTCTGCGACGGCCTGGGCGCCTGCCTCGACGTCTGCCCCACGGGCGCCCTCAAGGTCGTCGAGCGCGAGAGCGTTGCCTATGACGCGCGGCGGGCCTTCGAGCACGTGCTCGAAACCCGCGGCGCGGCGGCCGCGGCCAAAGTCCACGGGGCCAAGCCCGCCCGGCGAGGCGAATCCTCCTGCGGCTGCCCCGGCAGCGCCGCGCGCGAGATCCCAGGGACCGAGGGCCCGGACGAGGGGCCGTCCGGGCCCGGGAAGTCCCGGCTGAGCCAGTGGCCGATCCAGCTCCACCTCGTCTCGCCCTCCGCCCCCTATTTCAAGGGCGCCGACCTCCTCGTCGCGGCGGACTGCACGGCCTTCGCCCTCGGCGGCTTCCACGAAACCCTTCTCCGCGGCAAGAAGCTCATCATCGCCTGTCCCAAGCTCGACGAGACCGCGGGATACGTCGAAAAGCTGGCCGAGATCATCCGCGAGAACGGGCTCCGCTCCCTGACCGTGGCCATCATGACCGTGCCCTGCTGCTCGGGGCTCGAGCGGATCGTCCGCGAGGCCGTCGATCTCTCCGGCCGGCCGCTCGAAGTCCGCAAGGTCGTGGTCGGAATCGACGGACGGGTCGTTCGAGCGGGCTGACGGCGTCCGGCTCAGACGGACAGGGCGATCAGGACCTGGGCCGGGAAATACGTCCCGAGGATGATGACCTGGGCCAGGCCGATCTTCCCGGCGAAGCGGTCGTAGGCCAGGACGGAGTCCGAGACGAGGAAGAGCACGGCCCCGGCGAAGGCCAGCAGGGGCCCGGTCCCGCCGAAATAGACGAAGCGCTCGGCGGCGAGCCACGCCATGACTGTGATGGCCACGACATAAACGAAGACGGGGAGCTTCAGCGGGCCGAGGCGGGGGGCCAGGACGCGGAACACGAGCATGCCGTAGAGCATGAACGGCAGGAGCAGCCAGACGGAGACGGGACGGCCGGCCCCGGGCTTGAAGGCTAGAATGTAGAAGACTTGAGCGGCCAGGAACGCGGCCAGACCCGCAGTGAACCAGCGTTCGGGGAACATCAGCGCGACGTCCCCGGCCAGCGAACAGACGAGGCCGGCCAGGATGAACGCCTTATAGGCCGGCGTGACGGGCGTCCGCGCCGCGAGGGCGACGAGAATGATGAGGGCGGTCGTCAGGGGCTTGAAGACCAAGAAGGGGCGGCGGCGGCCCCTGCGGTCGCAGGCGATGGCCAGCCCCCCCGAAAGAAGGGCCAGCGCGGCGAGGCAGACCCGGACGGCCGTCATGCGGGGCTATTTCCCTTCGGCTTTCTCACGGCGCAGGCGCTCCCGGGCCTCCTCGAACATCGGCTCGGCGTAGGCGCTCGGCCATGTCCGCTCCTCGAACGACCGCTTTTCGACCATCTTCAGGAAGCCCTCGAACTCGCCGAAGTACGAGCCGTAGATGTGGAAGCTGTCGACGAGGTCCGCGTAGCGGCCAACGCGGACCGGCCTGCCCGTCCGCTCGGCGATCCGGGCGGCGATCGTCCGCTGGAGGTCGGTCAGGGCGAAGACGTTCATGTAGGCGGCCTTGTACGCGTCGCGCGACCGCCAGTGGCAGTTCATGTTCAGGACCGCCGCGCCCGACTCGTCCTCGAGCATCCGGCACCAGACCCGCTGCAGGCAGGGCGGGTCGTAGGTCGGCGGGTCGAGCTTGGGGTTCCAGGTGATGGCCTGGGCCCGGCGCGAATAGCCGGTTTCGACGAGCTTGCCGACGACGTAACTGATCTGGTCGACCGTCTCGCCCTCGATGTCGTAGGCGAACAGCCGCTTATGGTAGGTGTAGGTCCATTTCCCCTCTTCGGGGCAGATCCAGTGGTCGTGGACGCCGTCGACGACCTCCTGGCGGTAGGTCTCGAGGTCCTCCAGGCCGCCGGGGAAGGCCCGGTGGATGCGCGGCTCGGCGAAGGGGTCCTCGACCGTCCACATCATCGTGCAGTCCTTGCTCGGCGGGTCGCCGGGCTTGTCATACTCGGTCCGGATAGCCGCACCCCCGCGCCAGCAGGCGAGGACGGCCTTCTCCCAGGCCTCGGGCAGGGTCCGGCCGGACACGCTGAGCGTGGGGATGTTTCCGTTCATAGGGCCTCCCTCTTCTCCCCGCTTTTATCATAGGAGAATGACGGGCGTCAATCGGACGGCCGACCCGGCCCGGGGGACGGGCCGGGCGTTGAAAGACGGGCCGGTTTGTATTATCGTGGGGCCCGTCCGGCCCGGGCCGGAACGGAGGAGGAAGCGCATGGCGGTGACTTTCAGGGCTTCACTGGAGACCCCGATCGGGCGCCTGGAGGTCGGCTCCGACGGCGCCGCGATCCTGGCCGTTGCCTTCGCGGACGGGCCCGCCCGGGGCGGGCATCCGGGGCTAAGGCGGGAGGCGGGGACGGCGGGCCATCCGCCAGTCCTCGAAGCCTGCCTGGGCCAGCTCGAGGCCTATTTCCGGGGGGAGCGGACGGCCTTCGACGTGCCGCTCGGGCTGGAGGGTACCCCCTTTCAGCGCCGCGTCTGGTCGGCCCTCCTCCACGTGCCCTACGGCCGGACGACGACCTATGGCGAGCTGGCCGCGGCCCTCGGCAACCCCCGGTCGGGGAGGGCGGTGGGCGGAGCCAACCATCGCAATCCGGTTAGCATCATCGTCCCCTGCCACCGGGTCGTCGGAGGGGACGGCGGGCTCATCGGCTACGGCGGCGGCCTGTGGCGGAAGGAATGGCTCCTCCGCCACGAGCGGGGGCGCACCCGGGGTTGACACTTCTCCCGGACGCGGCGTTAGAATAAGCGGTGCCGGAGAATCGAGGAGGCGGACCATGGTCGAAACCCTGAGCCAACTGTTCCTGAACACCTGCCGAACGTACCGCAAGGACGATCTCCTGAGCGCGAAACGGGAGGGCCGCTACGTTCCGATCTCGACGGCCGAGTTCGAGGCCCGCGTCCGGAACCTCTCGGCCGGGCTGCGCGAGCTCGGCCTGCGGGCCGGCGACAAGGTCATCATCTTCTCCGAGAACCGGCCCGAATGGGTCATGACGGACTTCGCCGTCCTCTGCGCCGGGGCCGTCACGGTCCCCGTCTACACCTCGCTCATGCCCGAGCAGGTCAAGTACATCATCAACGACTCCGATGCGGCTTTCGTCGTGTGCTCGAACCGCGAGCTCTGGCTCAAGGTCGAGGCCGTGCGCGGAGACCTCCCCAAGGTCCGGCACTATCTGATGATCGACGAGGAGGCGCCGGCGGGCGTTACAACGCTCGGCGAGGTCGCCGGCCGGGGCAAGGCGGCCGCCGCGGCCGACCCCGGGGCCTTCGACGCCGCTGCCATGGCCATCAAGCCGGGCGACTTGGCCTCGATCATCTACACGTCGGGGACGACGGGCACCCCCAAGGGGGCCATGCTCAGCCACGGCAATTTCGTCAGCAACTCCAAGGCCCTGGACGCGGTCACCGATTTCGTCCACACCGACCAGATCCTGTCCTTCCTCCCCCTCTCTCACGTCCTCGAGCGGATGACGACCTTCTCGTTCATCTACAAGGGCTCATCGATCGCCTACGCCGAGAGCATCGACACCGTGGCCGAAAACCTGGTCGAGGTCCGGCCGACGATCATGATCAGCGTGCCGCGCCTCTTCGACAAGATCTACGCCCGGGTCATGGACAACATCCTGACCCAGTCCCTGCCGAAGCGGCGCATCTTCTTCTGGGCCCTGCGGGTCGGCAAGAAGTGCGGCGCGAGCAGGCTCCGCAAGGAGCCCATCCCGAAGACCCTCGCAGCGCGGCGCAAGCTGGCCGAGAAGCTCGTCTTCTCGAAGATCATCGAGAGGACGGGCGGCCGGGTCAAGTTCTTCGTCTCCGGAGGCGCCCCGCTGTCCAAGGACGTGGCCGAGTTCTTCTACGCCCTGGGCATCACCATCCTCGAGGGGTACGGGCTGACCGAGACCGCGCCCGTCCTGGCCTGCAATACGTTCGACAAGCTCCGCTTCGGCACCGTGGGGACGCCGGTGCCCGGAGTCGAGATCAGGATCGCCGCCGACGGAGAGATCCTGGCCCGGGGCCCGAACGTCATGATGGGCTATTACAAGAGGGAGGCCGAGACCCGCGAGGCCCTGGAGGGCGGCTGGTTCCACACCGGGGACATCGGCTATCTCGATCCGGACGGCTTCCTGGTTATTACGGACCGCAAGAAGGACCTCATCGTCACGGCCGGCGGCAAGAACGTCGCTCCCCAACCGATCGAGAACCTCCTCAAGGCCAACCCCTACATCGCCAACGCCGTCGTCGTCGGCGGCAGCCGCAAGTTCATCTCCGCCCTCATCGTGCCCGAGTTCGGGAAGCTCGAGGCCTACGCCCGGACGAACGGCATCCCCTTCCGCGACCGGGCCGACCTCTGCTCCCGCGACGAGGTCCGCGACTTCATGCTGGCCGAGGTCAACCGCTCAACGCCCGACCTAGCCTCTTACGAGAGGATCAAGAAGATCGTCCTCCTCGACCGGGATTTCGAGATCTCGGCCGGCGAGATGACGCCGACGCTCAAGGTCCGGCGCAAGTACGTCGAGGAAAAGTACAAGCCGACGCTCGACCTCCTCTACAAGGACTGACCGGGGCGGGCGGAGAGCATCATGACCGACGCCGTCACGACCATCCCCCGGCTCTTCCTCCGCGCCTGCCGGGACCATCCCAAGCCCGACCTCTTCCTCGTCAAGCGCGACGGCGCCTACCGGCCGCTGCCCACGGCCGCGTTCGAGGCCCGCGTCCGGGACCTGGCCCTGGGGCTGCGGGAGCTCGGCCTCCGGCCGGGCGGCAAGGTCGCCCTCCTTGCCGAGAACCGGCCGGAGTGGGTGATGACGGACCTGGCCGTTCAGTGTGCGGGGGGCGTCACGGTCCCGATCTACACGACGCTCCTCGCCGAGCACATCCGCCACATCGTTGGCGATTCCGACGCGGAGATCGTCGTCTGCTCGGGCCGGGAGCTCGCCCTCAACGTGGAGGCGGTCCGGAAGGACCTGCCCAAGGTCCGGTATTGCCTCCTGATGGACCCCGACCCCTCGACGGGGGACGGCGCCGTCGACGGCGTCATGGAGCGGGGGCGCCGCGCGGCCGAGGCGGACCCCGGCCTCTTCGAGCGCCTGGCCCTGGCCGCCGGGCCCGATGACCTGGCCTCGATCATCTACACGTCGGGAACGACGGGCGCGCCCAAGGGCGTCATGCTGACCCACGCGAACTTCGTCAGCGACGTCGAGGCCTGCCGGCGGGTCGTCGACTTCCGGCCGACGGATACCGCCCTGTCCTTCCTTCCGCTCTCCCACGCCTTCGAGCGGACGGCGACTTACGTCTTCCTCAGGAGCGGGACGACCATCGCCTATGCCGAGAGCGTCGAAACGGTCAGCGAGAACCTGGTCGAGGTCCGGCCGATGGTCATGATCAGTGTGCCCCGGCTGTTCGAGAAGATGTACGCCCGGGTCATGGACATGGTCCTGCGCTCGCCGGCGCCGCGGCGGGCCGTTTTCTTCTGGGCCCTGGCCGTGGGCAGGCGGGCGGCGGCGAAGGCCATCGCTCATCAGCCGCTCCCGCCGCTTCTGGCCTTCAAGCGAGGCCTGGCTCAGCGGCTCGTCTTCCGCCGGATCCTCGAGCGGACGGGCGGTCGCGTGCGCTTCTTCGTCTGCGGCGGCGCGCCCCTGGCCGCGGACATCGCCGAGTTCTTCCTGGCCATAGGGCTGGTCATCCTGCCGGGCTACGGGCTGACCGAGACCGGGCCCGTCCTCACCGGCAACACCTTCGCGGCCTACCGCCTCGGAAGCGCCGGCCGGGCCATCCCCGGCGTCGAGCTGCGGATCGCGGCCGACGGCGAGATCCTGGCCCGCGGCCCGAACATCATGAAGGGCTATTACAAGAGGGAGGAGGAGACGCGGCAGGCGATGGAGGGAGGCTGGTTCCACACCGGGGACATCGGTTACCTGGACGGCGACGGTTTCCTGTTCATCACCGACCGCAAGAAGGACCTCATCGTCACCGCCGGCGGCAAGAACGTCGCCCCCCAGCCGATCGAGAGCCTCCTTGCGCTCAGCCCCTACATCGCTAACGCCGTCGTCGTCGGCGAGCGGCGGCGCTTCATCTCGGCCCTCATCGTTCCGGACTTCGATAAGCTCGAGGAGTACGCCCGCGCGAAGCGCATCCCCTTCCGCGACCGGGCCGAGCTCTGCCGGCGGGAGGACATCGTCGACTTCCTCCAGGCCGAGGTCGACCGGGCGACTCCGGAGCTCGCCTCCTACGAGCGGATCAAGAAGATCGCCGTCCTCGACCACGACTTCGAGCTGGCTGCGGGCGAGGTCACGCCAACCCTCAAGGTCCGGCGGGCCATCGTCGAGGACAAGTACAGGGACCTCATCGACACGCTCTACGCCGAATAAAAAAAAGAGGGAGAGTCGCGCTCTCCGGGACAGGCCCTCTTCCCTTTCGACTGTTTCTCAGAAGCGCGACTCCGAGACGCTCCGTCATGCTCCTGATGGTCGCCGCCTAGAGTCCGCTCCCGGCGGGAGGGGTCTTGTCCGTGTGCGTCCCGAGTCGTGGCGGCGCCGGGGTCGCCCTTATCCCCCGGCCCCGGGAACCTGTCCCGGTTCCCCCGTCCCGTTCCGTGGCGGAACGGGGGCGGGCCCCCTCCGGCAGGGAGCGAGGCCTTGCGAGCGGCCATTAGAAGTTCGGCGGAGTGACTCGGAACCGAACTTCTAAGAGATCTCCGGATCAAGAGGGACTTTCCTCCCAGGGGACAGTCCCTTTCAATCCCCGCGGTCCCGAAATCGCGTGCGAAGAGAGCCGGAGGCCGAAGGGGAATGGCTGGGACGTCATGTGCGGCTTAGCGCAAGCCGCACTCTGGAGAGGAAGCCATCCCCGAGGCCTTTGGCTCTCCGGGACCAGAGCTCCACCGGAAGGGCGCGAATTCGGGTGGGCTGCGACAAAGCGGGCGACGCGGGCGTCTCTTTTATGGACGGACATGGACGAGCAGGCGAAGGACGGAGAGGCGCGAGATGAGGGGCACCGGGCGCGCCTGCGCGAGAAGTTCCTGCGGGGCGGGCTGGCCGGCTTTCTCGACTACGAGATCGTCGAGCTCCTGCTGACCCTGGGCACGCCGCGGCGGGACTGCAAACGGCTGGCCCGGGAGACCCTGCGGGAGTTCAAGACCCTGCGCGGCGTCCTCGAGGCCCCGCCGGCCGACCTCCAGCGGGTGCCCGGGGTCGGCCCGAACAACCTCTTCGGCATCCGCCTCGTCCACGAGGTTTCGCGGCGGTTCCTCAAGGACCGGATGATGAGCCGGCCCGTATGCCATTCCTCGCGCGAGGTCTTCGATTACCTCTATCACGCCCTCCGCGACCTTCGGACCGAGCGGTTCAAGACGATCTTCCTCGACCCCAAGAACCAGGTCATCGAGGAGAAGACGCTCTTCGAGGGCACGGTCGACTCGAGCGCCGTCTATCCCCGAGAGGTCATCAAGGACGCGCTGCGCTACGAGGCCTCGGCCCTGATCTTCGCCCACAATCACCCCTCTGGCGACCCCGAGCCTTCGCTCTGCGACAGGGAGATCACCCGGGACCTGGTCTTCGCCGCGCGGGTCATCCAGATCCGCGTCCTCGACCACATCATCATCGGCAACGACCGCTACTTCAGCTTCGCCGACCAGGGCCTGATCGACGCCTATGACATCGAGTTCCGGGGGCTCTCGCGCTGAGGGAGCGGAAACGCGGGAGGGAGAAAAAAGCGATTGAAAGACGGACGCGGATGAAGGTAAACTCAGGGAAAACGCTCGCGTCCGACTGAGGAGGTCCCATGAAAGACGAAGACGCCGACCAGAAGCAGGGCTCCCGCGCCAAGGCCATCGAGGCCGCGCTGTCCCAGATCGAGAAGCAGTTCGGCAAGGGCACGATCATGAAGCTCGGCCAGAAGGGCGCGGCCGTGGCCGTCGACGCCATCCCGACCGGAGCCATCTCCTTCGACCTGGCCCTCGGCATCGGGGGCTTCCCGCGCGGGCGCGTCGTCGAGATCTACGGCCCCGAGGCGACCGGCAAGACGACCCTGGCCCTCCATGTCATCGCCGAGGCCCAGAAGCGCGGCGGCCAGGCGGCCTTCATCGATGCCGAGCACGCCCTCTCGCCGGCCTACGCCGCCAGCATCGGCATCGACGTCGACAACCTTCTCATCTCGCAGCCGGACTACGGCGAGCAGGCCCTGGAGATCGCCGAGGTCCTCGTCCGGAGCGGCGCCGTGGACGTTGTCGTCGTGGACTCGGTCGCCGCCCTCGTCCCCAAGGCCGAGCTCGAGGGGGAGATGGGCGACGCCCACATGGGGCTCCAGGCGCGCCTGATGTCCCAGGCCCTGCGCAAGCTGACGGCCATCGTCGCCCGGTCGAAGACCTGTTTCATCTTCATCAACCAGATCCGGGAGAAGATCGGCATCTTCATCGGCAACCCCGAGACGACGACGGGCGGCCGGGCTCTGAAGTTCTACGCCTCGATGCGCATCGACGTCCGGAAGCTGTCGGTCCTCAAGGAGGGCGACAGCGTCGTCGGCAGCCGGGCCAAGGTCAAGATCGTCAAGAACAAGATGGCACCGCCCTTCCGCGAAGCCCAATTCGACATTATCTTCGGCGAGGGCATCTCCAAGGAGGGCGACCTCGTCGACACCGGCTTCGAGACCGGCATCCTGGAAAAGACCGGGACGTGGTATTCCTACAAGGGCGAGCGGCTGGGGCAGGGCCGCGACAACGTCAAGAAGCTGTTCAAGGAGAACAAGGCCCTGGCCGCCCAGGTCGAGGCCGAGGTCCGGAAGAAGGTCGGCCTGGACAAGGAGACGGGCGAGGAAGAGAAGCCCGCCCACAAGGACAAAGAGAAGTAGGGCCGCGTCAGGACTCCGACTCGACGTCGTAACGCCGGAGCTTATGGTAGAGGGTCGAGCGGGAGATGTCGAGGATGCGGGAGACCTCGGCCCGGTTGCGGGCGGTAACATCAAGCAGGAAGAGGATGTAGTCGCGCTCGAGGGCCCTTAGGGTGGGCAGGCCGGCGGGGGCCTCGTACTCCCGCCGCTCGTCCAGGCCCAGATAGCGCTGGAGATAGACGTTCATGGGCGGCCTCAGAAAGCGCGGGCTTGGTGGATCCGCTGCATGTTGCTGGCCACGACGTAGGAGAGGAGCACGTTCGAGGCCGTGGTCAGGATCCAGGCCGCGGTCCGGCTCTTCTTGAAGAGGGCCTTCATGCTCCAGTAGGTCAGGACCGTCGTCCCGATCTTGATGGCGGCGAAGGCGGCCGGGCTCTTGACGAATGGCTGCATGAGCGGGTTCGCCTCGCGCAGGCCGGGGTACTTGAGCGCCTCGCGCGTCGAGAAATAGTCGGCGACGTTGAGGCCGACCATGGCGACGAGATTGGCGTCGAAAAGCGCCTTCTCCGTGGCGCCGGAAGGCCGGAAACCGGGGAAAGCGGGCACGACGGAGAAGTCGGCCTGGGGCGCCGCCTCCGGTCCTTCCCAGTCGAGCGGGATCTGGACGGGCTCTGGCGCGGGGGTCAGGGTCATGACCGACGTCATCTCGAGCGGCGTCGCGATGAGCACGCCCACGGGAAGGTCGGCGGCCAGGGCATAGCCGGAGGACGCGGCCAGCAGGACGACAAGTCCGAAAATTTTCTTGGCCATGGGAGGCGCTCCTTTCTCGCGTTAACGCCACAAATAGACGCAAGAAGGGTGCCACGGCCGACCAGTCCTCTTAATTTGTTAATAAGAATAACGATATATAATTCATCTCCGGTCTACCAGAAACAATTAAATGTCCATATATTGGTCATAATTGTCAATAAAACGTCGCTATTCGCATTTTTTACATCAATTTATCTTAATTGCATGTAAAGTGTCAATTAATTGTTCACTTTCTGGATGTCTTGTTGCGTCGCGAAGCCCGTCCCAAGCCGCCCGCGGTCCGATGGACGGGCCCCGCCCGTCACCTCAGAGCGGGCTTGAGATAGCGGGCGGTGATGGACTTGGCCGAGCGGGCGACCTGCTCGGGCGTGCCCTGGGCGACGATGAAGCCGCCGGCCTCGCCGCCCTCCGGCCCGAGGTCGATGACGTGGTCGGCGCTCTTGATGACGTCGAGGTTGTGCTCGATGACGACGACGGTGTGCCCCTCGTTGACGAGCTTCTGGAAGCAGCGGAGGAGGACGGAGACGTCGTTCGCGTGGAGGCCGATCGTCGGCTCGTCAAAAAGGTAGAGGACCTTCTTGCCTTTCTCGTGGACGAGGTGGTAGGCGAGCTTGATGCGCTGGAGCTCGCCGCCGGAGAGGGTCGTCGTCGGCTGGCCGAGCTTGAGGTAGCCGAGGCCGACTTCGACGAGCGGATAGAGCTTCTTCGTGATCTCGGGCCGGCCGGCGAAGAACAGGCAGGCCTCGGTGACGCTCATGCCGAGGACGTCGTCGATGGTCTTGCCGTTGACCTTGACCTCGAGGATCTCGCTCTTGAAGCGCTTCCCCTTGCAGGCGTCGCAGACCAGGCTGACGTCGGACAGGAACTGCATCTCGACGACCTGGAACCCGGCGCCCTTGCACTCCTCGCATCGGCCGCCGGCCGTGTTGAAGGAGAAATAGCCCGGCCGGAAGCCCATGAGCTTGGCCTCGCGGGTCTGGCTGAAGAGCTCGCGGATGCCGTCCATGGCCTTGGTGTACGTCGCCGGGATAGAGCGGGGCGAGGCGCTGAGAGGGGACTGATCGACCATGATGACCTTGGTGATCTTGTCCCGGCCCCGGATCTCGCGGAAGCCGTTCTCCGTCGTGCCCTCGAGTCCCTGGTAGAGGACGTCGGAAACGAGCGTGCTCTTGCCCGATCCCGAAACGCCCGTGACGCAGGTGAGGACGCCGAGCGGGAGGCGGACGTCGAGGTGCTTGAGATTGTGCTTGCGGGCGTCCCTGACCTCGAGGAACGTCCGGCTCGGCCGCCGGCTCGAGGGGACGGCGATCTCCTTCTCGCCGCGGATGTACTGGGCGGTGAGGGAAGCGCGGCTCCTGAGGAAGGCCGCCCAGGGGCCGTCGAAGACGACCTCGCCGCCGGCCTCGCCGGCACGCGGCCCCATGTCCACGACGTGCTCGGCGGCCTTGATGATCTCCGGGTCGTGCTCGACGACGACGACGGTGTTGCCGATGTCCTTGAGCGAGCGGAGGATCTGGACGAGACGGTGGTTGTCGCGGGGGTGGAGGCCGACGCTCGGCTCGTCCAGGACGAAGAGGGTGCCCACGAGAGAGGCGCTGAGGGCCGCGGCGAGGTTGATCCGCTGGGCCTCGCCGCCGCTCAGGGTGAAGGTCATGCGGTCGAGGGTGATGTAGTCGAGCCCAACCTCGAGCAGGAACTTGAGGCGGTTGCGGACCTCGAGAACGAGCTTCTCGGCGACCCTGCGCTCGAACGGAGTGAGGTCGAGCGAGCCGAAGAACTCGGCTGCCTCCCGGACGGTCATCCGGACGCAATCGCCAATGGTTAGGCCCTTAACGCGGACGCTCAGCGCCCGGGCGTTGAGCCGGGTCTTGGCGCAGGCGGCGCAGGCGACGTACTTCCGGTAGCGGCTGAGCAGGACCCGGACCTGGACCTTGTACTTCTTGGCCTGG
This sequence comes from Terriglobales bacterium, assembly GCA_035543515.1. Taxonomy (GTDB): domain Bacteria; phylum Acidobacteriota; class Aminicenantia; order Aminicenantales; family Saccharicenantaceae; genus DATKJS01. Next base: position 10,446 of record DATKJS010000094.1, on the reverse strand, counting down.
AGCCAGTCGAAGAAGCCCTTGACGCCGTGGTAGCCGTCCCCGCCGTCGAGGACGAAGCGCTGATCATCCTCCCTCAGGTCCTTGAAGGGGACGTTCGTCGGGATGCGGCGCCGCCGGGCCTCGGCCAGGAGCTCGCGCTGCATGCCCTTGGAGAGGGGCTTTGTCCAGGGCTCGACGGCGCCCTGCTCGAGCGTCTTCGTCCGGTCCGGGACGACCTTCTCCTCGTCGATGACGGCCAGGTCCCCGAAGCCGTGGCACTCTGGGCAGGCGCCCTGCGGGCTGTTGAAGGAGAAGAGGTTCGGGAACGGTTCCTCGTAGGCGATGCCGCAGGCCTTGCACTCGAGCCTGTCGGAGAAGGGGAGCTCTCGGCCGTCGGCCGTGCGGACCGTGGCCCGTCCGCCGCCCTTCTTCAGGGCCATCTCGAGGGAGTCGGCCAGGCGCTCGCGCTCGTCGCCGCCGAGGCTGATGCGGTCGACGAGGACGTCGAGCGCGCCCTCGCGGGGAACGGCCCCGGCCCCGTTGATGTCGACGACCTTGCCGCCGACGACGACCCGCGTGAAGCCGTCCTTCTTGAGCAGGGCCGTGCCCTTCTCGGCCGGCCAGGAGAAGGTGATGAGGGCCCGGGTGCCGGCGGGCAGCCGCCCCAGCTCCTCGATGACCCCGTCGATCGTGTCGCGGTGGACGGGCCGGCCGCACCGCAGGCAGTGGACCGTGCCGATCCGGGCGTAGAGGACGCGCAGGAAATCGTAGATCTCGGTGACCGTGGCCACGGTCGAGCGGGGGTTCTTCGTCGCCGCCTTCTGCTGGATGGCGATGGCCGGCGGGATGCCCTCGATGAGGTCGGCGTCGGGCTTGTCCATCCGCTCCAGGAACTGGCGGGCGTAGGACGAGAGGGACTCGATGTAGCGCCGCTGCCCCTCGGCGTAGAGGGTATCGAAGGCCAGGGACGACTTGCCCGAGCCGCTGACGCCCGTGATGACGATGAGCCGGTCGAGCGGCAGGTCGAGGTCGATGGACTTCAGGTTGTGGACCTTGACGCCGCGAAGGACGATCGACTCTGTGCTTGCCATGGGGGATGCTTAATCCCCTATTATAACATGAAAGGCCGGACGGGTCCTGCCCCGGCGCGTTACGTTTAAAGGTGGGACGGGTCCTGTCCCGACGCGTCCCCGTCCGGCCTCGGCTCCACCCATCCCCCCGTGGGGCGGAGGGGCAAGTGCCCCCTCCTGAACCACCCCTCCTCGGCTTGCCGGAAGCCTTCCTCGGACCGGGGGGGGAGCCTCCCCCTGGACCCCCCCCCAGCGCTCTCGCGCAATCCCCTTCCGCCTCGGGCGGGCGGGGACTAGCATCGGGCCACCCGTCCCTTGTTTATAACACTTCGGGGAGGCTGAACCACACATGACGCTCCGGCCAATCTCGAGGCCCTCAGGCACTCGGGAGGAATGAGCGGAGGCGGCGCCGGGGCCGTCCGAAAGACCCCGTTTGGAAGGGGGCCCGTCTGCCTTGCCGACGGGGGAACCGGGACAGGTTCCCGGGGTGCGGGGGATAAGGACGGCCTCGGCGCCACCGAGAGCGGGGGCATACCCGAGCAGGAGCCGTGCGGCGTGGAACGGCGATTCTGATATAATGGGCGCTCGCGGGAGGGACTGCCGGTGCCGTTCGCCATGGTTTTCGGGCTGGCCGTGGCCCTGGGCACGGACTGCTTCGCCGTGTCTATGGGTCTGGCCTGCGGCCAGCGGGGGCTCTCGGGTCGGCAGACGGTCCGCATGTCCGCCTCTTTCGGCGCCTTCCAGTTCGGTATGCCCGTCGTCGGCTGGCTGGCCGGGGAGGGGGTCGTCCGGTTCATGAAGGGCGCCGACCACTGGATCGCCTTCGGGCTGCTCGCGGCAATCGGCGGCCGGATGATCTACGAGTCCTTCGGCCTGAGCGAGGAAGAGAAGGCCTGCCGGCCCGACCAGACCCGGGGCGGACGGCTTCTCGTGCTGTCCGTGGCCACGAGCCTCGACGCCCTGGCCGTCGGCGTGAGCCTGGGCGTCATGAAGGCCGCGATCCTCTACCCGGCCGCCGTCATCGGCGCCGTCAGCTTCCTATTGACCGGCCTCGGGGCCCGACTGGGCCCCATCATCGGCCGGACCGCGGGGAGGTGGGCCGAGGTGCTGGGCGGCCTCATCCTCATCGGGATCGGCCTTCGCATCCTCCTCGAGCACCTCCGCGGCTGAGGCCTCAAAGTGGGAGGACGACAAAGATGAGCAGGTCCCAGACCGTGTGGCTGACCACGTTGAGGAGGGGGGAGCGGAACCTCGCATAGAGCCCGCCCCAGAAAAGGCCGCAGACGGCCGCGGCCAGGACGAGCATGGGGTTCACGGTCGGGACGTGGACCGCGGCGTAGACCAGAGCCGCGAGCAGCCAGCCGCCGGTCCGGCCGGTCATCCCCGCCAGGCGCTCCTGAACGAACCCCCGCCAGAAGAGCTCCTCCGCGGGCCCGATGACGAGCCCGACGAGGAGAGCAACGCGCGCCGCCGGAAGCCCAGACTTGAGGGCGTAGACCCGCGCGATGTCCGCCGCGGCGCAGGGCAGGAAGAGCCGGGAGACGGTCCCTCCGGCGACGAACATGATGTAAAGGACGGCGGCCGAGACCAGCCCGGCCGCGGCCTTCGCGGCGGGCCGCGAGCGGAGGTCGGCGGCGACCCGGCCGGCGTAGCCCGGGTCGGCGGCGAAGCTCGCCGCGGCGGCCAGGGCGGCGATAACGGCGAAGGCGGCGAAGAAATCGAGCCGCCCGATCCTCTGGAAGCGGAAGACCGCGGCGAAGGCGATAGCCCCGGCCGCGGCGATAACGGCGAAGGCCCTGGCCGAGGGGCGGGGGCTCGTCCGAGTCACGGCCACCGCAGGAGCCCTTCGAGAAGCACGGCGGCTGTCGAGAGCAACCCGAAGACGAGGTTGTAACTGGCCGTGGCCCCGTCGAGGATGACGAAGTCCATCGGCCGCCGCGGCGCCGCCCGCCGCACCGCCCGGCCCCAGAGCTTGAGGGCGCTCGGCAGGGCCAGGAAGACGATGAGGAAAGTCCAGGGCATGGGACGCAGGGGGCCTCCGGCGAGGCGGGGGACGACGATGAAGAGCGGGTCGATGACGAAGCCGCCGAAGACGAGGACGCCGTAGTAGACGAGCGAGCCCCTGTCGCCGAGGAGCCCGGCGACGGTCCTCACGCCGTGAGCCTCGTCCGAGACGGCGTCGCGCCAGTTGTTGGCGTGAAGGATGGCGACAACGAGCATGGCCATGGGCAGGGCCCAAACGAGCGGCAGCCAGGAGAATGCCCGCGTCTGGACCATCCAGGCGCCGGCCGAGCCGAGCAGCCCGAAATCGAGGAACACGGCCAGGTCGCCCAGGGCGGCCGTCTTGAGCAGCGGGTAGCCCGCGCCGATGGCCAGGCCGAGGCCGCCGATGAGCAGGAGCTCCCGGCCGGTCGAGAGGGCGATGAGGAGCCCGGACGCGCCGCCCAGGGCGAAGAGGGCGACGGCGCCGGCCTGTACCGCGCGGTCCGAAAGGAGCCCGCGGACGACGGCCCCGCTGACCGGCGTCACCTCCGTGTCCAGGCCGGCGCGGAAGTCGAAGACGTCGCTCAGCATGTTGGCCGCGCTGTGGAGCGCGACCATGGTGGCGACGGCCCAGAGGAACCGAAGGGGGGAGAAGCGGGCCCCGCCGATGACGACGCCGAGGGCCGTGCCGAAGACGACGGGCATGGTCGAGGCGGGCCAGGACCATGGCCTGGCGGCGATCAGCCATTTCCTCCAGGACGGGAGCGGCGGCGGCAGCGGCGATGGGCGGGCCATGCCTATTTTTGCCAGCTTCTCATGACCTCGGCGAAGGCCAGGAGCCCGCTCGGGATGCAGGCCATGTAGCCGCCGCCGGGGAAGGTCCAGGCCCCGGCGAGGTAGAGGTTCTTGACGGGCGTCCGCGACGGGAACCGCGCCTGGCCGGCGTTGTCCAGGGTCTGGTCCCAGCCATAGATGGCGCCGCGCGGGTTCGCCGTATAGCGAAGGTTGGTCAGGGGCGTCGCGGCATCCCGGACCTCGATCGCCTTGCGCAGCCCCGGCAGCAGGATGCGCTCCGCCTGGTCGATGAGGATGTCGGCCATGCGCAGCTTCTCGGCCCGATACGCCTCCTTCTTCCCGGCGAAATAGTCTGCCTCGTACTTGGCCCAGTGGTCGAAGCCCTGGAGCGTCATGACGGAGAGCGTGTTCTTGCCCTTCGGCGAATAGCCCTTGTAAAGGTTGTCGTAGAGCGTCGCGGCGAAGCCGGGGTTGGTGAAATCGCCGCGGACCGCCGCCGCGTAGTCCGCCTCGATGTCGTACCCGGTGTTATAGAAGATCTCCGTATCCTTGACGCGGAGCTCGCGGACGAGGTCCTTCTTGAGGCCGAGGAAGACCTGGAAGGTGGAGAGGCCGATGCTGAGCTTCTCCATGCGGGCCAGGGACGGCTTGACGAGGTCGCGGTCGTCGATCATCTTGCCGAGCGTGTCCGGCGCGTTGGCGTTGGAGACGACGGCGCGGCCGGTGAACTCGCGGCCGTCGGCCGTGCGCACGCCGCAGGCGGCGCCATCCTTGACCAGGATCTTCTCGACCCGCGCCCTGAGCATGACCCGGCCACCGTGCGATTCGATGAAGTCGGCGAAGGCGTCGCTCATCTTCTGGGACTTGCCGACCGGATAGAATCCGCCCCCCTGGAGATAGCCGATCGTCGGCAGGGCGTAGTAGAAGGGGGAGAGCCGCGACGGCGGCAGGCCGTAGTAACCCCACAGCGCTGAGACGATAGCCTTGAGCTTGGGGTCCTTGAGCCGGGCGTCGACCATGGCCCCCCAGGTCTTGCCGAAGCTCTTGGCCAGGAACGGGTAGTCCTGGGCGAAGCGCGTCATGTCGAGCTTGCCCGCGGCGGCCTGGACCTTCGCGACGTCCGCGGCCAGGCCCTCCATGTCGGCGAACAGGCCCTCGATCCCGGCCTTCTCGGCGGGGAACTTCGAGACGAGGTCGGCGATGTAGCCGGCGAGGTTCCGGTCGGGGACGCGGATGTCGTGTTCGGGGAAGATGGCGCGGTAGAGCGTCCGGTGGGGGACGAACTCGATGCCCTTGATCTCCGGGAAGCCCGGGATGAGGTCGAAGACGCCGTTGCGGGCGGAAACGGTCGTCGAGTGGAGCGACGCGTCGAAGACGAAGCCGCCCGGCCGCTGGAAGGTCGTCGCGTAGCCCCCCGGCTTGAGGTGCTTCTCGAGAACGAGGGGCCGGAAGCCCTGGCGGGCGAAGGCCGCGCCGCAGCTCAGGCCCCCGAGGCCCGCGCCGATGATGATCGCGTCGAAGTCGTTTTCCCTGGGGGAAGCGCCGGGCTTGCCCTGCGGGAAGCTCCCCCAGTCCAGGGCCGCCAGGGGGAGGCTCGCCATGACGGAAGCCAGGAAGTCCCGGCGCGCCATTCTTTTCTCGCTCATTGTTCCCTCCTCGTCCGAGGCGCCCTCACCGGAGCGGGACGCCGCGAAGCTTGATATAAACATAACAGCCGATGCCGAACACGACCCAGGCGATGAGCCGGGCGAGATGTCCGCCCGGGCCGCCCCACACGGCCGGCAGGAAGAAGATGGCGAGCATCAGCCCGGCGATGAGGACGCGGCCGCCGGCCGACTCGGCCTGGACGAGCGCCCAGACTCCGAGGATGATGCCGATCCCGATGCCGACCGCGTCGTACGGGATCTGGATCATCCTGAGTCTCGGCTCCAGTATAGCCGCGCGGATTCAGGGACACAAGGCTCATTTCCGGATTCAGCCGTCGCGCTTGCCCGCGTCCGGGCCGGGCTCTTGACTTGCCGCGGAGGTCCCTTATATGCTGAGTTTCCTCCCCGCGCCCGCCGATACGCGCGCGAGGCGCGGGACCGACGCGAGGGATCTCGAGGAGAGCGGACATGAACTCTTTGAAGGGCAAGGTCGTTTTCGTCACCGGCGCCAGCGCGGGCATCGGACGGTCGTGCGCCCGGGCCTTCGCCGCCGAGGGGGCCAAGCTCCTCATTTGCGCCCGGCGGGCCGACCGGCTCAAGGCCCTGGCCGCGGAGCTCAAGAAGGAGTCCGGGGTTCCGGTCCATGCGTTCGCCGTAGACGTCCGCGACCGGGCGGCCGTCGAGAAGGCCATCGGCGGCCTGGCCGAGGGCTGGCAAACGATCGAGGTCCTAGTCAACAATGCCGGCCTCAGCCGCGGCCTCTCGAAGCTCCACGAGGGGCTCGTCAGCGATTGGGAGGAGATGATCGACACGAACATCAAGGGCCTGCTCTACGTCAGCCGCGCCGTCATCCCGGGCATGGTCGCGCGCGGAAGCGGCCACATCATCAACATCGGCTCGATCGCCGGGCACGAGGTGTACCCCAACGGCAATGTCTACTGCGCCACGAAGTTCGCCGTCCGGGCCCTCTCCCAGGGGCTGCGGCTCGACCTCAGCGGGACGCCCATCCGGGTGACCGAGGTCTCCCCGGGCATGGTCGAGACGGAATTCAGCCTCGTCCGCTTCCACGGCGACGCCGCGAAGGCGGCCAAGGTCTACGAGGGGCTGACGCCGCTCAGGCCCGACGACATCGCCGACGCCGTCGTTTGGTGCGCCACGCGGCCGCCGCACGTCAACGTCAGCGAGGTCGCGGTCATGCCGACGGCCCAGGCCTCGACGACCGTCGTCCACCGGAAGTGATTTTGGGGAGAGGCCATTAGCGGCGGCCGGAGGACATCTTCGAAGCGGCTGGCAGGCGGCGCAGGCTCAGCATGGCCCAGATGCCCGCGGCCGGGCCGAGGGCCAGGACGGCGAACGCCCATCGCCAGGTCAGGGCTCGCGCAAGGGTCGGGATGAGCCGGATCGGCACCAGAGTCAGCAGGAACCCAAGGCTCGTCTGAAGCGTCAGGGCGGTGCCTGTCCGCTCCGGAGGGCAGAGCTCGCTCACGCCCGCCGAGAACTGCGCCGAATCGGCCACGACGGCGAATCCCCAAACGATGCAGACGGCGACGAGAAGCCAGACATTTCCCCCGAAAAAGAGGCCCGCCGTAAGGCAACAAAGGCCGCTCACTGTCATGGACGCGGACGTTACGGCGGTCCGGCCGAAACGGTCGGCGAGCCTGCCCGCGATAAGGCTGCCCGCGCCGCCCGCAGCGACGGCGGCGAAGGCGGCCAGGTCGGCCGTGCGGCCGGCGGCGCCCGTGGCCCGGAAAGCGGCGGCGAGGAAGACCGGGACCCAGGTCCACATGGCGTAGAGCTCCCACATGTGACCGAAATAGCCGAAGTTGGCCAGGACGATGGCCCGGTCCCGCCAGATCCCGCCGGCGTACCTCCAGTCGAAGCGGGGCGCGGGCGTGCGGTCCGGTCCCTCGCGGACGAAGAGAAGGGCGACGATTCCGCCGGCCGCGGCGAGGGCGGCGCTCGCGTAGAGGACGCCCCGCCAGTTCCCGGCCGCGCCGAGGGCCCGGACGAGATGGGGGGCGGCCGCGCCCAGGGTCAGCGCCCCGACGAGGAGGCCGATCCCGAAGCCGCGATCGCTCCGGGTCCACGTGGCCATGATCTTCATGCCGACGGGATAGACGCCGGCCAGGAAGAACCCGGTCAGGAAGCGGAGGGCGAAGGCCGTCGCCGGAGAGGACGCCGCGGCTGGAACGAGGGCCGTCGCTCCCGCGGCGAGGAGCGCCGATACGGAGAAAAGAGCGGTCGAGGGGAGCCGGTCGGCGAAGTTGAGAACGGCGGAGCCGAGCGCGCCGGCGACGAAGCCGAGCTGGACCGACATCGTCAGCCAGGCCATGCCGGACGGGCCCAAGCTCCATGCCCTGGCGAGGGCCGGCACGACGGCCGAGGCCGAGAACCAGACCGACATGCCGAGGGACTCGGCCAGCGCGAGGCAGACCAGGGCGCGCCCTTTTTCCCCGTCCATCGCGCCCCGTTTATATCCCAACCCCCAACGCTGGTCAATTTGCCGGGGGCCGTGAAGAACGGGGACACAGGCCTCGGGCGATATCTCCCAGAGCTCGGCGGACGTTGCGCAGCCGGGAGGACTTACGGTAATATCGAGGAATCACAGGCCGGTTCGCCGGCAGGAAACCGGCCGGCTGGCCTGGGACAAGGAGTTGAACATGCGCCCATTGCGGCTCGGCGTCCGGCCGGCGGTCATCGCCGTGTCCTTGACGGCGGCCCTCTTCCTCTTCAACCGGGCCACCGGGGAGGAGACGGCGCCTCGTCCCAGTCCCGGATGGACGTCCGACCCGGCCCTTACGGCGGGGCTCAAGGGCCACCTTGAACGACTGACCTCCGCCGAGATGGAAGGGCGCAAATCGGGCTCCGCGGGCTACCGGCGGGCCGCCGAGTACGCGGCGCAGTTTTTTGGCTCGATCGGGCTCGAACCCGCGTGGGCTCAAACCGACGGGAAGCGACTCTTCTTCCAGCCGGTTCCCTCCCCTCGGCCGGAGGTGCCCGAATGCCGCAACGTCGTCGCCCTGCTCCGGGGCTCGGACCCCACCCTCCGCGACGAGTTCGTCACGCTGGGCGCTCACCTCGACCATCTCGGGAAGATCGAGGGCGTGGCCTATCCCGGGGCCAACGATGACGCCAGCGGCTGCGCCGCCGTCATGGAGGCGGCGCGCGTCCTGGCCGCCGCGCCTCCAAAACGCTCGGTCTTGTTCGTCCTTTTCACCGGGGAGGAGGTCGGCCACTCGGGCTCCCTCGAGTTCGTAAAGGATCCCCCCGTCCCCTTGGATTCGGTGGTGATGAACATCAACGTCGAGCAGATCGGGAGCCGGCACCGCGATTTTCCGGGGATCTTCGCCATCGGCCCCATGTCCCGGAAGGCCCCTTTCGATGCGGCCGCGAACCGCGTCCCGGATTACAAAGCCCGGTACGAGGACATCAAGAAGTATCTCCAGGTCGTGGCCGGGAGCGACAGCTGGAGCTTCGTCCTCGACAAGCGGCCGGCGATCATCCTCGGCTCGGGCGGGTTCCGGGAGCATCATACGCCTCGGGACACCATCGACCTCATCGACTTCGAACAGATGGCCCGGGCCACGTCCCTCATCATCGACCACGTCCGGGAGGTCGCCGGCCGCTGACCGGACGTCCGGGCCGCGGCGGGGGACATGTGGATCGGGGACGTGACCCCGGCTTTCCCGTAGCCGCCGGGGGTGACGTCGGATAGAATGGCGGCCAGGGTGTCCAATTCCTGCCCCCTAAGGCGAAGAAGATGACGAAGAAGATGGAGATCATCACCGTAGACCGGACGAATATCGAGGAGACGGGCTTCTTTTGCTACATGAGCAGAAGGAAATCCGAGGGGTTCCTCAGGAAGCTCGCCTGGGCCCGGGACCGGTTCGACGAAGGGTTGCGGATTAAGATGTTGAAGCTCCCGGAGCGCGGCTTTATCGAGGACATCCCCGGCGAATATGCCTGGCGCGCCGTCAACGCCGCGGGCTAGATGGTCATCCATTGCCTCTGGGTCATTGGGAAGAGCGAGGGGAAGGGTTTCGGGGGCGCGCTCGTCGAAGAATGCATCGAGGACGCTCGAAGATCCCGAATGGCCGGCGTGGCCATGGCCGTGAGCGAGGGGAACTGGCTGGCCGGGAAAAGAGCGCTCGGGCAGTGCGGTTTCAAGGCCGTCGATGCGTCCCCTCCGTCGTTTGCCTTGATGGTCAAGAAGCTCAGGCCCGGACCAGAGCCGTCATTCCCCCGCGATTGGACGACGCGCGCGGCTCGGTTCGGGACGGGGCTGACCATTATCAGCTCGGGCCAGTGCCCCTATCATCCAAACGCGGGCCGGATCCTCTTGGAGGCCGCGGCTCGAAAAAAGGCCGAGGCCAGAATCGTCGAATTCCTGACGGCCGCCGATGTCCAAACCCGGTCTCCCTCTCCTTATGGAGCCTTCGGTCTCGTCCTTGACGGGCGCCTCGCGGGCCATCATTATCTCGGGATAGAGGACGCTCTCGGCCTCCTCGACCGGAGGCCCTAACGGAGCCGGCGGCGTCCTTGCTTTTCCCGGGCTTCCCCCTATAATATCCCCGGCTTCGAAGGGAGCACGACCATGTACGGACGATTCAAGGACCACGTGGCAGCCGAGCTCCAGCGCATCCGGGACCGCGGGCTCTTCAAGACGGAGCGCGTGCTGACGACGCCCCAGGGGGTCGAGATCCGCACCGAGTCGGGGGCCCGGGTCCTCAACTTCTGCGCCAACAACTACCTCGGCCTCTCCTCCCACCCCCGACTCATGGAGGCCGCCCGCCGGGCGCTCGACGAGCGGGGCTACGGGCTGTCCTCGGTGCGCTTCATCTGCGGCACGCAGGACCGGCACCGCGAGCTCGAGGGCCGGCTCGCCCGGTTCTTCGGGTTCGAGGACGCCATCCTGTTCTCCTCCTGCTTCGACGCCAACGGCGGGGTGTTCGAGGCCCTCCTCGGCGAGGAGG